>JAMPDT010000046.1 GCA_023665525.1 Butyrivibrio sp. | reverse complement strand
TATGTGCCCGAGGTGCCCGTGAGCGTCGAGAAAATCATACTCAAATGTACGCAGAAAAAAACTGACAGAAGGTACCAGAACGCGACCGACCTTATTGCGGACCTTAAGCGCTCGTTGGTAACTCCCGACGAGGATTTTGTCGTGATTTCCTCGGCGATAGTTCCGGGAGGGGCTACACAGATGATAGGCGACGATGATTTGGCGGAAATAAGCCAAAGAACGTCGCAGAAAACGGTTTCCTCGGACGGCTTGAACGCTGCCGCCGCAGGGCGGACGGAAATCGGGGAGAGCGCCGAGGAGCAGGCGGAGCCTGCCGACTCGGACGAGAGCTACGCCGATAAAACCGAAACCGAAATCGGTCCCGAGGAGGACGATTATGAGAGCGACGATCTGCCCGCGTCCAGAAAAATAGACAAGATAATTACGATTCTCGGAATAGCCGTAGGCGTGATAATACTTGTTATCGCCATTATCGTTATCGTTAAAATGGTAAAGCTTTTTTCGGGAGATTCAAGCTCAAGCGCCAAGCCCGCGACAACGACGGCTGCGCCCAAGGACGACCTCGTGGAGGTTCCCAACGTGCTCGGAGACACCTATGAGGCGGCAAAGGAGAAGCTTAAGGATAAGAACCTCGGAATAAACAGCCGCGACGAATACTCCGACGCATATCCCGAGGGGCAGATTTTCAGGCAGAGTGTGGACGCGGGGGAAAGAGTGGAGCCGAACACCACAATTATCGTATATATAAGCAAGGGAATGGAATCCTTTGAAATGCCGAATGTAATCGGGGACACCCACGCGTCGGCGGATACAACGCTCAGGAATAAAAATCTTAAGCCCACCTACACCTTTGAGGAAACCGACGACGAATCGAAGGTCGGACTTGTGGCTGCGACAGATCCCGTTGCGGGAATAAACGTAAAGAGCGGAGATTCCGTGACCGTGACGATATACAGAGGAGTAACACAGCAGGTAGCGGTTGTTCCCGACGTAAAGGGCTATACCCTTGAGGACGCGGTAGCGGAGCTGAGGGCGCTCGGCTTCAACAATATCGAACGCGACTACGAGCACAGCGAGACGGTTACCGAGGGCAAGGTTATTTCGCAGGGAGGACCTACGGTAGGCGAGCAGGCTCCGATAGAGAGCGCGATAATTCTTGTGGTAAGTCAGGGCCCCGAGCCTACGGAGCCGATTACCGAGAAGCCAACCGAGAAGCCGACCGAGCCGCCGACGACCGAGCCGCCCACCCCGGAGCCTACACCCGAGCAGACCACGGAGGAGCCTACGCCGGAGCCGACTACGGAGGAAACACAGTATAATTCGTTTGAGGGTAAAATCGAAGTAACGTCCGTATGGGATGTGCTGAGTGAAAAAATAGACGGCGATTACAGCGGAAAGATAGAAGTTAAAATTAAAGTTACCGACAGCAACGAAACCACAAAGCCCATTTCAACGGTAAGCTTTAACGGTCACGACGACCTTATAAATCATGGCGCTTTTGACTTAAGCACCGACGTCGATAAGAATATCGAGGGATTAGCCGCAGGCGCCGGTACGGCGTTCGCGGAGGTTAAGTATGATATGGACGGCGACGGAAATGTTGACGGCTCATGGATCGGTTCGACCGCGCCCGTTTCAATTACGATAAAGTGATCTTTTATGCAGGGTAAAATCATTAAAGGAATAGCGGGCTTTTACTACGTACACACCGGGGACCTCGGTGTGTACGAATGTAACGCCAGGGGTGCGTTCAGGAACGACGGCGTTAAGCCGCTTGTCGGGGACGATGTTGAGATTGACATAATAAGCGAGGCAGAGCATACGGGAAACGTGAGCCGTATTCTGCCGAGGAAAAACGAACTGATCAGACCGGCGGCGGCGAATATCGGGCAGGCGCTGGTCGTTTTTGCGTCGCTTTCTCCCGAGCCGAACTTCAATCTGCTCAGCCGCTTTCTTGTAATGATGGGGCAGAAGGATATTGATACGGTGATCTGCTTCAACAAAAGCGATCAGCTTAAGGCGGATAAGGCGGCGGAGCTTGCCGATATTTTTGCGGGCGTAAAAAGCAGGGTCATTGCCACCAGCACGGTTACGGGGGAAGGAATCGACGAGCTTGCGAAAATACTGCTCGGAAAAACAACGGCGCTCGCGGGACCGTCGGGAGTTGGAAAATCCTCAATCCTGAACGCGATTTTTCCCGAGGCAAATTCACGGACGGGAGAGATAAGCGCGAAAATAAACCGCGGGCGGCACACGACGCGCCATACGGAAATCTTCAATGTCGCGAAGGACACCTACATTATGGATACGCCGGGCTTTACGTCGCTTGAATGCACGGGAATCGAGGCGCAGGAGCTGCGGCTGTATTTCGACGAGTTTGCGCCCTACGAGGGCAAATGCCGCTACAACGGCTGCGTTCATATTAAGGAGCCCGAATGCGCGGTGAAAAGGGCGGTTGAGGACGGAAAAATAAACCGCATACGCTATGACATATACGTCGGGCTTTACAATGAAATGAGAGGCAGGAGAAAGTATTGATGAAAAAATATCTTGCGCCTTCGATTCTGGCGGCTGATTTTAATATACTGGGCAGTCAGATACAGGCGGTCGCCGGGGCGGGGGCAAAATACCTCCACATCGACGTTATGGACGGCGCCTTTGTGCCGAGCATTTCCTTCGGAATGCCCGTAATCCAATCCCTTCGTCCGCAAAGCCCGCTTATTTTCGATGTGCATCTTATGGTGACGGAGCCGATAAGGTATATCGAGGACTTTAAAAGGGCGGGAGCGGATATTATATCGGTGCATATTGAGGCGTGCGGGAACGTGCGGGAAACGCTGGAGGCGATAAAGGAGCTTGGAGCCGTCGCGGGGCTTGCGTTTAATCCCGAAACGCCCGTGGACAGGCTTAAGCCGTACCTTCCCTATGCGGGACAGGCGCTTCTTATGAGCGTTCACCCCGGTTTCGGAGGGCAGAAATTCATCGAAGCCTCCTATGAAAGGCTTGCCGTGCTTTCGAGGCTCAGAACCGAAATGGGACTTGATTTTCCCATAGAGATAGACGGAGGGGTGTCGCTTTCAAACGCTCCTCTGATACTGCAAAGCGGTGCGGACATACTTGTCGCGGGCTCCGCGGTTTTTTGCGGCGATATTGAACAAAACGTAAGGGCTTTCTGTGAGGTTATGGAAAAATGAGGATTCTTGTTATAACGGGCGGCAGCTTTGACTATGAGTTTGCCGTTTCTTTTTTGTCACAAAACAAAAGCGTCTACGACCGCGTGATCGCGGTGGATAACGGGCTTTCCTATGCCGAAAGGCTTGGGATTCGCCCCGACCTGATAATCGGGGATATGGATACGCGCGGCAGGGACGGTCTTGACGGGTATCTTAAAAAGGGTGTGAAAATTATCGCGCTTGAGCCGGAAAAGGACGATACGGACACCGAGCGTGCGGTGCGCGAGGCGGTAAAGCTCGGCGGAGATATTGATATACTGTGCGCGACGGGCGGCAGGCTGGACCATTTTTTGGCAAGCGTACACAATCTGAAAATAGCCCTTGACGCGGGCTTGAACGCCAAAATAATCGACAGGGGCAACACGATTTTCCTCAAAAACAAAAGCTTTACCGTCAGCCGTAAGGAGTACGGCAAAAAATATATTTCCTTCATAGCCTTTGCGGGAGAAGTCACGGGAATAAAATTAAAGGGCTTTAAGTATCCGCTGGACGGATATACCTTAAAGCCCGGAAGCTCCAGATGCATAAGCAACGAGCTTGTCGGCGAAACAGGCTTTGTCGAATTTGACGGAGGGCGGGACGCCTGCCTTATCGCGATAAATTCGTCAGACGTTAAACCTGAATAAAATCACGTCGCCGTCCTTTACGACGTATTCCTTGCCCTCGATTCCGACAAGACCCTTTTCCTTGGCGGCGGAGTATGCGCCGCAGTCAAGCAGGTCCTGATAGTATACTACCTCCGCCTTTATGAAGCCGCGCTCGAAATCGCTGTGGATCTTGCCCGCCGCCTGAGGCGCCTTGGTTCCCTTTTTGATTGTCCATGCCCTTGTTTCCGTGGGACCTGCCGTAAGGAAGCTTATAAGCCCCAAAAGACCGTAGCTTGCCCTGATAAGCTTGTCAAGCCCCGATTCGGAAAGCCCCAAGTCCTCAAGGAACATTTTCTTTTCGTCCTCCTCAAGCTCCGAGATTTCCTCCTCTATTTTGGCGCATACCACAAAGACCTCGCTGCCCTCGTCTGCGGCAAAATCGCGCACCTGCCCTACGAAGCCGTTCGCGGCTCCGTCGTCGGAAAGGTCGTCCTCGCTTACGTTGGCGGCGTAGATTACGGGCTTCGCGGTAAGCAGATCGTAGCCCGACATAAGCTCTGCGGCATCGTCGTCGGCGGGTATGTAGGAGCGGGCGCATTTGCCGTTTTCAAGGTGCTCCTTAATGCCGTTTAAAAGCTCAAGCTCCTTTGCGAGCGACTTGTCGTTGCGCGCGCCTCTGGAAACCTTGGCGATTCTTCTCTCAAGAATTTCAATATCCGAAAAAATAAGCTCAAGATTTATTGTTTCTATATCCCTGAGCGGATTGACGGAGCCGTCCACATGGACGATATTGGTGTTTTCAAAGCACCTCACGACATGGACTATCGCGTCGGTTTCCCTGATGTGCGACAAAAACTGGTTGCCCAAGCCCTCGCCCTTTGAGGCTCCCTTTACAAGTCCCGCAATATCCACAAATTCGATTACGGCGGGAACGATTTTTGCCGAATCGTAAAGCTTCGCAAGCTTTGCAAGGCGCTCGTCGGGCACCGAAACCACGCCCACGTTGGGGTCGATTGTGCAGAAGGGATAGTTTGCCGATTCCGCTCCCGCCTTTGTCAGTGAATTAAAAAGTGTGCTTTTGCCTACGTTGGGTAATCCCACGATTCCGAGTTTCATTAGATATTCTCCTTGATACTGCGCCGTTTCTGCGGCGCATAATATTATACCCGAAGTCTGTTTCGGTTTTTTCTCTAATTAAAATACCACAAATAAAAAGCGAATACAATAAATTTAATTGAAAGTTGATATTTGAAAGATTTTGTATTACAATGAATGGAGTTTATTCTGTAAAAACGAAAAAGGAGCTAAATAAAATGGGACCGATACAGTTTCCCAATCTCGGCTTTGAGGTCGAGGTTGGCAAAAGCTTTATGCTTTTCGGAAAGTTTGAGATTGCCCTTTACGGCATAACAATGGCGCTCGGCATGATATTCGGCGCGCTTGTCGCGTACCACGAGGCGGGGAGGACGGGACAGTATGTGGACGACTACGTCGATTACACGATCTTCGGGATCCTCGGCGGAGTAGTTGGCGCAAGGCTTTATTATGTCATCTTTAAATGGGATACATACAAGGACAATCTTCTGGAGATTTTCAACCTCAGGGGAGGCGGACTTGCCATTTACGGAGCCGTTATAGGCGCGGCGCTTGTGGCTGTCATTTTCTGCAAAATCAAAAAGCTTAATTTTTGGGAATTTGCGGACACGGCTGTTTTGGGGCTTATAACGGGACAGATTGTGGGACGCTGGGGGAATTTCTTTAACAGGGAGGCGTTCGGCTCTTATACCGACAGCCTTTTTGCCATGAGAATACCGCTTGCGGACGCAAGCACGGGAGTGCTTAACCCCAACACGCTCGAGGAGATAACCGTAACCGTAAACGGCGCGCAGTACATTCAGGTACAGCCGACCTTTCTGTATGAGAGCGCGCTGAATCTGCTGCTGCTTATCCTGCTGGTTATTTTCAGGGACAAAAAGAAATTTTACGGCGAAACCTTCTGCCGCTACCTCATCGGCTACGGCGTGATCCGTTTTGTCATTGAAAGCTTCAGAACCGACCAACTGCGCATCGGACAAATCGCCGTGTCGCAGATTCTTTCGGCAGTGCTTGCAGCGGTTATGTTTGCTTTTGTAATCTTTATGCGCATAAGGCTTATGGGCAAGCCCGCGCAGATCGACCCCATACCGTCCAAAAGGAAAAAGACCGCAAAGGCGGCGAAGGAAAAGGCGGCGGAGGCGTCCAAGGAGGCCGCCAAAGAAGCCGCAGATAGAACCGAAGAAAACGTCGGAACCGAAGAAAACGGCGGTTCCGAGGAAACGTCGGAGGCCTCGGACGATACGTCGGACGGCGGAGGCAGGGAATAGCCGTCTTGGATTTTTTTGGGAAAATCCCCCACTTTATGCACAAAATCAAATAATCGGACAGCGCATTTCATAAAGAGCCGTCCCTTGGCTGAATTTTCGGATTCGGTCGGGGGACGGCTTTTTTGTTTTTTTATAAATTTTGCTTGCTATTTGCGTGAAAATGGAATAGAATAGCCTTACAGGTGGTAAAAAGTGTGACTTTGTGTATGATTGTGGGATAAAGTGGTGGATTTCGATGTAAAATCCGTCAAAGGAGGGGGTGGTAGCAGTGTTCATGGGTCAGTACAGCCATTCTATTGACACCAAGGGACGCGTTATCATACCTGCCAAATTCCGCGATAAGCTCGGAAGCACTTTTGTGGTTACTAAGGGTATCGAAAAATGTCTTTACGTTTTTGCCGACGAGGAATGGAAGACGTTTCAGAAGAAGCTCGCAACACAGTCCATCACCAGTAGGGATTCCCGCAGATTCGCAAGGTTCCTGCTTTCGGGAGCCACCGAGTGCGAATTTGACAAGCAGGGCAGAATATTGCTTCCGTCGGCTTCAAGGCAATATGCCGAGCTTGATAAGGACGTTGTTCTTATAGGAGTCGCAAGCAGAATCGAAATTTGGAGCAAAGAACTTTGGGATGAGGCAAACAGTGAGTACGAGAAGAATATTGACGAAATTGCCGCCAATATGGACAGACTCGGATTTTCCATATAGGACTTAGGGGACAGGCTTATGGAATTTACGCACAAATCGGTGCTTCTTGACGAAACGATCGAGGGACTTAATATCAGACCCGACGGAATATATGTTGATGGAACTCTCGGTGGCGCAGGGCATTCATACCATATATGCGAGCGTTTGGGGCAGAACGGAAGGCTCATCGGAATCGACAGGGACGGGGACGCCGTAAGCGCGGCAGCCGAAAGGCTGGAGCCGTTCGGCGATAAGGCTGTCATCGTAAGGGACAACTACGGCAATATCGGCAGAGTACTTTCAGAGCTTGGAATACAGAGGGTTGACGGAATACTTCTTGATATAGGGGTTTCCTCCCATCAGCTTGACACATCGGAGAGGGGTTTTACATATAAGGAGGACGCGCCGCTTGATATGAGAATGGACAGGCGTATGGGCATGACCGCCGAGGATATTGTGAACGGTTACAGCGAAGCGGAGCTTTGCAGAGTGATTCGCAATTACGGGGAGGAGAGGTTTGCCAAAAATATTGCCGCGCACATTGCAAGAGCAAGGGAAAAGCGCCGCATTACCACGACGGGGCAGCTTGCGGACATTATCAGGACGGCGGTTCCGATTAAAGCGAGAGCTGTGGGAGGGCATCCCGCCAAAAGAACCTTTCAGGCAATAAGGATCGAACTGAACGGGGAACTGGAGGTGCTCGAAAACACTATCGACGAGATGATAGGGCTTTTAAACGACAGGGGGAGATTGTGCGTTATAACCTTTCATTCGCTCGAAGACAGGATTGTTAAGAACAAGTTCAGGGATAACGTGAACACCTGCATATGCCCGCCGGATTTTCCGATATGCGTATGCAACAGAAAGCCCAAGGGGGAGGTTATCACAAAGAAGCCGATAGTTCCCTCACAGAGGGAGCTTGAGGAAAACAAGAGGGCAAAGAGCGCAAAGCTGAGAATTTTTGAACGAAGGATAATTAAGTGAGACAAGGAGGTTGAAAATGAAGGATAGAAGATACGGTGCGGGCTATATACAGGGGAGCGCCGCCTTGAAGCGTCCCGAGGAGGTCCCCGTAAGGATACCCAGAAGGCATGAGCAGCTTTCCGAGGAGGAAATAAGAAGAAGGCGTACCGAGCGCAGCGTTCAGAAAAACAGGGCGAAGGCAACGGGGATAGGCGGTCTGTTCACGCTGCTCATAGTGGGAGCTATGACGGTTATGCTTTTTACCCTCGCAAAATACATTTCGCTTACCAATGCCAAAAGCGGCAACGCAAAGGAAATTTCGGCGCTGCAAAGCGAGCTTGGGGAGCTTAAGGAGAGCAACGACCAAAAGCAACTTTTAATTGACACTTCCATTGACTACGATTATATTTATAATGTGGCAACGGACAAGTTGGGAATGATTTATGCGTCGGAGGACCAGATTATAAAGTACAAGAGCGGAGAAAGCGAATATGTGATGCAGTTTTCGGAGGTTCCCAACAACTGAACATATTGTATTTTTTTAAGGAGAAGCTATGTCGCCCAAAAGACGTAAAAGCAATAAATTTACGGTGCGTATGCAGAGAAAGCTTTTGATCATCTTTGGGGTGGTGACGCTTCTCCTTATTTTTATGTCAATAAAAATGATACGGATCAACCTGAGCAAGGGGCAGGACTATTCAAAGGCTGTCTACGACAATTTCAAATACGACAGCAGGTCGATTCCCGCGAGGCGCGGAGACATTACCGACCGCAACGGGACGATTCTCGCTTACAGCACCAAGGTGTACAACCTCATACTGGACGCCAAGGTCCTTTTGTCCGATGAAAAATACAGGGAGCCGACGGTCAGGGCGCTTCTTGAGCATTTTGACTTGGACGAAAAGGAGCTTAACGATTTTATAGACGAGAATGTAAGGAAAAAGGAGCAGAATCAGACGGTAAGCTCCTACAAGAGGCTTCTGCTCGCCCTTAACAAAGAGGACGCGGAGCCGTTTGAAGAGGCGATGAACGCGGAAAAATCCAATATAAAGGGAGTTTGGTTCGAGGAGGAATATAAAAGGACATACCCCTTCGGCTCTCTTGCGGGGGATGTTTTGGGCTTCGCAAGCAGTGGACATTCGGGCGAGCTGGGGATCGAAAGGCAGTACAATTCCGAGCTTTCGGGAACAAACGGACGCATTTTCGGATATATCAACGACAGCAGCTATGAGCCGACGGTCAAAAACGCCGTAAACGGCAATACGGTCGTCACCACGATAGACTATACAATTCAGAATATCGTCGAGGAGGCGCTTAAGGAATTTAACGACGTGATCAAAACCAAAAGCACCTCGGCGGTGGTTATGGATCCCAATACGGGAGAGATACTCGCAATGGCGGATTACCCGACCTTTGATTTGAACAACCCCAGAGATTTGTCCTCGATTTATCCCGCCGAGGAGCTTTTGGGGCTTACGGACGAGGAAACCGTCGAAAAAATGTACAAGGTGTGGAGCAATTACTGCGTTTCGACCGTGTACGAGCCGGGCTCGGTTTTCAAAACCTTTACGATCGCGGAGGCTCTTGAGGAGGGGCTTGTCAATCTTAAGGACGTTTACACCTGCGACGGCGAGGGCATATATAATTCCGCGGTCATACAGTGCCACGGCGGCGAGGGACAGGGAGATATGACGCTGTCCATGGCGCTTGCGCAGTCCTGCAACGACGCGCTTATGCAGATCGGCATGCAGATAGGCGCAAAAACCTTCAGCGACTACCTCGGAATATTCAAATTCGGCAGCAGAACGGGAATAGATCTTCCCTCCGAGGAAAACGGGCTTCTCAAGGGAGAGGATATGATGGACGTTGACCTTGCGACCAATTCCTTCGGGCAGAACCTTAATGTGACAATGGTGCAGATGGCGGCGAATTTTGCTTCAATAATCAACGGGGGCTATTACTATCAGCCGCATTTGCTTAAGGAGATACGCTCCGAGGCGGGCGATACGATAAAGAGGACGGAGCCGACGCTCGTAACGCAGACAATATCCTCGGACACCTCCGCCGTAATGCGCGAGATGCTCAGAGCTGTCGTCGAGTACGGAACGGGCAGCTATGCTTACATAGACGGCTATTCGATAGGCGGCAAGACGGGAACCGCGGAAAAGGCGGACAGGGATAAATCGGAATATCTGGTGTCCTTTATGGGCTTTGCCCCCGCGGAGGAGCCCGAGGTGCTGGTATACGTTGTGGTGGACGCTCCCGAATGCGAGCAGTACGATTCCTCGTGGGGCGCACAGCTCATAAGCCGCAATATTTTCAAAAAGCTTCTGCCCTATATGGGAATCGTTCCGAACGCGGGAGAATACGATAAGGATATTTACGTCAACGCCGAGGATTTGGAGGAAACGGCGACAAAGCCGTCGGGACCTCTTATGCCCGACGAGGCTTTGGTTATTGTAGGCAGTGAAAAGCCCAGCAAGGGCGAGGAACCCTCGGACGGGGAGGAGCCCTCCTCGGGCGAATCCGAGGGAGAGGAGCAGGGCAGCGGCGCTTCGCCCGAGGGAGAAACGTCCGGCGAAGGCGGGGATCCGAGCGGGGGCGAAACCCCCGCCGAACAGGAAACTCCTCCCGAGCAGCCGCCCGAAACGCCCCCGGCGGAGGAATCGGAAGCGGGAAGCTATGAGGAGCCGACGGCGGCGTCGCAGGAGGGCGGCGAGCAAAATCCGCCCGAAAGGGAAACAACGGCAGAATAAGTGGACCTTGGTGAAAATACACTGTAATAAATAAGCTGCGGGGTATATTCATATTTGAGAACAATGAAGGTTCACAGAAAAAAGATAAGAGCGTACACCCTTGTCATAATGGCTCTGTCCGCGGTTCTGTGCGGGCAGCTTGCCTATGTGATGCTTTGGAGGTCCGAGGAACTGTCCGCAAAGGCTCAGGCTCTGCATGAGCGCGAAAGGGTAATAAAGGCGGCAAGGGGCAGGCTTATAAGCGCGGACGGCACTGTTTTGGCGGACAATAAGACAGTATGCACCGTGTCGGTGATCCATTCCCAGCTTACGGATCCCGAAAAGGTGATCCGCATACTGACCGACGAGCTGGAAATGAGCGAGGAACGGGTACGCTATTACGTTGAAAAGGTTTCCTCAATGGAACGGGTAAAATCAAACGTTTCCAAAGAGGTGGGCGACAGGATAAGAGAATACAATCTTGACGGCGTTAAGGTGGACGAGGACAGCAAAAGAACCTATCCCTACGGACAGCTTGCGTCAAAGGTTTTGGGCTTTACGGGAGCCGACAATCAGGGAATCATCGGGCTTGAGGTCAGCTACGACGAGCTGCTTGCGGGGGAAAACGGCATGATACTCACGCTCACGGACGCAAAGGGAATCGAGCTTGAGGGCGAGGAGGAGCAGCGCGTAGAGCCTGTCGCGGGCGAGGATTTATATTTGAGCATAGATTACAATATACAGTCCTACTGTATGCAGGCGGCGCAGAAAACCTACGAGGCAAAGCAGGCAAAGAGCGTCAGCATAATCGTTATGAATCCCCAAAACGGCGAGTTGCTTGCGATGGTCAATTATCCCGAGTATGATTTGAACGACGCGTTCACCCTCAACAGCGAGCTGCCCGAGGGCGTAAGCGACAGCGATAAAATGAATCTCTTAAACGCCATGTGGCGCAACGGAGTGATTAACGATACATATGAGCCCGGCTCTACCTTTAAAATAATAACGGCGACGGCAGGGCTTTCGACGGGCGCGGTGTCCCTGTCGGATACATATTCCTGCGGCGGCAGCACAACCGTCGGAGGGCGCACCATAAGGTGCCACAAAACTACGGGACACGGGGCGCAGAGCTTTGCGCAGACGCTTATGAACTCCTGCAATCCCGCGTTCATAACGTGGGGGCTGAGAGTGGGAGTTGACAATTTCCTCCTTTATATGGAAAAGCTGGGTCTTATGCAGAAAACGGGAGTTGATTTACCCGGCGAGGCGTCCACGATAATGCACAAGCGCGAGGATATAAAGGAGCTGGAGCTTGCCACAATGTCCTTCGGGCAGTCCTTTCAGATAACGCCGCTCCAGCTTTTGCGGGCAGTAAGCTGCATAGTCAACGGCGGCACGCTTGTAACGCCGCATTTCGGAGTGAAATCCGTCGATACCGAGGGGAATATCACCGAGCTTGAATATGAGCGCGTTGAGGGCGTGATAAGCTCGGAAACCTGCGAAACGATGAAATCCCTGCTCAAATCGGTGGTGCATGAGGGCGGCGGCAGTAAATGCTATATCGAGGGCTATTCCATAGGGGGCAAGACTGCCACCTCTCAGAAGCTTCCGAGAAGCGAGCAGAAATATATCTCGTCCTTTATCGGCTTTTGTCCCGCGGAGGATCCGCAGGTAATAGCGATGTGTATAATTGACGAGCCGCAGGGCATATATTATGGTGGTACGATAGCGGCTCCCGTAATTAAAGAGGTTTTTGAAAACATTCTCCCCTACCTCGGAATCGAAAAGAGCGGCGGAGAAGCCGCGCAGTAAGCACTATACCGTTATGCGCGAAAAGACAGCGCAAAATCAGTGAAACACCCTACGGGTATACCATTATGCGCGGGAAAGCGGCGCAATATCAAGGAAACACCCTACGGGTATACCATTATGCGCGGAAAGACAGCGCAAAATCAATGAAAGGAACAGTTTGTGATGAATCTTGAGGGCAAAAAAATCGCGGTTGTCGGAACGGGAGTGAGCGGCATAGGCGCCGTCGGGCTTTTGGAACGAGTCGGGGCGAGGGTTATTCTTTACGACGGCAACGCCAAGCTTGATCGAAACGCCGTGCTTGCGAAGCTGCCGTCGGGTACGGGGGCGGAAATCGTAATAGGCGAGCTTAAGGACGAGGCGCTTTCGGGGGTGTCGCTTGCGGTGATAAGCCCGGGAGTTCCGATTGACAGCCCGATTGTGCGCCGCTTTGAGAAAAAGGGAATACCCGTGTGGGGAGAAATCGAGCTGGCATACAATTATGAAAAGGGTACGGTTTACGCGATAACGGGGACCAACGGCAAGACGACCACGACCACGCTCATGGGCGAGATAATGCGCGCCTTCAACGAGAAAACCTTTGTGGTCGGCAATATAGGGACCTCGTACACGGGAGAAACCCTCAAAACCTCGCGCGACAGCGTTACGGTTGCCGAAATAAGCAGCTTCCAGCTCGAAACGGCGCGCTCGTTCGCGCCCAAGGGAACGGCGATACTCAATATTACGCCCGACCATCTTGACAGGCATTACACAATGGAAAACTATATCGCGGTAAAGGAGTCCATAACCCGCAATCAGGGGGCGGACGGCTTCTGCGTGCTTAATTACGACGACGAGATCCTGCGAAAATTCGGGGAAACCCTTCCGAATCCGATTTATTTTTCAAGGAAAAGCAAGCCGAAAAGGGGAGCGTACCTTGACGGGACAATGATAAAATATACCGACGGCGCGCGGGATATTGACATAATCGACGTGAACGAGATGTTTATCTTCGGCAGCCACAATTACGAAAACGCGATGGCGGCGGCGGCGCTCGCAATAAACGCGGGAGCGCCCGTAAAGCTTATAGCCGATACGATAAGGCGGTTCAGGGGCGTCGAGCACAGAATCGAATTTGTGAGGGAAAAGGACGGAGCGGTATATTACAACGACTCCAAGGGAACGAATCCCGACTCCTCGATAAAGGCGCTGGAGGCTATGACAAGACCGACGCTTCTGATAGCGGGAGGCTATGACAAGCACTCCGAATTCGACGGCTTTATCGAGGCGTTCGGCGGCAAGGTAAAGCTTATGGTGCTTATTGGAGCGACCGCGCCGCAAATCGAACGGACCGCGCTGGCGCACGGCTTTGACCTCATACGCCGTGCCGACACTCTTAAGGAGGCAGTCGAAATCTGTGCGGAGAGCGCGTCGGAGGGCGACGCGGTGCTGTTATCGCCCGCCTGCGCAAGCTGGGATATGTTCAAAAGCTACGAGCAGCGCGGAGAGCTTTTTAAGGAATATGTGAACGCGCTTTAGGGATATGTAAGAAACGGCGGCCGGCAGACCGCAAAGGGAGGGATACCGTGGCAAATCTGAGAATGGTCAAAAACGAGCGCAAAAAGGAAACGCTGACGCGCAGGGGTATGTTTTTTGATTACAGTATGCTGATCATCGTGCTTTTTTTGGTTGTTTTCGGGCTTGTTATGGTATACAGCACCAGCTCTTACAGCGCGATGATTAAAGAAAGCGATTCCGCATTTTATTTTAAAAAGCAGATGCAGGCGACCGCGCTCGGGCTTGTTGTCATGCTTGCCGTCACGCTTATAGATTACCATATCTGGTACAAATTCAAATGGCTCGCGTACATAGGCTCGCTGATCACGGTGCTTTTGGTTCTTTCGCCGTTTGGAACGGAACTTAACGGTGCGAGAAGATGGATAAGGATAGCGGGCTTTTCGGTGCAGCCCGCCGAGATCGTAAAGCTTGCGGTAATAATTATGATGGCGTCCTTTATAAGTTACAGCGGCAGCAAAATGAAGAATTTCCGCAACAATCTTGTATACTGCCTTATGGCAGGCATAGCGGGAGGCATGATATTCATTATCACGGAAAATATGAGCTCCGCCATAATCATACTGGGAATCGCCTATGTTATGCTTATGATAGGCAACTCCAAGCCGAAATGGCTCATAGCGGCGACGATTGTCGGAGTGCTTGCCGTCGCGGCGTTTCTGATATTCTTTTTCGGAAAGGTAAGCTCCGCGGAGCATTTCCGCTTCAAGCGGCTGCTGGCGTGGCGCAATCCCGAAAATTACGCCACCGACGTCGGAATGCAGACGCTCCAGGCGCTTTACGCCTTAGGCTCGGGAGGCTTTTTCGGAAAGGGACTGGGGCAGAGCATTCAAAAGCTCGGCTTTCTTCCCGAGGCGCAGAACGATATGGTTTTCTCGATTATCTGCGAGGAGCTTGGTCTTTTCGGGGGAATCTGCCTTATATTGCTGTTTATGCTGCTCATATGGAGATTTATGGTCATAGCCAACAACGCTCCAGATCTGTTCGGCTCAATGCTGGTGGTCGGCGTTATGGCGCATATATCCATTCAGGTGGTGTTAAACGTCGCGGTCGTGACCAACCTGATACCCAATACGGGAGTGACGCTGCCGTTTATAAGCTACGGAGGGACCTCGGCGCTTTTCCTGCTCGCGGAAATGGGAATTGTGCTTAACGTTTCGAGGCAGATACGGGTTCCCGTCACCGTTTCCGCCAAGGACGGGGAGCGCTGACGGACAAAACAAAGTAACAATATAAATACGCCCCGCATATAATGGTTTGTAAGTTATTTGTTTTCCCGTCCGAAGCGGGAAAGCGCGCGGGGGTATAACGGTATGGGCTTTGGTTTTGCGAGCGAGCTTGAAGTCAGGGGCGGCAGAAGGCTTGAGGGAACCTTGGTGCTTCAGGGCTCCAAAAATTCCGCCCTGCCGATTATGGCGGCGTCCCTTTTGCTGGACGGGATGTCCGTGCTTGAAAACTGTCCCGATATACTCGACGTCCGGGAAATGCTTGCGATCATAAACGGCGTGGGCGGCTGCCAAGGGGAAGAAAGCTGCGGCTTTACGAACGAGGGGCTTGTGCTTTTCCACAACAAGGTTGACGGGGTTCCCGATTACGAAAGCTGCATGAGATTCAGAGCGTCCTCGATTCTTATGGGCGCGCTTTTGGCGACGGCGGGCTTTTTTGCAATGCCGTATCCGGGGGGCTGTAAAATAGGACGCAGACCGTTGGACTACCATATCGACGGGCTTAGGGCGCTCGGAGCCTCCGTGGAGGAAAAGGACGGTATGCTTGTCGGGTGCGCGGGACGGCTTAAGGGCGGCTTTTACCGTTTCCCCTATCCGAGCGTTGGCGCGCTGGAAAATCTGCTCCTCGCGGCGGTTAAGGCGGAGGGCGAGTCCGTTTTTGAAAACTGCGCGCGCGAGCCGGAAATAGCCGATCTGTGCGATTTCCTCATAAAGGCGGGAGCAGACATCGACGGCGCGGGAACGGATACGATACGCGTAAGGGGCGTGGGGAGGCTTTGCGGGATACGCTTCAAAATTCCCGGCGACAGAATCGTGGCGGGAACGTATATGACGGCGTGCGCCGTCGCGGGAGGAAACATAAGGCTTTGCAATATTGAGGCGAAGCGGCTGGAGTGCGTTACGGACCTGCTGAAAAAAACGGGCTGTCATATATTTACAGACGGGAATATTAATGAGATAATCATACTGTCGGACGGCAGGAGGCGCGCGCTCAATTATGTGGAGACAGGTCCGTATCCCGGCTTTTCGACGGATATGCAGCCGCAGATTACGGCGCTGTCGGCTTTTTCGGCAGGCTCGTGCAGAATAAGGGACAGGGTTTTTGAGGCGAGGTACAGCACGGCGCGGGAGCTTGAAAAGCTCGGAGCGAAGGTCGCTGCGGACGGCGACAGCATAATAATCACGGGCGGCGAGAGCCTTCACGGCGGGATCGTGGGGGCGTCTGATTTAAGGTGCGGGGCTGCGCTTGTCATCGCGGCTCTCGGAATACACGGCAAAACCGTAATCACGGACTGCGCGTATATTATGCGCGGCTATGAGGATATACAGAGGGATTTGGAGCAGTTAGGAGCGGATATTTTATGGCGCACAAAAAAAGAAGGAGACGCAGGAGGGCGGTAATCCCGATTGCGCTTGCTTCCCTTGCGGCGGCTGCCGCAGCGGCGTTTCTTTTTATAAATTACCGATACAGGATCACCGACATCAGGATAACGGGCAGCGACAGATATACCTATGAGCAGCTTTACGAATATGTCTTTGAAAACAGGAACGACGAGAACCTGCTCTGGTTCAAATACACGAACAGCAGAGCGCCCAAGCCGGACATACCCTTCATTGCCCAGGTGGATTACGCGGTAAAAATGCCCGGAACCGTTGAGGTGACGGTATATGAGAAAAGCATTGTGGGCTATGTCAGATATAAGGACTCCAATATGTATTTCGACAAGGACGGGACGGTCGTGGAAAGCTCCGCGGAGCTTTTGGAGAACGCCGTAAGGGTCGAGGGGCTTGAATTCGACAGCATTGTGGTGCATGAAAAGCTGGACGTCCCGAATGCGGAGATTTTTTCAGCGCTGAACGACTTGACGCAGTATTTCAGCAAGTACGGCATAACCGTGGATTCCGTAAGCGTTGGGGACAAGAGCTCGCTTTCGCTTGCCGTCGGAGAGGTGACGGTGCTTTTGGGGCAGTACGATTCCGATATGGCGGACAAGGTGTACGAGCTGGGCTGCATGATGGATAAGCTTAAAGGGCTTAAGGGCACGCTTTATTTGGATAAATACGACAAAAACACCTCGAGCGTAATTTTTAAAGAGGAGGCGTAGAAGGCGCGGACAGACAAAAATATCAAATTTTGGAAAAATTGTGCTTGCTATTATCCCGAAATGATAATATTATGTAATTGTATGTTCTTGGTTTAAGGAGGGTAATCATTTGTTAGAGATTAGGACTAATGAGTCGGAAGCGTCTGCCAAAATCATCGTCGTGGGAGTCGGCGGGGCAGGCAACAATGCTGTTAATAGAATGATTGATGAGAATATTTGCGGCGTTGAGTTTATGGGAATCAACACGGACAAGCAGGCTCTTAAGCTGTGCAAGGCGCCGACCGCAATTCAGATAGGTGAAAAGCTTACTAAGGGGCTGGGCGCGGGCGCGAAGCCCGAGGTAGGAGAAAAGGCTGCCGAGGAGAGCACGGAGGAGCTCGCTCAGGCAATAAAGGGAGCGGACATGGTGTTCGTTACCTGCGGCATGGGAGGCGGAACGGGAACCGGAGCCGCGCCCGTGGTTGCAAGAATCGCCAAGGAAATGGGCATACTTACGGTAGGTGTGGTTACGAAGCCCTTCAAGTTTGAGGCAAAGACAAGAATGACCAACGCCATCACGGGCATAGAGAAGCTTAAGGAAACGGTGGATACGCTTATCGTTATCCCCAACGACAAGCTTTTGGATATAGTTGACAGAAGGACAACCATGCCCGAGGCTCTTAAGAAGGCGGACGAGGTTTTGCAGCAGGCGGTTCAGGGAATTACCGACCTGATCAACGTACCCGGACTTATCAACCTTGATTTTGCCGACGTGCAGACGGTAATGAAGGATAAGGGCGTCGCGCATATCGGCATCGGCATGGCGAACGGCGATGACAAGGCAGTCGAGGCAGTCAAGCTTGCCGTTGCAAGCCCGCTTCTCGAAACGACCATCGAGGGCGCTACGCACGTAATTATAAATATCAGCGGCGACATAACTCTTGTGGAGGCGAACGAGGCGGCAAGCTATGTTCAGGAGCTTGCGGGAGACAACGCCAATATTATTTTCGGCGCGATGTTCGACGCTTCCGTTCAGGACCGGGCGACCATCACCGTTATCGCCACGGGGCTTGACGGATATTCCGCTTCGGCGGCGACCGCAATGGCGGGCTTTAATTACAAGCCGCAG
>JAMPDT010000045.1 GCA_023665525.1 Butyrivibrio sp. | reverse complement strand
CATTTTGTATTTCGTCCTGCCGTCAGACGACGGACTGCACGAGGAGGCGATAAACGAGCTGCGGCTTGCGTGCAGGGCGGTCGATATTCCCGTGTACGCCGCGGGCGGCATTAAGCGCGCGGAGGACGTTAAAAAATACCTTTACGCGGGCGCGCGGGCGGCGCTTATCGAAACAGGCGACGAAAGCAATCTCGCCATGCTTACGGAGGTGACGAACCGCTTCGGAAAGGAAAAGGTCGGCGCGGTGCTGAACGGAAACCGAGACGAGGCGTTAAAGCTTATAAAGGAAAACGGCAGCGAGGTGCTTGTGTCCGAGGGCGGCGTAACGGACGGGCTTTGCTCGGTCGTTATGACCTCGGAGGCAGACGCGGCTCTGCTTTCGGACGAAGCCTGCGGCGGAATATGCGCAGCAAGCTTTTCGGACGCGGAATACGATTTTATGAGCCTCAAAATGAAGCTAAAGGCGGAGGGCGTTAAGGTCAACACCTTTGAAAGCGCGATCCCCTTTTCCGAGTTTAAGCTCAATGTCGACGGACTGATTCCCGTCGTGGTTCAGGATTACGCCACCGACGAGGTGCTTATGCTCGCCTATATGAATGAGGAGGCGTACAGGCTGACGCTTGAAACGGGGAAAATGACCTATTACAGCCGGAGCCGCAGTGAAATATGGGTCAAGGGGCTTACCTCGGGGCATTATCAGTATGTCATGAGCTTAAGGCTCGACTGCGACAACGATACGGTTCTTGCAAGGGTGCGGCAGGTCGGCGCGGCGTGCCATACGGGCGCGCACTCGTGCTTTTTTAAGGAGCTGGCGGCAAGGGACGTGCAAAGGACGAATCCGCTTAAGGTATTCAACGAGGTCATGGCTGTGATACTCGACAGAAAGGCGAACCCGAAGGAGGGCTCCTACACCAATTACCTTTTTGACAAGGGAATCGACAAAATACTCAAGAAGGTCGGGGAGGAGGCGACGGAAATCGTAATCGCCGCCAAAAATCCCGACACGGTGGAAATCAAATACGAGATTGCGGACTTTCTTTATCATGTCATGGTGCTTATGGCTGAAAAGGGGCTTGACTGGGAGGAAGTTACGGAGGAGTTGGCGAACAGGTAATGTCCGAAAGGCTTGTGATAACGAGGCACAAAAACAAAATACTCTCGATGCTTATGCGCGGGCAAAGGGAAATCAGGCTGGAGCTTTACGATACGGACGGCGGAATGCTGCCGGGCGACATATATATCGCAAGAGTGCGCGACCTCGTGCCGAATATCGGCGCGGCGTTCGCAGAGATCGCCCGGGGGACGGTGTGCTATTTTTCGCTTAAGGAAAATCCCGAGCCGATTTTTCTCAATCCCAAAAATACTTCCAAGGTATGCCAAGGCGATTTGCTGCTTGTCCAGATAAAAAAAGCCGCCGCAAAAGCAAAGGCTCCCGTCGCCTCCTCGAAAATCACGCTGGCGGGGAAACGCCTTGCGCTGACAAGGGAGCAGGCGGGCTCGGTCGGAGTGTCCCGCAAAATCAAGGACCGCGGGCTGTGCGACAGGCTTAAGGCTTTTGTCCTGCCGTATGTAAACGGGGACTACGGCTTTATCGTAAGGACGGACGCGGCGGAGGCGTCCGAGGAGGAGATTCTTTCGGAGCTTTACGCGCTTAAGGACGAATATGAAGCGCTGTTAAGCAGGGCGGCGAGCCGTCCCGCCTTTACGCTACTGAAAAGAGCGGAATCTCCACTGCTCCAGGACGTTAAAGCCTATCGGCTTACCGGGGAGGACGAGATAGTCACGGATCTGCCCGATATTTACAGGGAGCTGTCCGAGGGAGTGCGCGGCGCGGCTGTGAGGCTGTACGCGGACGAGCTGCTGCCTCTGACAAAGCTCTACGATACGGAGCACAGGCTGGAAATGGCGTTAAAGCCGCGCGTGTGGCTCAAATCGGGCGGTTATCTGATTATTGAGCCTACCGAGGCTCTGACGGTAATAGACGTGAATACGGGCAAATTTGACGGATCCGAAAGGGATATGGAAAAGACCTTCCTTAAAATCAACCTTGAGGCGTGCGCGGAAATCGCGCGTCAGCTTATCCTCCGGAATATTTCGGGAATAATCATAGCGGATTTTATAAATATGGCGGATCCGCGGGCGGCGGACCTTTTGGAGAAAAAAATGCGCGAGCTTCTCGCCGAGGACCCTGTAAGGGCGGTATTCGTCGAGTTTACCAAGCTAGGCTTGATGGAAATTACAAGAAAAAAAATCAGGAAGCCGCTTCGCGAGGCGGCGGAAACGGATTTGGGAGGTGCAAAAGCGGCATATGAAAACATTAACCGAAAAATTTAAAGGCTTAACCGCCTTGGCTCTTATTTTGGCGATGACGCTGTTAATGACATCCTGCGCGGGAAACGGCGGTCAAAGCGGCGAGACGAACGCTTCGGCGGGAGCATTGCTTGAGGGAACCTCGGAGGCGGAAACGGCGACGGACGCCCCCACGGAGCCCCAAACGGAGCCCGAGGACGACGCGCTTGCCTTTGTCAGCGCGCTTAAAATCGGCTGGAACCTCGGAAACACCTTTGACGCGTCGGACTGCGACTGGCTTGAGGACGAAATGGAGTACGAGTCGGCGTGGTGCGGTGCGAAAACCACCAAGGAGATTGTAAAGCTCCTTAAGGAAAAGGGCTTTAATTCCGTGCGTATCCCCGTATCGTGGCACAACCATGTGTCGGACGACGGCAAATACACCGTAAGCGAGCGGTGGCTTGAGCGCGTGAACGAGGTGGTGGATTACTGTATCGACGAGGATATGTATGTTATTCTGAATATACATCACGACAACAGCAAGGAATTTATGTATCCCACGAGCGAGTACCTCGAGCAGTCGATAGCCTACGTCACGTCGATATGGGAGCAGCTCGCGGTGAGATTCGCCGACTACGACAACCATCTTATTTTTGAATGCATGAACGAGCCGAGAATGGTCGGGCACAATAACGAGTGGTGGATCAACGATTCCGCGGACTGCAAGGACGCGATAGAGTGCGTCAACAAAATAAATCAGGCGTTTGTCGATACCGTCAGAGCCACGGGCGGCAACAACGCGTCGCGCTATCTGGCGTGTCCGGGCTACGACGCTTCGCCAGACGGCGCGCTTAACGGCGGCTTTGAGATCCCCAAGGACACGGAGGGCAACGACAACCGCATTATCATATCGGTTCACGCTTACACTCCGTATGATTTTGCGCTCGAATACCCCGGAACTGACAAGTGGTCAAGCGCGGATTCCGCCGACCTTGCCAATATGACGGGCTTTATGGACAGGCTTTATCGTAGATACGTAAGCAAGGGCATACCCGTAATAATAGACGAATTCGGAGCGAGGGACAAAAACGGCAACACGGCGGCTCGGACGGACTTTGCGGCGAGCTATGTCGCGGCGGCAAAGGAGCGCGGCATGGTTTGCTTTTGGTGGGACAACAACGCCTTTGAGGGCGACGGCGAGCTTTTCGGCATTCTTGACAGGGAAAAATGCGAATTCGCGTATCCCGAAATCGCGGACGCACTGGTAAAAAGCGCCGAAAATTAGGAGGAGGCAGTATGATTAAAACGGTTCTGACAATCAATTCAACAAAAGAAATAGGAACGATAGCGCCCGAAATTTACGGGCAGTTTTCGGAGCATCTGGGACGGTGCGTTTACGAGGGCATTTTTGTGGGAAGGGATTCGGATATTCCCAACACCGACGGAATCAGAAACGATGTTGTCGAGGCGCTTAAGGCGATAAGGGTCCCTGTTCTGCGCTGGCCGGGCGGCTGCTTTGCCGACGAGTACCACTGGCGCGACGGCATAGGTCCCCTGGAGAAAAGGCGGCGCATGGTCAACACCAACTGGGGCGGAGCCGTCGAGGACAACAGCTTCGGGACGCATGAATTTTTGAACCTGTGCGAGCGGATAGGCTGCGAGCCTTATATTGCCGTAAACGTCGGGAGCGGAACGGTTCGGGAGGCTGCCGAATGGATAGAGTATATGACGGCGTCGGGCGGATCGACGCTCGCGAAGCTGCGCGAAAGCAACGGGCGAAGGGAGCCTTGGCGCGTAAAATACATAGGCATCGGCAACGAAAGCTGGGGCTGCGGCGGCAGCATGGAGCCTGCCTACTATGCAAGCGAATACAAGAAATTCCAGCAGTTTTGCAAGGATTACGACGGCAACCGTCTTTATAAAATAGCCTGCGGACCGAACGGCGACGACTATAACTGGACGAGGGAGCTTTTGAGCCGTATAAACAAATGGCACACAAAGGCGATAAGCCTGCACTACTATACCGTTCCCAACGATTGGGAGCATAAGGGCAGCGCGACGGATTTTGATGAGAGGGAATATTATGTCACGCTTCAAAAAACCCGCCTCATAGAAGAAATTATCGACAGGCACCTCGCGATCATGGATGAGCTTGACAAGGAACGTGAAATCAGCCTGATTGTGGACGAATGGGGCACATGGTACGACGTGGAGCCGGGCACGAATCCGGGCTTCCTTTATCAGCAGAACACGATGAGGGACGCTCTCGCGGCTTCGATAAATCTCAATATTTTCAACAGCCGCTGTACAAGGATCTCAATGGCAAACATCGCGCAGGCGGTAAACGTATTGCAGGCTATGCTTCTGACGGAGGGCGCGAAGCTCGTGAAAACCCCGACCTACGAGGTGTTCGATATGTACAAGGAGCACCAGGGCTCAAGGCTTGTCGAGAGCGGAATTTTCAACACGGAAACGGGAACAGGCGATGTAAAAATTCCCGCGCTTTCCCAATCCGTATCAATAAAGGAGCAGGAGGGCGCAAAATACCTTACGATCACCGTTTCCAACGCGTCGCTTGACGAGGACGCGGAGCTTGAGGTTACGCTTGCGGACGGAGCCGTTTTTGACAGGGAGGCAAAAATTTCGGTGCTGACGGGAGATATGCGCGACTGCAATACCTTTGAGGAGCCCGACAGGGTGAGGCAGGAGCGGCGCACCGAAATTTGGAACGGCGGCGTTCGGAGGCTTACCGTTCCCGCCTGCGGCGTGGCAAGCGTAAGCTGCGCGTTAAAATAAGCCGGGGAAACGGCGCTTTGCGTCTGAAGCGCGGCGCGAAATAACGGGAGGAGATTTATGACGATAAAGCCGAAAACGCCGAACAAGCCCTGCGTGCGCTGTCTTATAAGGGACATAAGCGACGGGCAGGCGGCGCGCATAATAGAAGAATACAAGATGGACACAGAGCCCGAGGACATTGCCGCGCCCGAGCTTTACGAGGAGAGGCTTTCGCTTTGCCGCGACTGCAAATGGCTTAATACGGGAGTCTGCGTAAAATGCGGTGCTTATGTGGAGGCAAGGGCATACAGAAGCTCAAAGCACTGTCCCTTGGAGCTGTTTTAAAAATATCAACGGAGGAAGCAGAGTTGAAAACACAGTATTTTCCCAAGCTCCGCGAAACGGACGACAATACGCTTGTCGGAATGCGGGGCTATCTGTATTATTTTCAGGATATGGCTACGGGGCATATGCATTCCTTCGGGAAGGGCAACGATACCGTTCCCGACGATTACGGCATATGCTGGATGTACACAAAATACAAAATGCATCTTGAGAGGGAGGCGGACTTTAATACCGTGGATCTGGAAACATGGATTGAAAAGACGCGCTTTCCGGGAGTGATTCATCAGGCTCTGGAAATAAGCCGCGGCGGTGAAATTTTTGCGAGAGGGCGCTTGGAAAGCTGTCTCGTGGACATCGAGAGCAAGCGGCTTGCCAAGCCGTCGGCGATAGAGTTTCCGACGGAGGTTTTCGAGGACAGGACGGTTGACGTGGCTCCCTTTACGAAGCTTCCGAAAACGGCGGAGGCTATGGAGTATGTCTATTCCCATACGGTAAGGTACACGGACCTCGACCGCAACCGCCATATGACCAATCTCAGATATGTGGCTCTCCTTATGGACGCCTTTGACAGTGATTTTTATCATGAAAATCTGGTGACGGATTTTGAACTGCACTATATCGGTCAGTGCTACGAGGGCGAGGAAATTAAAATATGCAAAAAAAGCACGCCCGACGGCAGGCTTGTGTCCTGCGTACGCCCCGACGGCAGCGTCGCGGCTGTCGCGCTTATCGGCGCGAGAAAAAGAAACTGAGAACCGCCGCTTTACGGACAAGGATATTCCGTGAAGCGGCAATTTTTATGCCTTGTGCGTCACAACACGGTTTTTTCCGCTGCGTTTGGCACGGTACAGCGCGTTGTCCGCCTCCTCAAAAAAGGCGCTTGCGCTTGCACGGGGACCGTCATAAACGGCGGCGCCGATGCTGAGCGTAAAATGCGTGCCGCCATGGGAGGTCTGAAAGCTATGGGCTTCAAAATCCGCGCGGATTTTTTCGGCGATTTTTTCGGGCTTGTCATGGGGAAGCAGCATAGCAAATTCTTCGCCGCCGTAGCGTGCGCCGAAGCCTTCTTTTTTGCCGTGTTCCGTAAAAAGCTGTCCCACCTTTTGTATCACCTCGTCCCCGAAGGCGTGTCCGTAGGTATCGTTTACTTTTTTAAAATCATCTATATCGGCAATAATAACGGAGAAAGACTCCCCCGTCTTTTCATATTCTTTTCGGTAATTTTCCAATTCCTCATAAAATGCTTCATGGTTGTAGAGATGAGTCAGGGAATCCCGTCGGGAACGTTCCTCGTTTAATACGATGTCCCGCTTGACCTTTTCCAAAATAATACAGGTGACAACCGTGCAGCTTATAAAAATACAACTGTTCACAAAGGGGCTGAAGGACGTCTGCGGCAGCATATAGGGCGTGTTGGGCGTAAAATAAAAGTAATTCGCCATGTACAGCAGTACGCAAAGAACCGCCTGAAACAGCGTCATAAGGTGGTCCCTGTAAAGCGGCGTCAACAGCATGGGAAGAAGCAGCATTGAGGGAAGCATACTGACGCTGGTGTGTACGCAAACGGTGATTCCGGCAAAAATACTGATAAGCAGAATAGTATAGCCCGAAACCACCCGCGAGTTGTACGACTTAAAAAGCTTGGTAAAGACAAGCTGAAAGATTATGAGCGCCAAAAGCTCAAGTCCGCTGGGCTTTGCAATGAACAAATAAAAATAGTAAGCCCTGCCGCATTCGGGGGTGGGGCTGTAAAAAGCAAATAAAAGCAGCTCCACAAACAGGGTGAGCAGCCATATTTTCCAAAAAAGCGAAAAAACGGTTTTATTCCAATCTTTCCATTGCTTTTCGTTAAGGGTTTTGCTGCTTCCGGCGGTTTTCAAAAGAGCCATGTGCAATCCTCCTCGCGATTATTCCCTGCAAAAAGTATACCGCAAACCGCGCTTTTTGTATAGTGTTTTGCGGCTGCGCGCTTATTTTTGGCAGAAATAGACAAAAACAGGAAACTATTTTTGTAAAATCAGTTTCTTGTGTGCAGATAGGAACAATGATACAATGGAAAAAAGCGAGAACGAAATCAGTTTCCCTGTTTGCAGACGGAGGATTTATGGGACAGAGAGAGGAAATATTGGAGGGAACCCTGCGGGCGTTTAATCAAAAGGGCTTGAAGTTTACCATGGACGATGTGGCAAGGACCTTGCAGATGAGCAAAAAAACAATCTATACGGTTTTTAAGGACAAAGAGGAATTGTTCCTTGCCATGGTGGACTATCTGTTTGATTTCATTAAGGAAAGCGAGCGGCAGGTGCTTGAGAACAAAGAAATGCCCACGATTGAAAAAATCAAGACCGTTTTGGGCGTTATGCCGGAGGGCTATAAGGACGTGGATTTCAGGCAGCTTTATCTGTTAAAGGATAAATATCCTGTCATTTACAAGCAGGTGGAGCTGCGGCTGGAGACGGGCTGGGAAGCCACGATCGCCCTGATTGAGCAGGGCATAGCGGAGGGCGCGGTGCGTCCGATTCGGATACCGATTCTGAAGCTTATGCTGGAGGCGGCGCTGGAGCAGTTTTTCCAGCGGGATATACTGATTAGGCACGAAATTTCCTACAAGCAGGCGCTCGACGAGGTGGTGGAGATACTGGTGGACGGTATCAGAGCGGTTTGACGGGTAATGACGGGAATTGAACCAAGGACAAAAGGAGGACTTATGGACAAGCATTTAAGCATGAAAAAAACAAATCTGGTGGCGATTATCGCCCATTCCAGCAATGTAATTCTGCTTACGGGATTTACCTTTGCGGAGGCATGGCGGTACGGGAAAACTCTCCTTTGGGCGTTTCTTATGTTGGCGATAGGCATAGCCCCCGTCATTGCGGAGGTAGTCGCCTTTTGCAAAAACAGGGATACGATGGCAGTCAAGCATCTGCTTGGCGGCGGATATGCGGTTTTTTATACCTATGCCATACTGACGTCCCGGAATCAGCTTGTATTCGCATTCGTAATCCCCATGATTTTGATGGTGGTTATGTTTAACGACCAAAAGTACATTATTATGGTAAACGCGGGCGTTATCATACTGAACCTGATAGCGGTGATCGGCGGCTTCTATACGGGAAGGTTCGGGTTCACCTCGGTCAATGCGGGACTTTTGCAGCTTGCGTCCATCGTGATGGTGGCAATTAATTCCTTTCTTGCGGCAAGAATGCTGGGGCAGAATAATGCACAGCAGATAAGCAATATTGAGGAAGCGCAGAAGGAGACGGAAAAGCTGCTTGCGGATATTTCGCAAATTTCGGAGCAGATGAAGGCGGGTATAGCGGAAATTGATACGGGGCTTGACGGTCTGCTTACCATATCCGAGATTACCGAGCGTGCGATGGGCGAGGTTTCACAGGGCGCGGAGGACACGGCGGACGCGGTGGAGCGGCAGCTTCATCAAACCGAAGCTATACAGGAAAAGGTGGAGCGCGTAAGCCTTGTGGCGGAGGTCATAACCGAAAATATGAAGCAGACCGCGCAGGCAATTTCGGAGGGCAGCAGGAATGTAGATGTGCTTGCCGAGAGCACGGCGGCTTCGGTGCGCAACGGCGAGGAGGTAACGCTCAAGCTTAAGGGGCTTGACGCTTATATGGCGGAAATGCAGAATATTGTGGAAATTATCGGGGACATTACCCCACGCACAAGTCTTTTGGCGCTGAACGCAAGCATAGAGGCGGCGCGGGCAGGCGAAGCGGGCAGGGGCTTTTCCGTGGTGGCGACCGAAATTTCCAATATGGCGGCGCAGACGCAGGAGGCGACCGGCAGCATCGGCGGACTTATCGACAATGTATCCTCCGCCATCAGGGAGGTGGTGCAGGTCATTTACAATATGATAGAGGGGATCAACGAGGGCAAGACGTCCACGGAGCGCACGGTAAAAAGCTTTGAGCTGATAGAGAAAAATGCGGGTGAAATAAGCGTCGGCACGGAAAGGCTTTACGAGAGCGTGGAGGAGCTTAAAAAAGCCAACAGGGTGATTACGGATTCCATTCAGACCATTTCCTCAATCTCCGAGGAGGTGACCGCGCGTTCGGACGAAACCATAGAAGCGGAAACGCGCAATATGAAGGCGCTGCGGGATATTAAGGAACAAATGCTGAGGCTTCTTTCGGTCACAGGCAAGTAAAGCGGGGAGGAAACAATGGCGGAACGGATGTATTTAAACAATGACTGGAGCTTTGCGGAGCGGTTCGCCGAGGAGATGACGGCTCCCGATTATGACGACTGCAAAATGAATAAGGTAAGGCTTCCCCACACCTGTAAGGAGACGCCCTTTCATTATTTTGACGAGCGGATTTACCAAATGGTGTGCGGTTACAGAAGGGTGTTTTACGCCGAGGAGGGCTGGCGCGGCAAGACGCTGACGCTGACCTTTGAGGGAGCGGCGCATGAGAGCGAGGTGTTTTTAAACGGGGAAAAAATAGGTGAGCACCACTGCGGCTACACGGCTTTTTCCATGGACATCGGCGATTATGTGAAATACGGAGAGGATAATGTACTGGCTGTCAGACTTAATACCAAGGAGGACGGCAATATTCCGCCCTTCGGCTATGTCGTGGATTATATGACCTACGGCGGCATTTACCGCGATGTGTATTTGGAGATTAAGAACCCCTGCCATTTGGAGGATATATTTTTATGGTCGGAGGTTTCCTTAAAGCAGCCGAAGGCAAGACTGCACACGCAGGCAACGCTTGCGGGCGGAGCTTCCTGCTCCCTGCGCCAGTATATCAGGAAAAAGGGGGAGGAGACGTATCGGCTTTTGGGCGAGGCGGAAATCACGGAGGCGGACGCGGGCAAAAACGGTGCGCCGAAAGAGGAGCAGCTCTGCTTTGCGATCAGCGGCGTGGAGCTTTGGGACATTGAAAATCCGACGCTGTACGAAATAAAGACGCAGCTTCTTACGGGGAATGCGGTGGAGGACGAAAAGGTAATTACCTTTGGCTTCCGCAGAGCCGTATTTTTGAAGAACGGCTTTTATCTAAACGGCAAAAAAATAAAGCTTAGGGGGCTGAACCGCCACCAAAGCTATCCCTATGTGGGATACGCCATGCCAAGCTCCGTGCAGAGGCTGGACGCGGATATTCTGAAAAGGGAATTGGGACTGAACGCGGTCAGGACCTCCCATTATCCCCAGTCCCATGATTTTTTGGACCGCTGCGACGAGCTGGGGCTTTTGGTGTTTACGGAGATTCCGGGCTGGCAGCATATCGGAGACGCGGCTTGGAAGGAGCAGGCGGTGCGCAATGTTGAGGATATGGTGAAGCAGTACCGCAACCACGCGTCTGTTATTTTGTGGGGTGTGCGCATAAACGAATCCGCGGACGACGACGCTTTTTACCGAAGAACCAACGAGGCGGCGCATCGGCTGGACCCCACAAGGCAGACGGGCGGCGTCAGGGCGCACAAGAAAAGCTCTCTGCTGGAGGACGTCTATACCTACAACGATTTTTCCCATGACGGGAAGCATAAGGGCTGTGAGAGCAAAAAGGCGGTTACTTCCGATATGGAGAAGCCGTATCTGATCAGCGAATATAACGGTCATATGTATCCGACCAAGGCTTTTGACTGTGAGGAGCACAGGGCGGAGCACGCCCTGCGCCATGCGAATGTGCTGAATCGGGCGGCGCTGGAGGCGGACGTCGCGGGCAGCTTCGGCTGGTGCATGGCGGACTATAATACCCACAAGGACTTCGGAAGCGGGGACAGAATCTGCTACCACGGCGTGCTGGATATGTTCCGCAACCCCAAGCTCGCGGCTTACATTTATGCAAGTCAGCAGGAAAAGGAGCCTGTGCTTGCCCTGACCTCCTCTATGGACATCGGAGAGCACCCGGGCTGCAACAGGGGCGATACGTGGATACTGACCAATGCGGATAGCGTCAGAATGTATAAAAACGATAGATTTATCAAGGAATATCGGAGGGAGGATTCCCCTTACAAGGGCTTGCGGCACGGTCCCCTTCTTATTGACGATTTTATCGGCGATGCCATAGAAAAAAACGAGGCTTTTAAGCCGTCGCAGGCAAAGGGAATCAAGGACGCCTTAAATCTTACCGCAAGGTACGGGCTTTCCAATCTGCCGAAATCCGTTTACCTGACGGCGGTTGAAATGCTTGCGGTGTACCGTATGAAGCCGACGCAGGCGGTGGAGCTTTACAATAAATACATCGGCGACTGGGGAGGCACCGCCACGGTGTATCGGTTTGAAGCAATAAAGGACGGAAGAGTGGTGAAAACCATGGTGAAGAAGCCGCCCAAGGAGGTAAGACTGTGGGCGCAGGCGGATCATCGGACGCTTTCGGAGGATCGCAGCTATGATGTGGCGGCGGTGCGTATACGGGCGCTGGACGAAAGCGGCAATCTTTTAAGCTTTTTTCAGGAGCCGGTGCTTCTTGGCACGGAGGGTCCGATAGAGCTTATAGGAGGAAATGTCATTTCGCTAAAGGGCGGCATGGCAGGCACCTATGTAAAAACCGCGGGAGAGTCGGGCAAGGCGGCGCTTGTGCTGACGTGCGCGCAGACGGGCGAGGTAAGGCTTGAGTTCTCTGTACAGGCAATGCAGGAAAAGAAAGCAAAGAGGAGATGTCGGTGATGCAGGAAAAATCAAAGATTATTTTCGGAAATCCCATGACGGGAAAGACATACCGCAAGGCTGTCAAATCAAAAAAGAAGTATATTAAAAGGTTCGGGGACGATACGGGGGCAAGCTATCCGATATTGCTGCGCAAAAATACCCATATCGGCGATTTGCTCGGCGTGGTAGACGTCCTGCTGCCGCAGGAAAAGCGGGGCGCGGACGGCGGCATGGAATTTGACCGGAAAAAGGGCATTATTGTAGGCAATATCCGTATGGGCTTCGGGCATTACAGAATATCCATGGCGATTGCCTCAGCCGCAAAATCCATGGGCTATACGCCGTACTGGATGGATTTAAATTCTTATAAGCAGACGACCTGCACCAAGGTGATAGGCGCGCAGAATGATTTGTATTCCCTTGGCTCCAGACTTTCGGGGAAGAGCAGGCTTTTCAACAAGCTCGTGTGGGAGCCTATGAATTACGAGGGCTTCAGAAAGCTTTCCTACAATGCCTCCGACCAAAAGAACGCGGAGCTGATGGCGCCGGTCTACGGCAATGTGCCGAAGGATATTCCGTTGGTGGCAACCCATGTGTGGCCCGCGCAGGCGGCAATTCACAGCGGTATGAAATATGTGGTCAATGCCATTCCCGATAACTGGCCCATGGCGCTTCACCTCTCGGAGGGAAGCCTTCACACGGTGCAGACAAAATACGCTTATCAGGGCTACCGTATTCTGAACGGTATGCAGGGTAAGTCCGTTTTAAAGCCTATGCCGGAGGAGGATTTGGTATACACGGGGCACTATATCGACCATGAGCTTACAGCCAATATTGAGGCGGACTGCGAGGCGCGAATAAGAAGAAAGGAAAACGGCGAGCCTATGCGTTTTCTGCTTACCATCGGGGGCGCGGGCGCGCAGAAGGAAATTTTTTCCGCCATTATCAAAAGCCTGCTTCCCGCCATACGCGAAAGGAAAGCGGCGCTCTATGTGAACGTGGGAGATTATCGCAATGTGTGGACGGAGCTTTTGTCGGAAATTCCGCAGATGAGGGATTCGGCAAAGGAGCATTTTAACAGTTGGGCGGAAACGCAGAGGTTTGCGGAGGAGGCTCTGACAGGCAGGGTTGAGGGTATCCACGGCTTCTGGCACGAAAACATATTCGAGGCGGTTTACTGCACCAACCTTCTTATGCGTAGCTGCGATGTGCTGGTTACGAAGCCGAGCGAGCTGGCGTTTTATCCTGTGCCGAAGCTGTTTATCAAGAGAGTGGGAGGGCATGAGCAGTGGGGTGCCGTCCACTCGGCGGAAATCGGCGACGGAACGCTTGAATGCCGCGACATTCCGCACACGTTGCAGATGACGGAGCTTTTCATGACAGAGCGCGGTATGCTGAGGGATATGTGCGAAGCCATTGTGAAAAACAAGGCGGCAGGCATTTACGACGGCGCCTGCAAGGTGGTGGAGCTTGCCTTTGCGCGGCGGAACGGACGCCGTGAGTAACACAAAACGAGTATGGGAAAGGAAAAGGTGCTAAGATGAAATTATCGTTGAAAGAAAAAATTTCTTACGGACTTGCGGCTGTGGGAAAGGATATGGTCTATATGCTTTCAGCCAGCTATATTCTGTACTACTATCAGGACATTTTGGGCGTAAGCGCCATTGCCATGGGCGTTATTCTGATGGCGGCGCGCGTATTTGACGCTTTCAATGACCCGATCATGGGCGTTGTGGTGGCAAAGACCAGAACACGATGGGGAAAATTCAGACCTTGGCTTTTGATTGGAACGGTTTTTAACGCGATTATTCTGTATTTTATGTTTACCGCGCCTCCCGCGCTGAACGGCGAAGGACTGGTTGCCTATGCGGCGGTAACCTATATACTTTGGGGCGTTACCTACACTATGATGGATATTCCTTTTTGGTCCATGATTCCGGCGTTCACGGAGGGCGGCAAGGAAAGAGAGGGGCTCTCCACGCTTGCTCGCTCCTGCGCGGGCGTCGGCTCCGCCCTGATCACCATCATCACCATAGCGTGCGTCGGCTTTCTCGGACATGGGAACGAGCGCACAGGCTTCAAGTGGTTCGCCCTGATAATCGCGCTGCTTTTCGTGGCGTTCACTGCCGTTGCCTGCCTCACCATCAAGGAAAAATCCACGGTGGATATGGATTCTCCCTCCGTGGGTCAGATGTTTAAGGCGCTTTTGCAGAACGATCAGGCGATGACGGTGGTGCTTACCATCGTACTGGTGAACTGCTCGGTTTACATTACCTCAAATCTTGTGATTTACTTTTTTAAATACGATTTCGGCGGCGAATCATGGAAGGGTGCATACACCCTGTTCAACACTTTCGGCGGCGCCGTGCAGATTTTGTCCATGATGCTTTTCTTCCCGCTGCTGCGCAAGCTGTTAAGCGCTATCAAGGTTTTTTACGTCAGCTTCGCCATGGCGATTGTCGGCTATGCGGTCCTGCTGACGCTTGCGTTCACCAATATGTCCAAAATTTACCTTCTGCTGATTCCCGGCTTCTTTATCTTTGCGGCAAACGGTATGCTGACCGTACTGGTGACGGTATTCCTTGCCAACACGGTGGATTACGGCGAGCTGAAAAATAAGCGGAGGGACGAAAGCGTTATCTTCTCCATGCAGACCTTTGTGGTAAAGCTGGCGTCGGGCTTGGCGGCGTTAATCGCCTCCATCTGTCTTTCCGTCTGCAAGCTCAGCAACGATACCACCGACACGAGCGCGGTGGAGCTTGCGGAGGGCTCGTCGGTTATCGGACTAAGGCTTACCATGACGGTGATTCCCATTATCGGGCTTCTGATAGCGGTATTCGTGTTCCGCAAAAAATATATCCTGACGGAAAGTAAGGTTGCGGAAATCGCGGAGCAGATAAAAAAGCAATGACAGCATAGGGGAGGATTGCCATGATTGAGAAAATTGACGGTCGGTTTATTCTGCACACGGCAGGCACCACATATTGCTTTCGGGTGCTTCCCACGGGACATTTGGAGCATCTGTATTACGGCAGGAGGCTTACGCTTCCGTCGGGTGAGGGCATGGAGCCGCTCTTTGAAAAGCACGCCTTTGCTCCGGGCAATACCAACCTCTACGATAAGGAAAGCACGCAGTTTTCTTTGGAGGACGTCAGACTGGAGATGTCCTCCTACGGAAAGGGCGATATAAGAGAGCCGTTTGTGGAGATAGTCCACGCGGACGGCAGCAGCACCTCGGACTTTTTGTTCGAGAGCGCGGAAATTAAAAAGGGTAAGGACAGCTTTGCGGCGCTGCCCGGCTCCTACGGCGGCGAAGATGAGGTTGAGCAGCTTTGCGTGACGCTGCGGGACAGCGGCTACGGGCTTCTTCTGGAGCTTTATTACTATGTGTATGAGGACTGCGACGTTATATGCAGAAGCGCGAGGCTTATTAACAACAGTAAAGAGAATATAAGGCTTCTGCGCCTTTTGAGCGCGCAGCTTGACTTTGACGAGGCGGGCTATGTGTTTACCTCCTTTAACGGCGGCTGGGCAAGGGAAATGCGGAGAAACGACGTAAAGGTGTGCGCGGGCAGGCATGTCAACGCTTCTTATACGGGGACCTCGTCGAGCAGGGCAAATCCCTTTGTGATGCTTTCGAGGGAAACAGCGACGGAGGATTTCGGAGAATGCTACGGCGTCAATCTGATATACAGCGGCAACCACTATGAATGCTGTGAGGTAAGCAGCTTCGGCAAGACGAGGCTGTCCGCGGGAATCAATCCGCAGTCCTTCTGCTTCGTTTTGGAGCCCGGGGAGTGCTTTGAAGCGCCTGAGGCGGTTATGACCTACTCGGCGAACGGTTATAACGGCATGAGCGCGCATATGCATAAATTTGTGCGCGAGCATATTGTGCGCGGCGAATGGCGCGATAAGGAAAGACCCGTGCTGCTAAACAGTTGGGAGGCGGCGTATTTTGATATTGACGAGCACAAGCTGCTTAAGCTGGCGAAAGCGGGAAAGGAAGCGGGCGTCGAGCTTTTTGTCATGGACGACGGCTGGTTCGGAGAGCGAAACGACGATACCTCCTCACTTGGTGACTGGGAGGTCAATAAAAAGAAGCTGCCGTCGGGAATTTCAGGTCTTAGCGGTAAAATAAGGGACATGGGACTTTTGTTCGGCATTTGGGTGGAGCCCGAGATGGTCAGTGTAAACAGCAGACTTTATGAGGAGCATTCGGACTGGGCGCTGCAAATTCCCGACAAACCCCATTCGGAGGGAAGAAACCAGCGCATTTTGGATCTGACCAGAAAAGAGGTGCAGGATTATGTCATAGAGGCTATGAGCGGCGTTTTTGCCTCGGGAGATATTTCCTATGTCAAGTGGGACATGAATCGGACCTTTACGGACTGTTTTTCCGCGGCGCTTCCCGCCAAGCGGCAGGGCGAGACGGCGCACCGCTATGTGCTGGGGCTTTACCGCTGTATGAGGGAGCTGACGGAGCGTTTTCCCCATATTTTGTTCGAGGGGTGCGCGGCGGGCGGAAACCGTTTTGATTTGGGTATTCTGTGCTATTTTCCGCAAATATGGGCAAGCGACGACACCGACGCGCTCTGTCGGGCGGAGATCCAAAACGGTTACAGCTACGGCTATCCCCTGTCCGCAGTAAGCGCCCATGTATCCGCCTGTCCCAATCATCAAACCTTGCGTATAACGCCGTTGGAAACAAGATTCAATGTGGCGTGCTTTGGCAGCTTCGGATATGAGTGTAATTTCTGCGATATGAAAAAAGAGGATTTGGCAGCGGTGAAGGAGCAGATCGCCTTGTATAAAAAGTGGCGCGGAGTGTTGCAGAGGGGCGATTTTTACAGGGGGAGGAGCTTTACGTCCGCCGAAAACGGCGGCAGCGTTTTGTCGGGCGACGAGGGAAATTACATGGAGTGGACCTGTGTCGCGCCGGATAAAAAAAGCGCGGTGGGTCTTCTTCTGCAAAAGCTGGTGCGCCCCAATACCCAGTTCCACTACTATATGCCGAAGGGACTTATGCCTGACGCAAGGTATCATTTTTTTAACAGAAAGCTAAAATACAATGTAAAGGAATTCGGGGATTTGGTCAATACGGTGGCACCGATTCACATCAAGCAGGATTCTCTCGCCCACAATCTGATTGCCAAATTTGTAAAGATGGAGGGCGAGCAGGAGGACTTTTATGCCTGCGGCGATACCCTGATGTACGGCGGAGTAAGGCTTAAGCAGTCCTTCGGCGGTACGGGGTACAGCGAGCAGGTGCGCTTCTTTCAGGACTTTGGCTCAAGAATCTATTTTATGGAGGCTGCAAGGGAGGAGTAGCGTGGAATATTACGGCAGATACAAGGGCTTGTATTGGAGGAAAATTTAAAATGGCGTCAAGCGCGGTGCATATGGCGGTCACAAAGCTGACCGCCGAAAAGCTTAATATGAAGGTATCGGACAGGCTGCTTAAGGGAGCGGTTCTGCCCGATTTTTGTGCGGATAAAGGGAACAGTCATCTGAAATTCCAAATAGGAGCACGTCAGACCTACTGCTTGTCGGGCTTTAGAGCCTGCTACGAAAGCTTTATGGCTGAGGACGATTTGTACCTCGGATATTATCTTCATCTCGTGCAGGATTTGCTGTTCCGCAATTTTGTATACAAAAAGCATCATTTTAACCCGCATATTTCGGGCAATGTTTTACGTCTGCACAATGATTACCGCCTCATAAACGCATATGTGCTTGAAAAATACGGACTGCGCGGCAGGCTTGTGCACCCTGCCCTAAAGGAGCAGTCAGAGCCGCCGCGTATGAAAGACGGTATATTTTTTTTCACTGAGCAAATGGCGGACGATTTTATCCAAGGCTCCTGCGGCATCTGCGCGGCGGAGCTTGACGCTTTTTTTCATGGACAGAAATATATGGACGAATATGAATGGGCGTGGGACATATAACAGCGGAGCTGTTTCGTAAATGCGCATATTGTTTGAAATGGATTTCTGATGTATGTACATTTGTCAATGATGTGACACCAAAAAAATAAAAAAAATTTAAAAAATAAATCTCTCCCGTGTTATCCCTGTAAGCAAGATGATATAACCCGTAAACAGTAAAAAATACCCCTCTGATACAAAAAAGGGGACGCAGGGGCGCTGCCCCTGAAACCCCGCGAGTTTCCCGGCTCCGCGAAAGCGAAGATACCGATAGAAGATTCAGAACGGAAAAACTGAAGGGCAGAGAGTTTCCGGCTCCGCAAAAGTGAAGATACCGATAGAAGATTCAAATCGGAGCAGCCGAAGCCAAAGAACACATCAAGGCGCGATGAAAGTTACGGCAGCTCAAGGCGGACACCGCGCTCTGACGCGCGTACATCCGTGTACGCGCTGTCTACTGCTACTGATACTATCTTTGGCAAGCCGCGCTGTGCGCGTTGGATAACTCGGCTCAGCCTCGTTGCGGGA
>JAMPDT010000044.1 GCA_023665525.1 Butyrivibrio sp. | reverse complement strand
GTGAATCCCGTCTTTTATCAGGGGCTTTTCCTTGCTCCGAGCGTAACGGCGGCGGCATTAAAGGGCGCAATCTTTGCCGCAAGGCTGTATGAACGGCTCGGCTTTAAGGTAATCCCGAACGGAACCGAAAAGCGCTATGATATAATTCAGGCTGTGGAGCTTAAAAAGCCGCAGTATTTGGAGGCGTTCTGCAAGGGAATACAGTACGCCGCGCCCGTTGACAGCCATGTTACGCCCGAGCCGTGGGATATGCCGGGCTACGATTCCAAGGTCATTATGGCGGCGGGAACCTTTGTTTCGGGCGCGTCCATCGAGCTTTCGGCGGACGGACCGTTAAGAGAGCCGTACACCGCGTTTTTTCAAGGGGGGCTTACCTACGCCCACGCGAAATTCGGAATAATGATGAGCCTGCAAAAGCTGTTTGAGGAGGACGGGACTGTCTTGGCAGGCAGACCGTAAGTTATCGGTTTTTTAAATTTAAAGTATACATTGATGATTTGATGTGATAATATTATAAGTGGTGTATCTTTTGCCGTGCGTTCGGGGGAGAACGGACAACGGAGGGACGAAACCATATTAGAGCACAACGAAAACGAACTTTTACCATACGAAAAATGTCTTAGGTACGGACCGCAGGCGCTCACGGACAGGGAGCTTATCGCGGTGATTTTAAGGAGCGGCACAAAGGGTTGCAACTGTCTTGAGGCGGCGGGGCGCGTGCTCGCCAAGTCGGGCGGCATGGGAATACTCGGTCTGAAGCATATGGGAGCCGACACGCTTACCGAGATTGAGGGAATCGGGAAGGTCAAGGCGGTTATGCTGATTTGCATAGGAGAGCTGTCGGCAAGGCTTGTCCGCGCGGACAGAAAAAATCTCATAAGCTTTGAAAGCTCGTCGCAGGTCGCGGAATATTATATGGAGGATCTGAGGCACCTTGAGCGGGAGCGCTTTATGCTTATAATGCTCGACAACAAATGCGCTCTTATGCATGAATCGGTGCTCTCCGAGGGGACCGTCAGCTATACCTGCATCTCGGTGCGTGATATTTTCAGGGACGCCCTAAAGCATGGGGCGGTGCATCTGATCATGCTGCACAACCACCCGAGCGGCGACCCGTCGCCCAGCAAGGAGGATATTAAGGCTACCGCCGCCGTAAGCGAGGCGGGAAAGCTTATAGGCATTTCTTTGCTGGACCATATCGTTATCGGCGACAACCGTTATTTCAGCTTCAAAGAACATAATTATATATGAAAGGGGCTCCGAGCGCTCGGAGCCGAGGGATTATTTGAAAATGTCGCGTAATATATTCGGACTTGACATAGGGACAAGCAACATAAAGATATATTCAAAGGATGACGACACGATTCTGAACGAGAAAAACATAATTGCCATCGCCAACAAGACGGAGGTTTTCGCCTTCGGAGACGAGGCGTTCGAGATGCATGAAAAGGCTCCCGCGAGCATAAGCGTATCATTTCCCGTCAAATACGGGGTAATCGCGGATTTTGACAATATGCAGACGCTTTTTACCGAGTTTATCAAAAAAATAAGCGGTCAGGACAAAAAAATCGCTCCCGCCGACTATTATATCGCGGTGCCGACGGATATAACCGAGGTGGAGAAGCGCGCGTTCCTCGAGCTTGCCGCCGACTCCAAAATACGCGCGAGAAGGATCCTCGTCATCAACAAGCCCGTCGCCGACGCCCTGGGCGCAGGCGTGGAGGTTATGAACGCCAAGGGCATAATGATTGTCAATATCGGGGCGGACACAACGGAGATTTCCGTGCTTTCGCTCGGAGGCATCGTGCTGAGCAGGGCGGTCAAGTTCGGCGGCAATAAGCTGGACGAGCAGATAATCGCCGCCGTTCGCAAAAAATACAATCTTGTCATAGGCGCAAAAACCGCAGAGTACATCAAATACGAGCTGGGCAGCGCAATACGCGAGGAGGAGCATTTCGCGGACGTATACGGCAGGCATATCGTGACGGGGCTTCCGACCAAATGCAGCATTTCCTCCGATATTGTATACGACTGCATGATTGATTTTATAAGGCAGATTATTGACTCCGTAAAAATGATACTGGAGAGAACGCCGCCCGAGCTTTCGGCGGACATCATAGACACGGGAATATACCTTACGGGCGGCTCGTCCGCGATAAGATATATGTCCGAGCTGATCAACAGCGAAACCGACCTGCACATAAATATCGCCGACAAGCCCTCGGAGTGCGTCGTGAGGGGTATCCGCAAGATTGTTGACAACCCCAAGTACAGCGAGGTCGCCTATATGCCCAAGGTCAGAATAATTGATTAAGAGTTTTTAAGGAAATAATATTATGAGGAACAAGCTCAAAAAAATTTTTTCCGCCAAGGTGTGGATGACCGTACTCGTCTGTATATGTTTTTTCTTCATAGGGCTTACCTTTTTTACGGACGTGCTGACAAAGCCGCTTCAAAATATGGCTTCGACGGTTATTATCCCGCTCCAGAAGGGAGTGAACGGAATCGGGCTGTGGCTTACCGAAAAAAGCGATCTGCTTGCGTCGGTCGAGGAGCTTCAGGACGAAAACAAGGAACTGCGCAAGGAGATAGAGCGGCTTGAAGAGGACAATCTGTATATGCAGCTCTACCGAGTTGAGCTTGAAAAGCTCAGGGAGCTTTACGATATTGACAATACCTACGCCGATCACAAGAAGGTGGGAGCCAACGTAATCGGAAAGAGCGCGGACAACTGGTACAGCACCTTCACGATTGACAAGGGCTCCGACGACGGCATAGAGGTCGATATGAACGTGATAGCCGGAAACGGGCTTGTGGGGATTGTCGCGTCGGTTTCGGACAAATATTCGATAGTGCGCTCGATCATAGACGATTCGAGCAATGTCAGCGCAATGCTTATAAATTCCTTTGACATATGCACCGTCAGCGGCGATTTGCAGCTTATGGAAAACGGCTGCATAGCCCTCAACTATCTTGATAAGGACGTCAGGATACGCGACGGCGATATGATTGTCACCTCCAACATAAGCGAAAAATACCTTGAGGGCATTCTCATAGGCTATGCCAAGGACGTTAAGGTTGACGCCAATAATCTTACCCAGTCGGGCTATGTCGTGCCTGCGGTGGATTTTAAACATATCAGCGATGTGCTTGTAATTCTTGACAAGAAAATCACCGTTGACGAGTAGGTGGGAATTTTGAGAAGATTTATTATAAGCTTCATTTCGATAATACTGCTGTACGTGCTTCAATGCACCGTTTTCAAGGGCGCGCTTATGATAGGCGGCGTAGCTCCCAACCTCATACTTATGTTCGCCTGCATAGTCGGCTTTATGCGCGGCAGGACCTCGGGAATGCTCACGGGCTTTTTCGGGGGAATGCTCGTCGATATAATGAGCGGCGGAATGATTGGATTTACGCCTCTTTTGTATGTGTTTGCGGGCTATTTCAACGGAATGTTTTACAGGGAATACACAAAGGAGCAGATGCTTCTTCCCATAAGCCTCGTCGCGATGTGCGATTTCCTTTACGGGCTTATATATTATCTGATAACCTACATGATGAGAAACAGACTGAATCTTGCCAGATACCTGTCGCTTGTCATTATGCCGGAGCTTATTTACACGGTTTCGGTATCGGTGCTCGCGTATATACTTGTCTATTATATAAACAGAAAGCTTGATTTGCTTGCCCTGAAAAGAAAGGTAAAAGATGTTAAAGGAAAGACTAACTGAGTTTTTTAAGGACTTGGGCTATATACTCAAAAAATTTTTCACATCGAGAATACTCCCGTTCGCGCTGGTATCCCTCGCGCTTTTTTCCGTATTGGCGTACAGGGTTTTCAACCTCCAGATAGTAAACGGGGAGGACTATTCCGTAAGCTATACGCTCAAGGCCGAAAAGACGGTGACGACCAAGGGCACGCGCGGCAACATTTACGACTGCAACGGAAAGCTGCTTGCGTACAGCGAGCTGGCGTATTCCGTCGTTATCGAGGACTGCGGCTATTACGAAACCAACAAGATAAGACACGCCGCGCTTAACGCCATAATCGCGCGGACGGTCGAAATAATCGAGGATAACGGCGACAAAATAATTTACGATTTCGGAATCGACTATGATCCCGCGGCAGGGTATTACTATACGCTTTCGGACAACGCGCTCCTGCGTTTTCTGCGCGACGTTTACGGACATTCGGCTGTTTCCGAGCTGACGGACGAGGAGCGCGGCGCAACGGCAGCCGACACCGCGGCGTATCTGCGCGCCCGCTATCAGATTATGACACCCAAAGATTTGGAGGAAAAAAAGCTTGCCGACAAGGAGGCGTCGGCAAAAAATCCCAATAAGACGGTTGATACGGACTATTCGGAAATTGTGACCTACGGCGACGCCGAAGCCGTAAAGATAGCCTATATAAGATACAATCTTGCCGCCAATTCCTACAAAAGATACATTTCCTTTACCGTGGCAAACAATATAAACAAGCACACAATGACCTCCATACTCGAAAACGGCGATATACTGACAGGCGTATCCATTAAAGAGGACAGCGTGCGCAAATACAATTACGGCTCCTATATAGCGCATATTGTCGGCTATACCGGCAAAATAAGCTCGGAGCAGCTCGAGGAGTTCCAAAAGACCGACCCCACCTACGATGCGAACGATACCGTCGGAAAGGCGGGAATAGAGCTTGCCTACGAGGACGTGCTTTCGGGCACAAAGGGCGAAACGACGATGCTGGTGGACAGCGTCGGCAGAGTGCTTGAGATTACGGAGGAAAAGGAGGCTCAGGCGGGGCAGGACGTATACCTGACCATCGACGTGGAGCTTACTCAGAGGGTTTACGATCTGCTTGAAAAAAACCTTTCCGAAACGCTTGAATCGTATATGTCGCCTTATCCCATAAGCGACGAAATTGTGATAACCCCCGACGAAATATGCTTCGCGTTGATCAACAATAACCTGATAGACACAGCCCGTATCGCTTCCTCGGACACCGAAGCGGCGGCGGCGACACAGTCCGTTTTCTCCGAATACAGGCAGAACGCGTATGCAATGCTTGAGGAGGATCTTCGCGGCGGGATCCCTTACGGGCAGCATAACGAACAAATGCAGGAATATCTCACGCTTGCCAGAAAATGTCTGATTGACAGCAAAATACTGGACGCCGACAAGATTTCCCTCTCCGACGAGCTTCACAAGGACTGGAAGGCGGGAAAGCTTACCTTCCGGGAATATCTTGACGGAGCCGTCGCCAAGCAGTGGGTCAATATATTCAACCTTGATTTGCCGTCGGAATACTCCACCTCGCAGGAGGTGCTGGACTGCCTCATAAACGAGACCATGCGGCTTATGAACGGGAACGGGGATTTTGACAAGCTTATTTACGAATACCTGATAGAGAATAACCTCGTGTCCCAGCGCAATATCTGCCTCATACTGATGGAGCAGGGCAAGGTGAAATATACGGAGGACGAATATGCCAATATATACAACGGCGGCTCCGTATATGATTTTCTCAAGCGGAAAATACACAACAGGGACATAACTCCCGCGCAGCTCGCGCTGGACCCCTGCTCGGGCTCCTGCGTTCTTGAAAATCCCAATACGGGAGAAATACTTGCGCTCGTCACCTATCCGAGCTACGACATAAATTATTTTTCGGGAAGCATTGATTCGGAATATTACCAAAAGCTGCTTAACGACAAGTCAACGCCCTTGGTAAACAGGGCTACCAGCACAAAGATAGCTCCGGGCTCCACCTTTAAGCCCCTGATGGCTGTCGCGGGGCTTGCCGAGGGAGCGGTTTCAGCCTCCGAGGAAATCGACTGCGACGGCATTTTCGACAGGATAACGCCGAATATAAAATGCCATGTCTATCCGAGGGAGCACGGGGGACTTGATACGATAAACGCCCTGATCAATTCCTGCAACGAATATTTCTGCGAAATAGGTTATAGGCTGTGCATAACCCCCGACGGAACGCTCAACTACAATTACGGGCTTGAGCGCATAAAGCGCTACACCGAGCTTTTGGGGCTTTCCACCAAAACGGGCATACAGATTTCCGAAACGGTTCCGCACCCCTCGGACTTCAACGCGGTCGCTTCGTCGATAGGGCAGGGCACCAACGCCTACACCTCGCTCAATCTTGCGAGATATATTTCCACGATTGCAAATTCCGGCACCGTGTACGATTCGACGATAGTCAGCCGCACCAGCAATTCCGACGGAAGCGACGTTAAGATTGTGGAGCCGAGCGTTGCAAGCAGGCTTGAGCTTGACGCTTCGATATGGAATACGGTCCATGAGGGAATGAGAAGGGTTATAACGGACGGCATTATGTATACGCTCACGGACAGTCTTCCCGCGACGGTATACGGCAAATCGGGAACCGCGCAGGAGGACAAGACGAGAGCCGACCACGCCTGCTACGTTATGTTCACGACGGACGAAAACAACAATCCCGAAATGGTATCGACGGTAATGATTCCTTACAGCTATGCGGCTTCGCACGCGGGCATTATGGCATATTATGCGCTTGCGGCTTACTACGGAACGGAGGTTCCCGAATCCGTATACTTCGATGAAAATACAGGCATCACCGTGAACCGCAGCCGACATTAACATACAATAAATCCCGTCCGCCGCCAAGCGGCATAACGGGAATGCTAAGGAGGTAAAAGATTTGAGCAGTAATTTGAGCAATTCGGTTATTATCAAGGGTAATAAATACGGAATTGTCGTGGTTTTGGACGAGAAAACGGAATTTGAGGCGCTCAAAAACGAGCTTGCCGACAAATTCCAAAGCGCCGCCAAGTTTTTCGACAAGGCGAATATGGCAATATCCTTTGAGGGCAGAAAGCTCGCCCCGTCCGAGGAAAGGGAGCTGCTGGCGGTTATTTCGCAAAATTCCGACCTGAACATCGTATGCGTGATTGACACGGACGAAATGCGGGAAAAATATTTCAAAAAGGTGGTGGAAGAAAAGCTTGAGGAGCTTTCGTCCCACACGGGACAGTTTTACAAGGGCACTCTGCGCTCGGGTCAGATGCTCGAATCCGAGAGCAGCATAATAATACTCGGCGACGTCAATCCCGGGGCAAAGGTTATCGCGAAGGGCAACGTAATCATTCTCGGCTCGCTCAGGGGAAACATCTACGCGGGCGCGGGCGGCAACGAGAACGCCTTTGTCGTGGCTCTTGAGATGGCACCGATTCAGATACGAATCGGAGAGATAATCGCCAGAAGCTCGGACGAAAGCGGTCAGAAGAAGGCGGTGAGCAGCGAGGCGATGATAGCCTATGTGGACGACGGACGCATTTATATAGGCAAACTCGACAGAGAAAACCTGTCCGACATCAGATTATAATTATTTTTTACAAAATTGTATTGATTTCGGTCAAAAAAAATATCATAATGTAGATTAGTATTTTAAACACGGAGGATTTAAAATGAGTGAAGTAATAGTTGTCACATCAGGAAAAGGCGGCGTCGGCAAGACAACGACCTCTGCCAATGTGGGCACCGGGCTTGCAAAGCTCAACAAGAAGGTTGTTCTTATTGATACCGACATCGGTCTGCGTAATCTTGACGTGGTTATGGGGCTTGAGAACAGAATCGTATACAATTTGGTTGACGTTGTGGAGGAGAACTGCCGGATCAAGCAGGCTCTTATCAAGGACAAGCGTTACCCCAATCTCTATCTGCTGCCCTCGGCTCAGACAAGGGACAAGACTTCCGTTTCGCCCGAGCAGATGAAAAAGCTTACCGACGAGCTCCGCGAGGAGTTTGACTACATAATCCTTGACTGTCCGGCAGGAATAGAGCAGGGCTTCAAGAACGCGATAGCGGGAGCGGACAGGGCGCTGGTGGTGACAACTCCCGAGGTATCCGCAATCCGCGACGCCGACAGGATTATAGGGCTTCTTGAGGCAAACGATATAAAGAAAACGGATCTGATTGTAAACAGGATACGTATGGATATGGTCAAAAAGGGCGATATGATGTCGCTTGACGACGTTGTCGATATACTTTCGATAAGCCTTATAGGCGCCGTACTGGACGATGAAAACATCGTTATTTCAACAAACAACGGAGAGCCGCTCGTAGGCTCCGATACACTTGCCGGAAAAGCATATATGAACATATGCAAAAGAGTAATGGGTGAGGAAGTTCCGTTTCTTGATCTTTCGGGGAAGAACAGCTTCTGGTCCAGAATTTTCAAGAAAAAATAATTAGGAGGCTTCCAATTCATGGGCTTGATGGATTTATTTAAAAAAAAGAATTCGGGGGACGTTGCCAAGGACAGGCTCAAGCTGCTGCTTGTGTCGGACAGGGCAAACTGCTCGCCCGATGTTATGGAGATGATTAAAAACGACATTATCAGCGTCATTTCCAAGTATATGATTATTGACACGGAGGCGCTTGATATTCAAATAACGCAGACGGAATCGGACAACAACAACGGTTCCGTTCCCGCGCTTTTTGCAAATATTCCGATTAAGGATTTAAAGGGCGGCAGGAAGTAAGCAGGATTATGTTTAAAAATTTCCGTTTCAGATTAAAATACGTCAATTTCAGACTGATTTTATGGGTGTTTGCGATTACGGCAATAGGCATTGCCGTAATAGGAAGCGCCGCGCCCGGCGCGGGCTATCAGAACCGTCAGATTATGGGGCTGGCGATAGGCGCCGTGCTTATGGTGCTTTTGATGCTTATTGACTATAACTGGATTTTGAAATTTCACTGGCTTATATATCTTGCCTGTATCGTGTTGCTTTTTTTGGTACTCAAAATGGGAGAGCACCACAAGGGCGCGACCAGATGGATAGAGATAGCGAATGTAACCTTCCAGCCGTCGGAGTTTGCCAAGATTATGCTGATTCTTTTTTGGTCATGGCTGCTTGGCAAAAATCCCAATATGGTAAAGAAATGGAAATATTTTTTCATATCGGTGCTGCTGACCGCGGTCCCGCTCCTTCTTATCGCAGAGGAGCCTGATTTGTCAACGACGATACTGGTGGCGGTTCTGTTTGTCATACAGCTTTTCATTGCGGGCTTTTCCTACAAGAAGTTCGCGATTATTTTGGGAGCGCTGATACCCGTAGCGGCAGCCGTGATTATCTATATAAACGTGGTTCCGCCGTCGTCGGGCAAAAATCTTTTGCTCCATCCGTACCAGTACAAAAGAATTATGGATTTTTTTAATCCCGAGGAAAACGACGACGGCAGGCTCCAGCAGGAGAACGCCGTAATGGCGATCGGCTCGGGCGGACTGACGGGAAAGGGGCTTTACAATGAGAGCGCCAATTCCGTCAAAAACGGCAATTATATACCCGAGCCGCAGACCGACTTTATATTCGCCATTATAGGCGAAGAATTGGGCTTCGTCGGCTGCGCCGCGGTTTTGCTGCTTCTGCTGCTGATAGCCGCGGAGTGCGTCGTTACGGGTGCAAGAGCGCCCGATATGCAGGGAAGACTTATTTGTTTCGGGGTTGCGTCAATAGTAATCTTCCAAACCTTTATCAACATCGGCGTAGTTACCGCCATACTGCCCAATACGGGTATTCCGCTTCCTTTTGTGAGCTACGGGCTAAGCTCGCTTGTGGCTATGTATGCGGGTATCGGACTTGTCCTGAACGTAAGGTTCAGAAAAAAGGCATTATTGGAGGAGGAAAAAAAGGATGAACATAGGCTTAATAGCGCATGATTCCAAAAAAAAGCTGATGCAGAACTTCTGTATCGCTTACAGGGGAATCCTCAACAAGCACGATTTGTATGCCACGGGCACTACGGGCCGTCTTATTGAGGAGGTTACGAATCTTACGGTATACAAATATCTCGCCGGACATTTGGGAGGCGAGCAGCAGCTCGGTCTGCAAATAGAAACAAACGGCATAGATATGGTAATTTTTCTGCGCGACCCTTTAACGCCGAACAGGCACGAGCCGGACGTCGCCAATATATTCAAGCTGTGCGACGTGCACAATATACCGCTTGCGACAAATCTCGCTACCGCGGAGCTGTTAATCAAGGCGCTTGAACGCGGGGATTTGGAATGGCGTGAAATAATAAAATGAGAGAATGACCTTTATGAACAAGAAAATACTTCTAATAATAACATTTCTTCTGTCCTCCGCAATGCTGTGCGCCTGCGCGGACGGAACCTCAATCCTTAACACCTATTCAGAGGATATACCGCTGGAAACGGGAGGAGTGGCGGATTCCCCGCTTTCCTGCGCGGACGGCTTCGCCTCCAAGATAGCGGTCGTACCCGCCGACGCCGTCAATTCGCAGGGAAGCGACAGACTGCATTCCGAGGCGGCGCTTTTGGTGGACGTTTCGGACGGAACCGTGCTTTTCCAAAAAAACGCGCACAAAAAGGAGTATCCCGCCAGCACCACCAAGATTCTCACCTCCATGCTCGCGCTCAAATACGGCGACTCAGCCGCCTCGCGCACCATAGGCGACGAGGTGATAATTACCGAGGATAACGTCGTGCTGTGCGATTTCAGAATAGGGGACGTCATTCCCTTCGATATTCTCATAAACGCGTCCCTCCTGCGCTCGGGCAACGACGCGGCGGCGGCTCTTGCGCTGTTTGCGGCTCCGACGCTTGAGGATTTCGCGGATTTGATGAACGAGGAGGCGCAAAAAATCGGGGCTACGGAATCGCATTTCGTCAATCCTCACGGTCTGTACGACGACAACCATTATACGACCGCCTACGATATGTACCTTATTTTCAACGAGGCGATAAAATACGACAAATTCGTAAAGGTTCTGTCAACGGTCAATTATCAAAACTCTTTTGTAAGAAAAACCATATACGGGGAATATACGATAAACTGCGAGTACGCGAGCGGCAATCAGTATCTTCAGGGGACGTCCGCAGCGCCCTCGCATATAAAGGTTATAGGCGGCAAGGCGGGCTATACGGAGCTTGCGAGAAGAAGCTATGTTATGCTTGCGGAGGCAAACGGGCACCGTTATATTTTTGTTACCATGCGCGCGGATTCAAACGACGAAATATACGAGGATCTGGACTACCTGATGCAGCATATCCCCGACGACAATTTGGAGCATTGAAATAAGAGCTTAACCAAGCCGTGGCTGCCGCGTGTCGGTGCGGCAGCCCTGTTTTTGCGAGTTTACTTTTGACCGAAGCCTCTGATACGTCCGAACAGGCTGAGAAGGTAAAGCCCGGCGATACCCACGACGGCGTAAATGATTCTTGAAACAATGCTCATATCACCGAAAACAGACGCTACAAGGTCAAATTTGAAGAAACCGATAAGCCCCCAGTTAATTGCTCCTATAACTACAAGGACTAATGCGGTATAATCCAAAATTCTCGAATCCATATTTTTCAACCTCCTGTGAGTTTTAATATCTCTGCTATTATGATTTTCACAAAACAACCAAAATATAATGGTATTTTTTTCAAAAAAATGATATACTTAGGAGAAGCGGGGCGCATTTGGAACAGTCCCGTCAAGGTCGGAAGGAATTTTAATGGCAGGACGCAGACAAAATATAGACAAATTCCGGCGCAAGCCGACGCTGAACATAGGAATAATAATATTCGGCGTAATATTTATTTATTTGGTTATTTCCGTAATTATTTACGCCTCGTCCGAAAAAACCGTCATATACGAGGTGTACGACGGCTCTTTGGCGGTTGACAGAAGCTTTACGGGCTTTATCGCGCGCGAAGAACGGATTGTGGAAGCCTCGTATTCGGGGACGGCGAATTATTTTCTCAAAAACAATCACAGAGCGGGGAAAAACACGATAATATATTCGGTTGACGAAACGGGGCGCGTGGCTGAAAGAATAAAGGAGGAAAGCTCGGACGAATTTTCCGAGGACGGTCTGATGAAAATACGGGATCAGCTTTTTTCTCTGACCAAAAGCTACGACGGCTCGGACTTTTCCGAGGTATACGCCGCCGCCGACAGCATAAGCGGCAGTATTTTTGAGCTGCGCTCCGACAGCATTGTCGAAAATCTCGACGAATTTGCAAAGGAAACCGACAATTTGGATTTTTTCCATAAGGCTACGGCTCCCGAAAGCGGACTTGTGGTATATTACGCCGACGGATACGAGAATTTTAACGAAAGCGGGCTTCGCTCCGAGCTTTTTGACGCCTCCGAATATACAAGCAGGAACCTTCAGGCGGATTCGATCATAAACGCGGGCGATCCCGCGTACAAGCTTATCACAAGCGACGTGTGGTACATTTACATACAGCTTGACGAAACGCAGGCGGCGAGGCTGGCTGAAGCGGGTACGGTAAGACTGCGCTTTCCCGACGAGAATATAGAATGCAGCGCGGGGCTTGAAATTATAAGCGTGGGAGGCGTTTCCTACGGCAAAATCAAAATGACGAAGTATCTGCCGAATTTTTCCGTCAGGCGCCACGTTGTGCTGGAGCTGGAGCAGCAGGCGGCGTCGGGGCTTAAAATCCCCGCCTCCTCGATATTCAGGAAAAATTCCTACGCGATTCCGAGAAGATGTATGTCGGACAGCGGCGCGCTTGTCCTGACGCGTTACGACAGCAGCGGCAACGAATATCTCGATTCCGTGATCCCGACGATTTATTATTCGGACAGCGACAATTATTACGTATCCATGAACGATTTGCAGTCGGGACAGATGCTGAAGATTGCCGATTCCCGGGAAATCTTCACCGTCGGCATTATTCGGGAGCTTGACGGCGTATACTGCGTAAACAGAGGCTACGCGGTGTTCAAGGCGGTAACGATTATTGATAAGAACGACGAATACTGCATTATAGAAAAGGGCACCGATTACGGTCTTGCCACCTACGACCATATTGTGCTCGATTACAAAACCGTTAAGGAAAGCGAGTTGATAGAATGAGTTTGCGGGATAATTTGGCAGATGTCCAAAGACGAATCGGTGAGGCGGCGCTTCGCGCGGGACGCAGACCCGAGGAAATAACGCTGATTGCGGTCAGCAAAACAAAGCCCGTCCCCATGCTGCGCGAAATTTACGACGCAGGGATCCGTGATTTCGGCGAGAACAAGGTTCAGGAGATAACGGCAAAAAGCCCCGTCCTTCCCGAGGATATACGCTGGCATATGATAGGGCATTTGCAGCGCAACAAGGTAAAGCAGGTAATAGACAGGGCGTGCCTTATACATTCCGTGGATTCGATGAGGCTCGCGCTCCAAATCAGCGCGGATGCCCAAAAAAAGGGGATAACCGTACCCATACTTTTGGAGGTCAATATAGCGGGGGAGGAGAGCAAATACGGCTTTACCGCCAAGGAGACAGGGCGGATACTGCCCAATATTGCGGCTCTGCCCGCAATAAGAGTAAAGGGGCTTATGACCAGCGCGCCCTTTGTGGACGATCCCGAGGAAAACAGGCAATATTTTCGCCTTATGAAGCAATTATGTGTTGACTTAAAGGCGCAAAACATTGATAATACAGATATGGATTATCTATCTATGGGAATGACCAACGACTTTGAGGTTGCCGTCGAGGAGGGGGCGACGCATGTCAGAGTCGGCACCGCCATATTCGGCGAACGGGAATACAATATATAAACCGTCGTGTACGGGAGGATCGCGTGAGCGGCGAAAGGAGATTAAGATGGGTTTTATAGACGGATTTCTTGACAAAATGAAGCTTGGAAGCAATTATGACGATGATGACGAATACGATGAGTATGACGACGGCGACGACGAGGTTTCTGCCGTAAGGACCGTGGGGCGTGCCAAATCCGTCGGCACGACGGTGCGCAGAGCCGAGCCGGAGGACGATTATACTTCCGAAAGCAAGGAGGAAACGCCGCCCAAATCGGTCAAGCCTGCCCGCCAGTCGGGACGCGGCACAGCAAAAACGTCAGGAGGCAGAGTGGTTGCCATGCAGGGGAAGAATAACGGTATGGAGGTTTGCGTAATCAAGCCCAACAATATCGAGGACGGAAGCGAAATCGCGGAAACGCTTTTGTCGGGAAGGGCTGTCGTGCTAAACCTTGAAGGACTCAACGTGGACATTGCGCAGAGGATAATCGACTTCACCTCGGGCGCGTGCTATTCCATGCAGGGCAATCTCCAGAGGATTTCCAATTATATTTTCATCGTAACTCCGAGGTCCATAGATATTTCGGGAGATTTTCAGGAGCTGTTCTCGGGCGGGGAGTTTTCCCTCGGTCCCGATTTTAAGCTTTGATGAAGGACAAATCCGCAGACTACATATACAATCACCTCGTTGAGCAGGCAGCTATGTGCTATAACCGCGGCATTTCGGTGGCAACGGATTTTCTTGACCTTAACGGGCAAAGCATTTTTCACACGGCAGTAAAGGATATGCCGCCCGTTGTCCGAAAGGAGATGGGCGGCTACGATTTGGCTGAGCGAAAGCTGATTCTTTTTCTGCCGTATGAGGACTTTCCCTATTCCGTTCCCTACGACATAATTAAGATTTCCCCGTCGGCTCCGCGCTTTGCCGAGGAGCTTGGGCACAGGGATTTTCTCGGAGCGCTGATGAGCCTCGGAATAGTCCGTGAAAAGCTTGGCGATATTATAACGGACGGAAGCCTTGCGTATGTATTCTGTGTAAAATCGGTTACCGATTACATTGTTTCCAATCTTTCCCAAATAAGGCATACCTTTGTGAAAGCCGAGGCAGTCTCGGATAAGGGCTTTAGCTATGAGCCGCGCTTTGAAAGCATACGGGGAAGCGTCGCGTCGCTGCGCCTTGACGCGCTCATCTCGCTTGGCTTCGGGCATTCGCGCAGCCGCATAATACAGTATATTGAGGCGGGAAAGACAGCGGTCAACGGCAAAATCATAACCTCCAACGCCTGCGTGCTTAAGGAGGGCGACATAATTTCGGTAAGAGGCTTGGGCAGGCTGAAATTCGAGCGCGCCGTTTCGGAAACGCGAAAGGGACGCATAATGGTTATATTACGGAAATACATATAATTGGAGAGCAGGATGAAAAAAGCGGCGAGATATATTTCAAGCATATTTATACTGGCAGTACTTATAGGAATCGACAGAATAACCAAGTACCTCTCGGTCCTTTACCTTAAGGACAAGGAGCCGTTCACGATTATCAAGGGCGTTTTGCAGCTCACCTATATTCGGAACACAGGCTCGGCATGGGGAATGCTCGCCGGAAAGCAGGCTTTTTTTATCATAATTACGTTTGTGATGCTGGCGGTAATGACCTTTATATTCGTGATAATGCCAAGCGATCGAAAATACAGACCGCTTTGCATGGTGCTTGTAACGCTGGCGGCGGGTGCGGCGGGCAATCTAATAGACAGGGTTGCCAACGGCTATGTGCATGATTTTATTTATTTCAGCCTCATAGATTTTCCCGTGTTTAATTTTGCGGATATATGCGTCGTGCTTTCGATGATTGCGCTGATCATTCTTATCTTTTTCGTATACAAGGATAACGATTTCGATTTTATCAGGGACAAATTCCGCAAAAAGAAGGACGGCAATGACGAAGGAATATCTTGACACAATAGAATTATTTGCGCAAAAAAGCGCGGCGGGAGAGCGTATCGACAAGTTTTTGTCGGATACGCTTTCGGATTACAATGGGGACGGCACCGAAAAAAACGGCGTGTGCTTTTCGCGCTCATATATACAGAAGCTTATCGGCGACGGCTTTGTTTTGGTTGACAATAAAAATATTAAGTCGAACCGCAGGCTGTCCGAGGGCGAGAAAATCACGGTAAACGTCCCTGTTCCCGTCGGGCTTGAAATACTTCCCGAAAATATTCCGCTTGATATTGTCTATGAGGACGACGACGTTATTTTGGTGAATAAGCCGAAGGGAATGGTGGTTCACCCTGCCGCGGGGCATTACGGCGGCACGCTTGTCAACGCGCTGATGTACCATTGCGGCGACGCGCTTTCGGGTATAAACGGGGTTCTGCGCCCCGGAATCGTACACAGAATAGATATGGACACGACGGGAATCATTATAGCCTGCAAAAACAACGCCGCCCATCTGAGCCTTGCAGAGCAGCTTAAAAACCACAGCATAACAAGGTATTACCACGCAATATGCTACAATAATTTCAGCGACGTCAAGGGCACGATCGACGCGCCGATAGGCAGGAACCCAAACGAGCGCAAAAAAATGGCGATTGACCGCAGAAACGGCAGGGAGGCGGTCACGCATTACGAGCTTATTTCCAATCTGCAAGGCTTTGCACATATAAAATGCCGCCTTGAAACGGGGCGGACGCACCAAATCAGGGTGCATATGGCGAGCATATCGCACCCGCTTCTTGGCGATACTCTTTACTGCAAGGCAAAGCCGCCCTTTAAACTCCGAGGACAGACGCTGCACGCCAAAACACTGGGCTTTGTCCACCCGAGGACGGGAGAGTATATGGAGTTTGAAGCCCCCCTCCCCGATTATTTCGAGGCTCTCCTGGAGCGTCTGAAATAAAACGGCAAATCTTGAAATAAACATACAAATAAAGTATAATTGATATATAGGAATGATAATTGCTTCGGACAGGAGGTATCTCTATGGATAATAATTATGTTATTACAATCGGCAGGGAATACGGCAGCGCGGGGAGGCAGATAGGCATGGCTCTCGCCGCCGAGCTGGGAATAAAATGCTACGACAAGGAGCTTTTGGCACTTGCCGCCAAGGACAGCGGGCTTACGGAGGAGCTTTTCCATACGCATGACGAGAAGCCCACGAACAGCTTTTTGTATTCGCTGGTTATGGATACCTATTCCGTGGGCTATTCCACGCCCTCCTTTATTGATATGCCGCTCAATCAGCGCGTTTTTATGGCGCAGCACGATTCAATCAAGAAGCTTGCCGACAGCGAATCCTGCATAATTGTGGGGAGGTGCGCCGACTACGCTCTGAAAAACCATCCGGGCTGTATCAGCGTATTCATCAAGGCGGATATGGACGCAAAAATAAAGCGCATAATGCGCATCTACGGCTACACCGAAAGCAAGGCGCGCGATTTGATTGTCAAAACCGACAAGAAGCGGGCAAATTACTATAATTTCTATTCAAACAAAAAGTGGGGAGATTCCCGCAGCTACGATTTGTGCATAGACAGCAGCAAGCTGGGAATCGACGGAACCGTCGCCATGCTCAGTGAATATGTTAAGCAAAGACTTGCGGGCGGGATAAAGGAAATTTAAAATGGTCTACACTTCCCGTAAAAGAAATTTCCGCCGTTTTATAAAGACGCATAACCTTAAATATTACTTCGCTTTTCTCGCGATGGTTCTCGCCATAGTGGCGGCGGTTATTGTCATAACGAAAAACAACCGCGCGGCAAAGCCCTCGGACGATCGCGGAGAGTCCGCAACACCGTCCGAGTATGCAACGGAGGCTGAAACGGAGCTTTCACCCGAAACGGTGCGCGGCATATACAAATTGGAGCTGAACCTTGCAAACGGCTATATGGCGGCGTACGAATGGGACGCCGAAAAAGCGTCGTTTTCGGAGGAGGCAGCGCGTTATATGCTTTTTGCCGCACTCGATATTACGGAGGGAGAGCTTTCGGCTCCCTATGCTTCCACCGATAAGAGCGCATGGACGGCGTCGGAGAGGGATGAGCGTTTTTACAGATACGCGACCTCCTTCGGCGGCAAAATCATTTTCCATTCTCCCGATTACGGCGTTTTGGGCGATAAAAATTCCCTGATTGCCGACAGCTACGCTGCGATAGATGAGGGCGGCGCCGATAATTTGAGCGCCGGAATTACGCTTACGGTCGCGGACGCGAAATGGATTTATGAGAACTGCTCCTTTGAATCGGAGATAAAAATATACAGCGACGCGGGAGCGGAGCGCGGCGAAGCCGCAAACCGCATTATCCCGATTCCCGAGGGCATAACCTGGGAGCCTACGGACGCTTCAAACGGGACGCCCTGGTGCCAAACCGAGATAGCCGAGCTTTCGGCTCCACCCATATTTGAGCTTTCACTCGGAGCGCCCGAAACGGTTGTGCTAAACAGCGCGAAGGCTCTTGACAAATCGGGCACCGACGTATCGGAGTATGTATATTTTACGGGAGAATGCGAAACGGATAAGCCCGGCGTGTACAACCTCAGTTACAATCTGATAGACATTTTCGGCAATCACTTGCAGCAGCCCTTAAGGCTCACCGTAAAGGCGAAAGAAACAGTGCCCGAAACGGAGGCGACAACCGCAGAAACCGTTTCCGAGACCGTGACAGAGGGCGAGGACGATGAACCCTCAACAACAGAATCGTCCGCCTTTGAAACGGAAACAGACAGCTCCGAGCCCGACACATCGGATACATCGGCGGACGAATCCACCGATACTTTGCCCGAAACTCCCTCCCAATCGGAGGCAATTTCGGACAGCGGAGAGGAGAGTTCTCCGACTCCCGCAAACGAACATGAATACGAGGAAGCCGAAACGACGGAGGAATTGCCTCCGTCGTCCGATTCCGCTCCCATAAGCCCGTGAAATCGGGCTTAAATTTATTTTCCAAAATTATTTTTCTCTGAGTCTTACCTTGTTGCGCGCCGACATTCTGCGGTTTTCCTCAATGGCGGCGTAATGCTTCTTGGTCGTATTAACGT
>JAMPDT010000043.1 GCA_023665525.1 Butyrivibrio sp. | reverse complement strand
GAGAAGCAGACATGGTTGTGTCCTCCGTTTCTGTCATATGATGTGTACTGCCAAACTCCATTATATAGTATTCTAAACTCTATGACAAGAAAAATAAAATATTCGTGACATTTTTGTGATTGTAGGGTATAATGTTCCTTGTAAAAACAGACAATCCCTGTCGGGGTTACAACTTTCAAAAACGGAGGTAAGGTAAATGGGTATCATTTCTAGGTTCAAGGATATTATGTCGGCGAACATCAACGCTCTTATGGATAAGTGGGAAGACCCGGAAAAAATGATCGACCAGTATATGAGGAATCTTGAGAGCGACCTCGGCAAGGTCAAGGCGGAAACCGCGTCGGTGATGGCGGACGAGGCTAGGGCAAAGAGAGAGCTTGACGAGTGTACGGCTGAGATAAACAAGCTTCAGGCATATGCGGAGAAGGCGGTCGTAGCGGGCAACGACGACGACGCAAGGCAGTTCCTTTCCAAGAAGCAGACCTTGGTGACGAAGCAGCAGGCGTTGCAGCAGGCATATACGCTGGCTGCGGATAACGCGAGCAAGATGAGGCAGATGCACGATAAGCTTGTCAACGACATTAACGAGCTGAGCGCAAGGCGCGATACAATCAAAGCCAAAATAAAGGTTGCCAAGGCGCAGCAGACCGTAAACAAGATTGGCGCGAATATGACGGGAGCGCAGGAAAACCTTTCGGCGTTCAGCAAAATGGAGGCTAAGGCGGACAGAATGCTCGACGAGGCAAACGCCATGGCGGAGCTTAATTCCTCGGGGCTTGAAACCACGGTCGAGGACCTTGAAGCGAAATACAAGGTATCGGCGCCCGAGGTTGACGACGAGCTGGCGGCAATCAAGGCTAAAATGGGTATGTAATTTGCTTGTTTGGAGGGTGTCCGAGGGACGCCCTCTTTAATACTGTCATTCTTGAAAAGGAAGGATTCAGAGCTATGGGGTTTTTCGGCAGACAGATGTCAAACGTGGTGGAATGGGAGGAATACAGGGACGACGTTATTTTTTGGAAATGGAACAATAATCAGATAAAAAAGGGCAGCACGCTCATAATCAGACCGGGGCAGGACGCCGTATTTATGTGCGACGGCAGGATAGAGGGGATTTTCGAGGACGAGGGGCGCTATGACATAGAATCCCAGATAATCCCGTTCCTTTCGAGCCTTAAGGGCTTTAAATTCGGCTTCAAAAACGAGATGAGGGCGGAGGTGCTTTTTGTCAACACAAGGGAGTTCACCGTAAAATGGGGGACAAAAAGCCCTGTTATGATTCCCTCAAAGGATTTTCCCGCGGGGCTTGCGGTGCGCGCCTTCGGAACCTTTAACTGCAAGGTGTCCGACTATGTGGCAATGATCGACAAAATTGCGGGAATACGCGATATTTATACGATAGACGATATAAGGGACAGAGTGATTTCGGCACTCGGTCAGCTTCTTATGAAGTGGATAGGTCAAACGGGAGGCGATATTTTGAATTTGCAGCAGAAGGCTGACGAGATAGCAAACGGCGTTAAGCAGGATCTTGATATGCAGATGTTTAAGGACGGGATTACCGTCACGGATTTCAGAATCGCGAATTTCAGCTACCCGGAGGAAGTTTATGAGCATTTACGACAAATTAAATGAGCCGCAGCGGCAGGCGGTATTTACGACGGAGGGACCCGTGCTGATACTCGCGGGAGCGGGCAGCGGCAAGACGGGCGTTATAACGCACAGGATTGCGCACCTGATAGACGACTGCAATGTCAATTCCTACAATATTCTTGCGATAACCTTTACGAATAAGGCGGCAAGGGAGATGCGGGAGCGCGTGGACAGCCTGGTCGGCGGCGGCGCGGACGCCGCGTGGATAATGACCTTTCATTCGGCGTGCGTGAGGATTTTAAGAAGATACATAGACCGTTTGGGCTACGGCAATAATTTTTCCATATACGATACCGACGATCAAAAATCCGTTATGAAGGACGTGTGCAAGCGCCTTGAGGTGGATACCAAAATCTACAAGGAGAGGGCGCTGCTGTCGCAGATTTCGGCGGCAAAGGACGAGCTTCTTACGCCCGACGAGCTTTATCAAAATGCCGCAGGCAATTACAATAAAATGCGCGTCGCCGAGGTTTACAGGGAATATCAGGAGCAGCTTAAGAAAAACAACGCCGTTGATTTTGACGATATAATTAATTTGACGGTGGAGCTTTTTGAAAAGGACAGCGATGTGCTTGATTATTATCGGGAGCGCTTCAAATACATAATGGTGGACGAATATCAGGACACCAACACCGCGCAGTTTAGGCTTATATACCTTTTGGCGCAGAAATCGGGCAATCTCTGCGTCGTGGGCGACGACGACCAGTCCATTTACAAATTCAGGGGCGCGAATATTATGAATATCCTGAATTTCGAGGAGTATTTTAAGAATGTGACGGTCGTGAAGCTGGAGCAGAACTACCGCTCGACGCAGAATATCCTCGACGCGGCGAACGCGGTTATCGGCAACAACGCGGGACGCAAGGAAAAAAGGCTTTGGACGGACGTGGGGCGCGGCGACAAGATTGTTTTTAACGTATACGACAGCGGCTATCAGGAGGCGGAGGGAATCGCGCTGGACATAAGGGAGCGGATTTCGGAGGGTTTTAATTACAGCGAATGCGCCGTACTGTACCGAACCAACGCCCAGTCGAGAGCCTTGGAGGAAAAGCTTCTGGAGCGCAACATACCGTACAGGATATACGGAGGCATCAATTTCTATGCGCGCAGGGAAATAAAGGATATACTCGCCTATCTTAAGACCGTTGACAACGGCGACGACGATTTGGCTGTGCGCAGAATTTTAAACGTGCCCAAAAGAGGGATCGGAGCCACGTCCATGGACAGGATTCAGGGCTACGCTTATGACCGTGAAATCAGCTTTTACGACGCGCTTAAGGCGGCAAAGGAGATTCCCTCGATAGGAAAGGCTGCCGCAAAGGCGGCTCCGTTTTCGGAGCTTATCGAGGAGCTGCGCTCCATGCTCGGGGAATATTCCGTTAAGGAGCTTATTGAGCAGATTATCGAGCGGACGGGCTACATGGATTACTTGGCGGATAACGACGCTCCCGAGGCGGTGGAGGAACGCGCCCGAAATATAGACGAGCTTATTTCAAAGGCGGTTTCCTATGAGGAAAGCGTCGATGAGCCTACGCTTTCGGGCTTCCTTGAGGAGGTCGCGCTTGTGGCGGACATAGACAGTCTTGACGAAAACGACAATACCGTGTCGCTTATGACGCTGCACAGCGCGAAAGGACTGGAATTTCCGATTGTGTATATGGCGGGAATGGAGGACGGGCTTTTTCCGAGCTATATGTCGCTTTCATCGGGCGATATATCGGACCTTGAGGAGGAGCGCAGGCTTTGCTATGTGGGGATCACAAGGGCAAAAGCGCGTCTTTTCCTAAGCGCGGCGAGAATGCGCATGATACGCGGCGAAACGCAGATGAACAGAGCGTCGCGCTTCACGGCGGAAATCCCCGCGGACTATCTTGTTTCCTCAGTTCAGACGTCCTTGGGCAGCGCGCCTCGCAAAAACAATTATTTCGGCGCGCCCTTGCGAAAGCCCGGGCAGATCGCCTTCAAATCCTTTCAGAAGGACGCCGTCGCGTCGGGTATATTTGACAAAAAAACAACCTCCTTATCGGAGGGCGGACCGGGCTACGGCGCGGGCGACAGGGTAAGGCATACCAAGTTCGGCGACGGAACAGTATCCGACGTCAAGACGGGAGGGCGCGACTACGAGGTGACGGTGGAGTTTGACACGGCGGGAGTTAAAAAGATGTTTGCGTCCTTTGCAAAATTGACAAGGATATGAGCTTTATATGCGGAATGGGTGTCGAAATAAGTATCGGACAGACATAAAGCTGAGGCACAAGGGAATACTTTTGAGGGGATAGTATCTGCGTAGGAAATAAAAGGAGAAGATTTATGACAATAGAAATGTTAAAAAGCAATATATTAACGATTGTAAACGACTACCCTATTAAACGTATCGCTCTTTTTGGCTCAAGAGCGGCAGGTACGGATCATGAAGGCAGTGATGTGGATTTGATTATGGAGTTTTCGCTGCCGATTTCGCTGCTTACTTTGTCGATGATAAAACTGAAACTTGAGGAGATTTTAAAAGTAGGCGTAGACATTGTGCATGGTCCGATTGAGGAATCCGATCTGATTGAAATCGGTAAGGTGGTTGAATTGTATGCGGCATAGAGATGAAATGATTCTTTGTAAGGTGGTTTCGGAAATTAATATTGCTCATGATATGTTGGGCACGGCAACCTTAGAAGAATTTATAAATGATGAGAAGTTGAAGCGAGCTGTCAGCATGACGGTCATTAATATTGGGGAATTAATAAAGAATATTACTGATGATACAAGGAGAGAATATCCCCAAATACCATGGAAGGCAATAGCGGGTATGCGGGATATTGCCGCACATAAATATCAGACATTAAGAATGGAAGATGTTTATAATACAGCTTATACGGACTTCACCGTATTAAAGGAGCAACTGGAAAAATTGATTCGGGACAACTGATGTAGCAGACTTATGAATTGCGTTCGGCAGTGGCGCTTTTTCGCATAAAAAATGCCGCGGAGGTTAGCTCTGCGGCATTTTTTTTATGGGTTTGCGGCGTTCTTGCGCGGCGAGAGATCAGCTCTCTTTTGTCCTGTTAAGCCTTGAGCGGAGCATGAACACCATTATCGCGGCGAGCAGCAGAGTCGCGGCTGACACCGCCATTCTTACGATCGTCATATAGCCGGTGGCAAAGTTGAAGGTGTAGTTGAGCGTTATGTCCGCTTCCTCCTCAACATAATTTAAAAGCGAGTTGAAAAAGGAGTTTAAAAAGCTGTTGCGCGACTCGGCGGTCATAATATATGTACCAAGGGAGCCTGCCTGGCAAAGGAACTGAATAATCAACACAACTCCGGGAAAGACGCTGTAACTGCGGCGGGTTTCGGCGCTCTTGGCGGTTTCGCTCAGGAAGCGCACATTATTTCTCATCTTTATATTGTAAAAGAGCATAAACAGGAAAAAACAGGTCCACACAATGAGAAGTATCGTAAACACAACCGATGTAAACGAAAAGGTATAGTCGAAGTCCCGGTTGTAATTTATGGACATATAAAGCCTAATATCATTCAAAAATTCGTTGAGCTCGTTGGGAACGAACGCGAGGAAAACAAGGAGTATCGCGATTATCACGTAGAGCATTATCAGACACACTCTCTGAATGATAAGCACGATTGAATGAAAGGTGAAGCCCACGGTCTTAAGCGGCGCGTCCTTTTTGAGCGAAAAGGCATAGACGAGCCATAAGCCTACGGTTGAAAGTATCGGCAGAATGTTGAATCCGTCTATCAGTCCAAGCACAAAATCCGCGGAAAAAAGAATGCAGGTTATGAGCATGAGCGGAGAGCGGAATACGTCCTTTATGGCTTGGTGCGCGGACGAAATCTGCGGACCGCTTTCCTGATAGGGATTGGAGAAGGCGGTATTCCGGGGAGCGGCGTAATAGCCGTAGCCGCTGTAAGCGGCGTTATCGGGCGTCGGCGTGTAGGTCGGCGCCGGCGCTTCGGGAACCGAAGGAGATGCGTCGGGAGCGTTTGAAGGGGACTGTCTGCGGCAGTCGCACTCCGTGCCCTCCGGGATTTCTTTTCCACAGTAAATACAGAACATATTTTTACCTCCGTAAAAATGATTTTAGTTTATTTTAACATACGGGAAACGCGTTTGCAATCACAGAACTATCGCATAATCGTCGGAGTACATTTTCTTCAGCATTTCGTCCGAGCTGTGTTTGTCCGTGAGGCCGAATTCCCTCGACCATGTCATGTAATACGACCACGGGACGCGGCTTTTTGAAAGCAGCTCGATGTCGGGGATCACGCCCGTTTCGGCGATGGCGGCAACCTTGCCGGCGGAGGTGTTGGCGATAAGCTCTTCGTATTCCGCCTTGTAGTCCGTAAGCGTTCGGGGGCTTGCGTACAAATCTCTGGAAACGACGTCAACATATTCGTCGCCGGGGTAGCCGTCCCTGGCGGGCGAGTTCCACACCCACAAAAGATTGTTGAGGTGCTTTACATTCACAAAATAATCGAACATCAGCCGGTACAAATCGCGCGAAACCTTATGCCCCTTTGCGGACCACCAGAACCAGTCGCCCTCCGACTCGTGGAACGGGCGCCACAGGACGGGAATGTCGTTTTCCGCAAAGCGGCGCAGCACGTCGGCAATAACGCTCATATCGTGATAAAACGCCCAGCGCTCGGGAGCGTCCTGTACGAATATGCGTCTTGCGTCAAAATCGGTGTTGCGCGAGAAAAAGCTTTTGTCGAAGCCGCCGATCGGGGAGAACCAGTGAAAGCACAGAGCGACGATGCCCCCTGTTTCCTTGTGCCAGCGTATTGCCTCGTCAACGGTGCCGCGGTTTTCGTATACCTCTTTAAGGCAGTCCTCGGTGGCGTTTTCGTAGTTTATGTTGGGCGAGTGAGACAGAAGCTCAAAGCCCACGAGCTTGGGATATTTGCCCGTGATATTATGTATGCGCTCGTACTCCTCCATGGCTGCGGTCTGCGTGTGCTGACCTGTTATTATGCGTTTGCCCACGTTTTCGTGCAGGTATTCGAGAAGCGCGAGGGCTTTGGGGGTTAAGTTCGGGTTTGCGGGTTTCATGGCGTTCTCCTGTGTTTTTTAAATTACATAGATTATATAGGACGCGGCGGCTGTAATCAAGACAAAACTTGAAAAATGCCAAAAAAATGCAGGTAATGTTTTACAAATTCCGCCAAATATATTATAATATCTTACGTCTTATTTTATGTATAAAAACGGGAGGCAAACATATGAAAAAAATATCCGTGAAAATTCTGCCCATGCTTGCGGCGGCGTTATCGCTTTTGGCAATGACGGCGTGTCAAAATAAAAGCAGCAGCGCAAGGCAGCCGCAGACAACGCCGGAGGCTACGAAGGCGGTCGCGGCGACGGTGGTGATGCCGGAGGACGACGGTCGCCCGCGGTATGTCACAAGAGGGGCGTACCCGGGAGATTGGAAGGGCGTTGTGTTTGAGGGCGGCAGAAATATGATTTATGTCGAGGACCTTGCCGCTTATGCGGACACGGGAGTCACAATCGAGGTGGGCTTTACCCTTGAGGAGCGCGACTATTATGTTCTCGGGATATGCGACGCGCTTAACTGGGAAAAGCTTTATAAGCTTGACAGCTCGTACATATCGGGAGTTGCCGCGGAATCGGATGCGTTCGACAGCAGGCAGATACCCACGCGTTATGTTTATATGCAGTCCGACGGCTGTATATCGCTTACCGTACCCGGCTGTAAAAACGCGGGCATAGACTATGATATACAGAGCTTTACCTTTAAGCTTACGCCCGAGGGAATAAAATATCTGACGAACAAGGATTCGGAGCGCGAGGGCATAATATTGCAGACCTACGGCGTGAACGTGCGCTATGTGCTGCTCGAGGCTGACGAAATAGACTCCAAAATAAAATAAGGCTTGACGGCGCGGGGCGCGGTACGCACGCGCCGCCGGAGATAAAGTATGTTTGACATAACGGACGGACAACTGAAAATATCCGTGAGGACGCTCGTGGAGTTTTTGTGCAGGAGCGGCGACATTGATAACCGCTTCGGCGGAGTGCCCGACAAAACAGCGATGGAGGCGGGCAGCCGCGCGCACAGGCGGATTCAGAAGTCCATGGGAGCCGATTACAAAGCGGAGGTCCCGCTTAAATGGAGCGGGGACGGGGAAAGCTATCAAATCCTTGTGGAGGGCAGGGCAGACGGCATTTTTGCGTCGGACGGCATTTTTTATATAGACGAAATAAAGGGAACGTACAGGGACATAAAATATCTGACGGAGCCTGTGTATGTGCACAAGGCTCAGGCGATGTGTTATGCCTTTTTTTATATGCTCGATAACGGCATAAAGGACAGGATTGGGATCAGAATGACCTATGTGAGCCTTGATTCCGACGATGTAAGATATTTTGAGGAAATACTGGGATTTGAGGAGCTTAAGGCATGGTTTGAGGAGCTTATCGGGCAGCTTTCAAGGTGGGGCGATTACCTTTGCGAGCATTTGGCGGAGCGCGCGCGGTCCGTAAAGGGGCTTAGGTTTCCGTTTGAGTACAGAAAGGGTCAGCGCGAGCTTGCCGTGAACGTGTACAGGGCGATAGGCATGAGGTGCAATCTTTTTATACAGGCGCCCACGGGCGTGGGCAAAACAATATCCACCGTGTATCCTGCCGTGATGTCGCTCGGAAACGGAGGGAGCGGCAAAATATTTTACCTGACCGCGAAAACGATTACCCGCACGGCGGCGGAGGAGGCGTTTTCTCTGTTGCAGGCCCGGGGGCTTAAATTCAAAACGGTGACGATCACCGCGAAGGAAAAAATATGCCTCCTTGACAGCGAAACGGGACCCGAGTGCAATCCCGTTTCCTGCCCGTATGCGAAGGGGCATAACGACAGGGTGAACGAAGCCGTTTACGACCTGATAACGCATGAAAACTTTGTTTCGAGGCAGGCGCTTGAGGAATACGCGGCAAAGCACCGCGTCTGTCCGTTTGAGCTTTGTCTTGACGTAAGCTATTGGGTTGACGGGATAATCTGCGATTACAATTACGTTTTCGACCCCCATGTATATCTCAAAAGATATTTCGCGGAGGGACGGGCGGCGGAGCATATTTTTCTCATCGACGAGGCGCACAACCTCGTGGACAGGGCGAGGGAGATGTACAGCGCCCATATGTTCAAGGAGGATTTCCTTTCCGTAAAAAAGCTTGTGAAAGGACACAGCGGCGAGCTGGTCAGAGCGCTTGAGCGCTGCAACGCCAATCTCTTGGAGCTGAAAAGAGGCTGCGACGGGGCGTATGCGGTGCTTGAGTCCGACGGCGCCTTTGCCTTGAATATGCAGAGGCTCGGCGAGGAAATCGTGAAATTCACGGAGAGCCACAGGGATTTCGCGTATATGCGCGAGCTGTCGGAGTTTTATTTCGATGTGCTGCATTACAACGGGATCCGCGACTGTCTCGACGAAAATTATATCATATATACGGAGCATACCGATTCGGGCTTTATGCTCAGGCTTTTTTGCGTGAACCCGTCAAAAAATCTCAAAACCTGCCTGCAAAAGGGGCGGGCGGCAGTGTTTTTTTCGGCTACGCTTCTGCCCGTGAATTACTACAAGGAGCTTTTGAGCGGCGATAAGGAGGATTACGCGGTGTACGCGCGCTCGCCCTTTGACGCTCATAAGAGGCTTCTGCTTGTCGGGCGCGACGTATCGAGCAGATACACGAGGCGCAACGAAATCGAATACGCCAAAATAGTCAGATATATAGAAGAAACGGTGAGCGGCAGGGAGGGAAATTATCTTGTTTTTTTCCCCTCCTACAAATATATGGAGGAGGTTTACGCTCTTATGCTCCGTGAGGGCGCAAATGCATTCGAGGTTAAGCTTCAGAGCCGCGATATGTCGGAGCGGGAAAAGGAGCTTTTTTTGGAGAGCTTCGGGCGCGCGGACGGGGGCAGTCTGGTCGGCTTCTGCGTTATGGGCGGCGTATTTTCCGAGGGTATTGATTTAAAAAAGGACAGCCTTATCGGGGCGGTTATCGTCGGCACGGGGCTGCCGTCCATAAATACGGCGGGACAGCTCTTGAGGCGGTATTACGACGAAAAGGAAGGCTGCGGCTATGAATACGCCTACGTCTACCCCGGTATGAACAAGGTTTTGCAGGCGGCGGGCAGGGTTATAAGGACCGACGAGGACAGGGGCGTGATCGCGCTTTTGGACGATCGGTTCCTTACTCCCGCCTATCTGTCGCTTTTCCCCGCCGAATGGAGCGAATATTCCGCGGTCACGGCGGAAACGGTGAAGCAAGAAGTGCTGGATTTTTGGGACGGGAAGTAGTATAATATAACGGAAATTATTCACAGGCGCTAAAGGAGCGGATATGATTGAGGAAATTGTATCTTTGCAGATGCCCGTTGACGAGAGGCTTGTAGTAAGGAAAAACAGGCTTGAGCCTGCGGGAGCTACCAAAAGGACCAAGAGAATATCAATAGTTACCGGCACGCATGGGGACGAGCTTAACGGTCAGTATGTGTGCTATAAGCTTATAGAGAGAATCAGGCGGGAGCCCGAAAATCTTACGGGAACGGTTGACGTGTACCCGTCCATAAATCCGCTGGGGATAGACACGGGCAGCCGCGGGATCCCGATAAACGACCTTGACATGAACAGGGTTTTTCCCGGGAACGATTCGGGCGCTATGGCTGAGCATATAGCGTATAAAATAATTCAGGACATAATCGGGAGCGATATGTGCGTGGACGTGCATTCCTCCAATATATTCATCAGGGAGGTTCCGCAGGTTCGCCTAAGCCCCGAAAACTACGACAGCCTGCTGCCCTACGCGAGGCTTATGAACGCCGATATAATATGGGCGCTTTCGTCGTCGGCTTATTTGGAATCCTCGCTCGCGAACTCGCTCAATATGTTCGGCGTGCCCTCGATAGTGGTGGAGATGGGCGCAGGCTCAAGAATCACAAGGGAGTACGCGAGGCGTATGCTCGACGGCATTTTTATGCTGATGAAGGAGCTGGGGATATGGCAGGGCAGCGTGGCTCCCGTCAAGGAGCCGATAATCGCGGCGCCCGGCGGCGTTTCGGCGGTGCACGCCGAGAGGTCGGGGCTTTTTATACTTGACGATACGAAAATCGGAGTGGACATTTCCGAGGGACGTCGAATCGGCAAAATAGTGAATCCGCTCACGGGCGATGTGCTGGAGGAGATAGTATCGCCGAAGGACGGTTTTTTGCTCACGCTCAGGGAGCACCCCGTGGTTTACCGAGGCGCGATAATGGCGCGGGTATGCGGCACGGACGTGACCGGGCGGGATCTCGGGGAGGAAAGCCTTTATGCATAAGGAGAATTTATATACGCTTGAGGGAGTGTACCGCGGCGAATTTAAGATAACGGGCTTCAGTTTTGGACAGGGCGATAAATCCGCCTGCGTCGTCGGCTCGCTGCGCGGCAACGAGTACCAGCAGATGTATATATGCTCTCAGCTTATAAGGGAGCTTAAAAAGCTCGAGGAGCACGGACAGATTGCGGCGGGCAAATCGGTGCTCGTCATTCCCTGCCTCAATCACTACGCGACCAATATCGACAGGCGTTTTTGGCCCTTGGACGATTCGGACATCAACCGTAAGTTTCCGGGGCATATCCACGGAGATACGACGCAGCAGATAGCCGCCAATATTATGGAAATAATCAAGGGCTACGGCTACGGGATACAGCTTACGAGCTTTTATATGCCGGGCAGATTTATGCCGCATGTGCGCATGATGGAAACGGGCTTCCAGAACCCGAGCCTTGCCAATCTTTTCGGGCTTCCGTTCGCGGTGATCCGCAAGCCGAAGCCCATGGACACGACGACGCTCAACTATAACTGGCAGATGAGCGGCACGAGCGCCTTTTCGCTGTATACGCCCTGCTCCGATTATGTGGACGATACCTCGGCGAGGCAGGCTGTCGCCTCAATTCTGAGATTTTTTACGCGTATGGGCATAATCAAATACAATAATCACAGCGGCTATATCGCCGAGGTCATCAACGAGGACGATCTGCTCCCGATAATGACCGATACGGCGGGCTTTTACAGAAGGCTCAAGGAGCCGGGGGATACGGTTTACCGCGGTGATGTGCTTGGCGAAATAATCGAGCCGTACAGCGGCGAGGTAGCGAGCAGAGTGCTATCGCCCACCGAGGGACTTATATTTTTTGCGTACACGGATCCGACGGTTATGGAGGACGCGGTGGTGTATAAGGTAATACGAAGGCTTCACGAATAAGCTTTATTTACATAAATATATAAAAATATGCGGAGGTTAAGGTTAATTATGGAACTGGCGGCAAATATCGAAAAGTACAGAGCGCAGTTGGAGGGAACCCTGAAAACGACAAATGAAATTAAATTCACGCTTGAGGAAACGAAGCCGTGGGAAAGCAAGCTGGGCGGCTGCCCGTATCTTGAGCGGCTTGAGGATTATCCGCTGGGGACCGACGGCGCGCCCATGATGCTTTTGGCGCAGATTAATTTTGACGATATGCCGCCGCTTGAGGATTTCCCCAAGACGGGGCTTTTGCAGTTTTTTGTCGAGGCTGACGAAATGTACGGGCTTGACGCGCCCTGCAAGCTGAGATATATAAAAAAATATAAAAAGGACGAGAAATATACCATAAGAGCTAATCCCTACCAAAAGAGCTACAAGGATTTCGAGCCCTTCGACAGAAACGGCAAAATGAACTTTACGCAGACCCAAATGCCTTTAAGCTTTACGACGGCAAGATTCGAGGAGCTTTTCGGAGATGTCGCCGATAATGATGAAAAGAACAATCTGTGCTCCGCCTGCGACGCGTCAAAATCGAGAGTGGGCGGCTATCCGTTTTTCGTACAGAACTCTCTGCCGTACTATGACGACGGGGAATGCGACGTGCTGCTTTTGCAGCTCGACGTTGAGGGCACCTGCGGAATTATGTTCGGCGATTCGGGGAACTGCACGTTCCTGATTTCGAGGGAAAAGCTGCGTAAATGCGATTTCTCCGACGTCGAGTACGACTGGCAGTGCTGCTGAAATGAAAGGAGAAGCATAATGAGCAACGTAAAAAGAGTTTATTCCGAAAAAAAGCCCGAATTTGCCGTTAAGGCAAGGGAGCTTACGGAGGAGATCGGCAGTTATCTGGGTATCGGCGGCGTTGAGTCCGTGCGCGTACTTACCAGATACGATATAGAGAACATCTCGGACGCGACCTACGAAAAGGCGCTTGTTACCGTGTTTTCGGAGCCGCCCGTGGATATTCTTTACGAGGAGGATTTTAAGCATAACGAGGGCGAAACCGTATTTGCGGTGGAGTATCTTCCGGGGCAGTTCGACCAAAGGGCGGACAGCGCGGTTCAGTGCGTGAAGCTTCTCAAGGAGGACGAGGAAACCGTAATCAAAACAGCCGACGTGTACGTTATTCGCGGAGAGCTTACCAAAGAGCAGCTCGCGGCGATAAAGGGCTTCTGTATCAATCCCGTGGATTCAAGGGAGGCGGACATGGAAAAGCCCGATACGCTCGTGACGGAATTTTCGGAGCCTGCCGACGTCATTATTTTTGAAAATATGCCGGAACACGCGGATTTTGTCGATATGCCCCAAGCGGAGCTTAAGGAGCTGTACGATTCGCTGAATCTTGCCATGACCTTTAAGGATTTCCTGCATATACAGAATTATTTTGCAAATGAGGAAAAAAGAAATCCGTCTATGACGGAAATCCGCGTCTTGGATACCTACTGGTCCGACCACTGCCGCCACACGACGTTTTCAACCGAGCTTAAAAATATTACCTTCGGAGAGGGCTGTTACAGGGAGCCGATCGAGGCTTCGTTTAACAAATACAGAGAAACCTTTGACGAGCTTTACGAGGGCAGGAATGACAAATTCGTCTGCTTTATGGATATTGCGCTTATGGCGATGAAAAAGCTCAAAAAGGACGGAAAGCTTCGGGATATGGAGGTTTCCGACGAAATAAACGCGTGCAGCATCGTTGTTCCCGTCACGGTGGACGGCGTGACGGAGGAGTGGCTCGTCAATTTCAAGAACGAAACGCATAACCACCCGACGGAGATCGAGCCCTTCGGCGGCGCGGCTACCTGCCTCGGCGGAGCCATAAGGGATCCGCTTTCGGGACGCACGTATGTATATCAGGCAATGAGAATCACGGGGGCGGCGGACCCTACGCTTTCGCTCGATCGGACAATGCCCGGAAAGCTCCCCCAAAAGAAAATAGTCCGCGAGGCGGCGCACGGATACAGCTCCTACGGCAACCAGATAGGACTGGCGACGGGCTACGTCAAGGAAATATATCACCCCGCCTACGCCGCCAAAAGAATGGAAATCGGCGCGGTTATGGGCGCGGCTCCGAGAAAGGACGTAATCAGGGAAAGCTCCGAGCCGGGAGATATAATCATACTCTTGGGCGGCAGAACGGGACGCGACGGCTGCGGCGGAGCCACGGGCTCCTCAAAGGCGCACACCGAGAAGTCTATCGACACCTGCGGGGCTGAGGTGCAGAAAGGAAACGCGCCGACGGAGCGTAAAATACAGCGTCTTTTCAGACGTCCCGAGGTCAGCCGTATAATAAAGAAGTGCAACGATTTCGGAGCGGGAGGAGTTTCGGTGGCAATCGGCGAGCTTGCCGACGGGCTTCGGGTTTCTCTCGACAAGGTCCCCAAAAAATACGCGGGACTTGACGGCACCGAGCTGGCAATATCGGAATCGCAGGAAAGAATGGCTGTCGTCGTGGACGCGGGCGACGTGGATAAATTTCTCGCCTTTGCGGGAGAGGAAAATCTCGAGGCGGTAGCCGTTGCAGAGGTAACAGAGGAAAAACGCCTCGTGCTGGAATGGCGCGGAAAGGAGATCGTCAATATAAGCAGAGCCTTTCTTGATACCAACGGCGCTCATCAGGAAACCGACGTTGCGGTCGAAATCCCCGATTCGGAGGCGAGTCCCTTTAAGGCGCGCGCCGTTGCCGACGTTAAAAAGGCGTGGCTCGATACGATGTCCGACCTTAACGTATGCTCCCAAAAGGGGCTTGTGGAAATGTTTGACGGCTCAATCGGAGCCTCCTCGGTATTTATGCCCTACGGCGGCAAATACCAGCTTACGGAGGTTCAGACCATGGTCGCGAAGCTTCCTGTCTTAAAGGGAAAGACGGATTTCGTGACGATGATGAGCTACGGCTTCGACCCGTACCTTTCCTCGTGGAGCGCGTACCACGGAGCGATTTACGCGGTTGTCGAGTCTATGGCGAAAATTGTCTGCGCGGGCGGCGATTATAAGAAAATAAGATTTACGTTTCAGGAATATTTCAGAAGAATGACGGACGAGCCGTCAAGGTGGGGCGAGCCCATGAAGGCTCTGCTCGGGGCGTTTGAGGCGCAGATGGCGTTCGGACTTCCCTCGATAGGCGGAAAGGACAGTATGTCGGGAACCTTCAACGATTTGGACGTTCCGAATACCCTCGTTTCCTTTGCGGTCGATACGGGAAGCTGCAAGGACGTGATTACGCCCGAGCTTAAAAAAGCGGGAAACAAGCTTGTGCTTTTTGAAATAGAAAGAGATAAATACGATTTGCCCGTATATTCTCAGGTGGAGAGCCTTTACTCCGCTGTTGCGGAAGCGATCGCGGGCGGGGAGGTCATAAGCGCGTATACGCTCGGCGCAAAGGGAATTGTCGAGGCGCTGAGCAAAATGGCGTTCGGAAATATGCTCGGAGCCGAGCTTGATTCGGGAATCGCGCCGGAAAAGCTTTTTGCGCCCGCCTACGGCTGTATTCTCGCCGAGGCATCGCCAAAGCTGCTCGCCAAAACTGACTGCCCGTACACGGTTATCGGAACCGTTTCGGAGGAACCCGTATTTAGGTACGGCGGCGTGTCCGTGGATATGAGGGAGGCGCTTGAGGCATGGAAAAAGCCCCTGGAGAAGGTGTTCCCCTCCGTCGCGGCAGGGGACGGCAAGGCGCTTGACACGCCCGTGTACAAGGCGGACAGTATTTATATATGCAAAAATAAAGCGGCTAAGCCCACGGTATTCATTCCCGTATTTCCGGGGACCAACTGCGAGTACGACAGCGCGAAGGCGTTTGAAAACGCGGGCGCGCGCGTGGTAACGAGGGTATTCAAAAACCTTACCGCGTCGGATATAAGGGATTCGGTGGAGGAATTTGAAAGGGCGATAAGCGGCGCGCAGATAATAATGTTCCCGGGAGGCTTTTCGGCGGGCGACGAGCCCGACGGCTCCGCGAAATTCTTCGCGACGGCGTTCAGAAACGCCAAGATCAAGGAGGCGGTCGAAAAGCTGCTTAACGAGAGGGACGGACTTGCTCTCGGCGTGTGCAACGGATTTCAGGCGCTCATAAAGCTGGGGCTTGTCCCTTACGGGGAAATAAAGGCGCAGACAGCCGATTCCCCCACGCTGACCATGAATACGATCGGCCGCCATGTGTCCAAAATGGTATATACCAAGGTCGTGTCCGACAAATCGCCGTGGCTTTCGGGAGCAAAGCTCGGCGGAGTATACGTAACGCCTGCCTCGCATGGGGAGGGGCGCTTTGTAGCCTCCGAGAAGTGGCTTGACAGGCTTTTTGCCGAGGGAATGGTCGCAACACAGTACGTTGACCTTGACGGCACTCCGACCATGGACGGGGAGTGGAACCCCAACGGCTCGTATATGGCGGTAGAGGGAATAACAAGTCCCGACGGAAGAATTTTCGGAAAGATGGCTCATATCGAACGCCGGGGCGAGGCGGTTGCCGTGAACATATACGGCGAGCAGGACCTTAAGGTATTTGAATCGGGCGTTAGATATTTTGAGTAATTTCTGCGAGGTGTGCCGATGTTAAAGGACAGCGAAAAGGGCGAGCGGATTGTGCCGGTCTCCGAGCGCGACTTAAGCTTTGAGGAGTTTGAAAAGAGAGAAAAAAAGGCGGCGTCGAGCGGCAGCCGCGCGCCCAAAAAGGGCGGCAAATCGGTCCTGCTTGAATGGCTGAAAATAATTCTCATTGCCGCGTCGGTTGTGTTTGTGCTTTTGCGCTTTGTTATAATCAACGCGAGGGTGCCTTCAAGCTCCATGCACCCGACCCTAAAGGTGGGGGACCGAATGGTGGGGCTTCGGGTCTTGTATTATTTTACCGAGCCGAAGCGCGGCGATATTGTGATATTCAAATGCCCCGAGGAGGGCGAGGAGTACAACAGGCTGTATGTAAAGCGCGTTATAGGGCTTCCCGGCGAAACGGTGTCCATAAGGGCGGGACAGGTCTGGATAACCTCGGCGGACGGCGAGGAGTTCCATTTGGAGGAAAATTACTTAATCGAGGCGCCAAACCCGAATCTGTCGGTGAACAATGAAGAATATAAGCTCGGTGAGGGCGAATATTTTGTAATGGGAGACAACCGCAACAATTCCCACGACAGCAGGGACTGGTGGGCGCTCGGCTACAAGGTTACAAGAGAGCGCATAAGGGCGAAGGCGGTTTTTAAATATTACAAGGGATTTGAGATTCTCGAATAAAATATGTGAGGTGATAAAATGTCTGAAAACAGTCGGGAAACGGAAGAAATAAAGCTTGATTTGGAGGAGGACTTGGCAGGCAGCACGTTTACGGGGACGAAGCCCGTAAGCGAAATGACGAAGGCGGAGCGCCGCGCCAGAAAAAAGCTGGAGAGGCAGCGCAAGGAGGAAAACAAATCGACCGCAAAGGTTGTTTTTGAATATGTGCGCGTAATATTGATCGGAGCGCTTATCGCGTTTCTGCTCTGCAAATTCGTTATTATCAACGCGGAGGTTCCGACAGGCTCGATGATTCCGACGATAAACCGAGGGGACAGAATGATAGGTCTTAGGCTTACCTATACCTTTTCAAAGCCCAAGCGCGGCGACGTGGCGATCTTCAAAAACCCGGAGCCGGGAGTGGATTACAATAAGCTTTTTGTAAAGCGCGTCATAGGGCTTCCGGGAGAAATCGTAAGGATCATCGGAGGCGAGGTCTATATAATAACCGCCGACGGCGAAAGCCTTCATTTGGACGAAACGGCTTATCTTTACGAAACTCCGAGGGCTGATATGACGGTTAATAACAGGGAATGGGTGCTTGCGGACAACGAGTATTTCCTTATGGGCGATAACCGCAACGGTTCCCACGACTGCCGCTTCTTCGGACCCGTCACCGAGGACAGAATGATGGCAAAGGTTATTTTCAAATATTACAAGGGCTTTGAGATTTTCAAAAATGAGGACTCGGTGAGATTTTATCCCGACAGTGAAAGCGAAGAACAGCCTTCCGAGAATGTCTGAAAGCTGCCGTAAATAAGGCTCCGCCGCCCGATTTGAGGGGAGGCGGAGCCTTTTGGCGCGTCAGCGTTTATCCGCCTCAAAGAACAGCGCGATTGTGCCCGGACCCGAATGCGCTCCGATGGTGGGGCATATATAGTTGATGATTATGTTTTTTACATTCGTTTTTTCGCGGATAAGCGCCGCCACGAACTTGGCGTCCTCCAAGGAATCCCCGTGGCTTATCATCACGGTGTCGTTGTTATGGCTGCCCATTGTCGCGAGCATTTTATCGACCAGCGCGGACAGGGATTTGCGTCTGCCGCGGGTCTTGCCTACGGAAATAAGCCTTCCCTCGTCGTCAACGTGGAGCAGGGGCTTGATCCCCACAAGCGTTCCGATGATTGCGGTTGCCCTTGAAACTCTGCCTCCCCTGTGCAGATGAAACAAATCGTCCACCGTAAATTGGTGGGAAATATTCAGCTTGACGCTTTCGATGTAGCTTACGGTTTCGTCGTAGGTATGTCCCTCCTTCATAAAGGAAACCGCCTTGTATACCAAAAGCCCCTCGCCCATGGAGGCGGCGAGCGAATCAATTACGGTTACGCGCGAATCGGGAAACTCCTCCCGTATCTCGGAGGCGGCGATCGAAGCGTTTTGGCAGGAGCTGCTCAGCGCGGACGAAAAGGCGATATGGATTATGTCATAGCCCTCCTCTATCCTTTTTCTGAAAAGCTCCTTGGAATCCTCGGGGTTGCTCGCCATGGTGGTGGGCATGCTTCCGCTTTGCATGGCGGCGTAAAAAATCTTCGGCTCAAGCTGTATGTCGCCGCCGTACACGGTGCTTTCATCGGAAGCGTTCCCCTGTATGTCAACATTTATCTTATAGTACAGCGTATGAATGTCTATATTGTTTG
>JAMPDT010000042.1 GCA_023665525.1 Butyrivibrio sp. | reverse complement strand
TGGAATTAGAGTGTACTAAATATAATTCAAAAATAAAGAGAGGCACTGAATAAGCAGCCTCCCTTTATAAATATTAGGATTATTTATGAAAGCATTCCAATCAGTTCACTGTACCTGCTTGTTTGGTGTTATAATGTTTTATGTGATTTTGTTTCCCTCATTTTTTCCCTTATCAGGACTTATAATGCCCTATGGGAAGATATAACATAAGGGAAAGCTCAACTGCGATAAATTTAGTGTTTTCAAGGGTTAGCGGAGATTATAATAACAAAATATAACAGCTAATGTTTCCCTTAAAAATCATCAAATCACAATCTTGATTTGGCGGAGGAACGCGCTGAGAGGCACATTCCCATGACAATGGAGGATTGGTCGAAACGGTTGGATTTATTTCTTATGTCAGATGACAGAGAAGTTTTGCGGGACGCCAGAAAAATCACTGCCCAAATCGCTAAAGCAAAAGCCGAAACAGAATTTGAGAAATACCGCGTTATTCAGGACAAGCTGTTTTTGTCTGACTTCGATAAATATATGCTGGAGCTTGAAGAAGCCGCAAAAGGGCAGGACGAAAAGACGTGAACTACGGTATGGCTCCCGCCGACGGCGGGAGCTGAATTTGTCGTTCCCGAACAATAAGAAAATCTCTGGAGGTTTTTATGGAAATAAAGGAAATACTCGCAAAATGCGACCATACGCTCTTAAAGCAGACGGCGACATGGGAGGAAATCCGAGCGCTGTGCGACGAGGGCATAGAGTATGGGTGCGCCTCGGTGTGTATTCCCGCGTCGTATGTCGCGCAGGCGGCGGAGTATCTTAAGGATAAGCATACCAAGCTTAAGGTCTGCACGGTCATAGGCTTCCCGAACGGTTACAGTACAACGGAGGCAAAGGTTTTTGAAGCCGAGGACGCGGTGACAAACGGCGCGGACGAAATAGATATGGTGATAAACATCGGCAGGCTCAAGGACGGCAGATACGATGACGTGAGGGCAGAGATTGAGGCGGTCAAAAAGGCGTGCCGCGGCAGGACGCTCAAGGTGATTGTCGAAGCCTGCCTGCTTACGAGGGAGGAGAAAATCGAGGCGTGCAGAATAGTCGCCGAGGCGGGCGCGGATTATATCAAGACCTCGACGGGCTTTGCGGCGGGCGGCGCGACACCCGAGGACGTGGCTCTTTTTAAGGAAAATATCGGCTCAAATATAAGGATTAAGGCGGCAGGCGGAATCGCCTCGCTTGAGGACGCGGAGGAATTTATAAGGCTCGGCGCTTCAAGGTTGGGGACAAGCCGCATTGTCGCGCTGGCAAAGGAAGCGGGGCTCGTATAGCGCAGTCCCGCCTTCCGCCCTTTCTCAAACCTTCAGAATTGTCTCGTCAAAATAGTACTTTCGGTAATTTTTTCCCTTTATGTAGAGCTTTATTTTCTTTTGGTTGGAGGCGAGATAGGCGGCGGGGTTGGTATTTATGCCGTTAAGGACGTAGTCCTGCTTTTTTATGCCGTTAAAATCAGTGTAATGACAGCGGATAGTGTAAGAGCTGTTGTCATGAATAACCTCGTCCACGTCGGCGTATATGAATTTGCCCGCCTCGAGAATCGGATTGGACTTGCCGCAGATAATACGCCGTATAATCAGGCACACCGCGCCGCAGCCGAAAAAGACGCAGCCGACGATGAACAGGGCTTTTATCATGTAAAGGCTCGTATCGTCCGAGGAGGCGGCGAAGTAGTCCTCCCTGTCGATGTAAATCCGTATTTTGTCGCCGACATTCGGCTTGTTCATCATGCTTATCGGGATATTCGTGTAATCGTCCGTATTGTAATAATAGCTTACATATACGTCCTTATCGACCTTTGTCACAACGGCGTCAAGCTCAATAAGCGTTTTTTTGTATTCGCTGAGTCTTATGCCGAAAATTCCCGCGGCGGCAAAAAGGATCAAGCCGATCAATATGCAGACGATAAAGGACGCTTTCGGGATTTTTTTAGGCCCGTTTGTATTCATTTTAAGTCCTCCTGCCGATGCTCAAGCCTTACGGAGGCAAGTCCGTAATAGTCCGCCAGCATCTTGTTGATCCAATATTCGGAATCCTCCGTTATGTCGGTGTGAAAAATAACCTCGGGCGCAGCCGAGAGCGGCGGCACCGCGGCTTCAAAGCCTTCGGCGTGCGAGAGGTATTCACTGCGCTCGGTCAGCTCTCTGTCGTAGGCGGCGGCGTCCCCGTTTATAAGGGAAAGCGAGGCGCTTACGGACATGGGCATATTGCCGAAAACCGCCGAGCCGCGCTCGGAATCGGATTCGCTTATGCTTATCCGTCCCACACAGCCGACCGCGAACGCGCACACTGCCAAAACGACGGCGGTCCTTACGCGGCGCGGAGCCTTGTATGCGTTTTCCAAAGCCTTGAACACCGGCTTATCGCCGAAGCGTCCGTGGAGCCAGCCCATAATATAAATAAGGTTGAGCGTCATAAATATGTAATAGCAAAAATAAATTATGTTCATCATTCGGTAGGGTATTCTCAAGCCCTGCGCGTAAAATACCGCCGTGCCCTGCGAGCAGAAAATCCCGAAGGTAAAAGCAAGCATAAGCGCTGGTCTGCGGAACTTAAAGCCCGTGCGCGCGGCAATCCCGTAAAAAACAGGCAGGAGCGCAAGCCACATTACCGCGACGGGAAAGGTGGTCGCGCTTGCGATATTGTAGCCGCCGTATGCGAAAGAATATATCAGCGCCCTCAAAACGCCTTGGTTACCGCCGACGGAATTTTGCCTGAGCGCGTTCCCGGGCGCGGCGACGCTTATAAAAAAGCTTGCCAAAAGCGCCGCGGCGACTGCCGCCGTCATAATCGAGGTCTTTTTTTTGGAAATAATATTCCATACGGTGAGGACGGCGAGAACTACGGCGGTGAAAAGCGCGGTGGCGTAATTGCCTCCCCCGATTATAAATGCAAGAAAAATTGCAAACGCAAGAGCTATTCCCCGCGACAGCCCGCTTTTGCTTTTAATGATAACGGTTACGAGCGTAAAAAGTACAAGCATAAGCGAGAAAAAGAAGGTGTAGTAGACCGAGCCGTTGTACCAGTAGAACGAATCAGACGGCACGTGCGTAAACTGCATCGCGCAGAAGGTAACGGCGATTGCCGTGCCTGCCGAGGCTGTTTTGCCTGCGCCGAACCATTTGCGCAGGAATGTATACATAAAAGCAAGCATCGAAGCCGCGAAAGCCGTTATAAGCAAAACGGGAACAAGCACGTAAAACTGCTCGCCCCAAATGGCGGGCTGCAAATACATCAGAAAAACAGCCGTAAAATTGCCCTGCCATGTGTTGTAGCTGTCCTTGGTAAGCCGCGCCGCGGCGCCGAGAACCTCTCCGAGCGAGCCTGTTTCCTGCCAAACCTTGGAGGTCGCGGCTCCGTAATGGTAATCGTCCACGCTCGGGTGCGCGCAGCCGCCTATCGCGTACAGCGGAATCAGCGAGAGCGCAAAAACTATGATTAATATGTATATGAGGCTTCTTTTGTTCATATGAACATAATAGCATAGAACCGACATTAATTGCAATTGGCAAATTATTGTGGTATTCTTTATCTTGATACGAAGTAAAAGGGGAGGGCGTAAATGGGAAAAATTTTATATCTCGTTATACCATGCTACAATGAGGAGGCGGTGCTGAGGGACACCGCGGGCAAGCTTTCCGCCAAAATGAAGGATATGATGGAGAGGGAGGTCATAGCTCCCGACAGCAGGATTATATTTGTAAACGACGGCTCGATGGATTTAACGTGGCGGATAATTCGGGAGCTTCACGGTGAGGACAGGCTTTTCGGGGGAATCAACCTCACCAGAAACAGGGGGCACCAGAACGCGCTGCTCGGGGGGCTTTTGACGGTTAAGGACGACGCGGACATGGTTATTTCCTTGGACGCGGATTTGCAGGACGACATAGACGTGCTTGAAAAAATGGTCGAGGAGCATTACAGGGGCTACGACGTGGTTTACGGGGTGCGCAACAACCGCAAAAAGGATTCTTTTTTTAAAAGATTCACGGCGCAGGCGTTTTATAAAATAACCAACAGACTGAGCGACAAAAACCTCGTTTACAATCACGCGGATTTCAGGCTTATGAGCAGGCGGGCGATAGAGGGGCTTGCGCAGTTCGGCGAGGTCAACCTTTTCTTGCGCGGAATAGTGCCGCTCATAGGCTATCCGTCAACCGTAGTCGAGTACGAGCGCAAGGAGCGGCTTCTCGGTGAAAGCAAGTACCCGTTCAGCAAAATGCTGGGGCTTGCGATCGAGGGCATAACCTCGCTGAGCGTCAAGCCGATACGAATCGTCACGTTTTTGGGAATACTCTCGCTTTTTTGCGGTATCGGGATACTTATATACGTGCTTGTGAGCTATTTCACGGGGCACATCGTCCAGGGCTGGTCGAGCATTCTCGTTTCTCTTTGGGTAATAGGCGGAATACTTATGCTTTCGCTGGGTATCGTCGGGGAATATGTAGGAAAAATATATCTCGAGACGAAGAAACGCCCGCGCTACATCGTCGAGGAGTATATCAACGACAAAAAATAACCCCCCGCGGGGCTTGCGCCGTTTTCGGGCAAGGCTTTATAATCATCTCAAATAAATTTTTACGGGGTGATTTTATGCATATGGCGGACGCGTTGGTGTCGCCGCCCGTCGCCGCCGTTATGGGCGCGGCTTCGGTGGGAGCGATAGCGTATTCGGTTTACAGGGTAAAAAAACAGTCGGAGGCTCCTGCGGCGGAGCTTTCGGAGGACGCCAACAAAAAAATCCCGCTTATGGGAGTTATGGGCGCTTTCGTGTTTGCGGCGCAAATGCTTAATTTTACGATTCCGGGAACGGGTTCGAGCGGTCATATATGCGGAGGAATGCTCCTTGCCGCGCTGCTCGGACCGTATCACGCGTTTCTGACCATGGCGGTCGTTTTGCTTTTGCAGTGCCTTATATTCGCGGACGGCGGACTTATGGCGTTAGGCTGCAATATATGGAATATGGCGTTTTACGCCTGCTTTGCGGGATATTTTCTTTTATACAAGCCCTTTGTCAAAAACAAATTTTCAAGGGGCAGAATAATGCTCGGCTCTGTGCTTGCCTGCGTGCTTTCCTTGCAGATGGGCGCGTTCAGCGTGGTTCTCGAAACTCTTGCCTCGGGGATAACCGCGCTTCCGTTCGCCGCCTTTGCGGGGCTTATGCAGCCGATTCACCTTGCGATAGGCTTGGTAGAGGGCGTGCTTACGGGGCTTGTGCTTATTTTTGTATATGAGGCGAGACCCGAGCTTTTACATACCTCCTCGGGCAAAAACAGACTTTCGTTCGGTAAGGTGGTGGCAGTATTCGCGGTGCTTGCGGTTATTTTTGCGGGCGGCGTATCGCTTTTTGCCTCCTCGCACCCCGACGGGCTTGAGTGGTCAATCGGCAAAACCTCGGGAACGGAGGAGCTTGAGGCGGAGGGAGAGGCATACGACAGGGCGGAAAGCATTGTTGACAAGACTGCCGTGCTTTCGGATTACACGGTGGGCGGCTCCGAGAAGCCCGCGGGAACGAGCGCGGCGGGGATTATGGGGGCTGCGATGGTCGCCGCCTTCTGCGCCGTAATATGCGTGCTGCTTAATTTGCTAAGAAAGAAAAGATTGGTTCGGAATGAAAACGGATAATTCGATACGCCGAATAATTGAAATCGAGGAGGAGGCGTCGGCGGACAGTCCCATACACAGGCTGCCTCCTCTTGCAAAGCTGCTGGTTACGGCAGCTTTTCTTGGGTTTACGGTATCCTACGGCAGGTACGAGCTTTCCCGCGTGTCGGTGATGTGCGTATATCTTTTCGTTGTTTTTGCGCTGAGCGGAATATCCTTTGTGAACTGCGCAAAAAGAATATGGCCCGTTATCCCGCTTACGGCGCTTTTGGGAATCGGAAACGCTTTTTTTGACAGGGAAACAATGCTTTGCGTGGGCGGTATCGGTATAAGCTATGGCGTTATTTCGGCGTTTGTGTTAATATTAAAGGGGATTCTGACGGTAACGTCCTGTTATCTTTTGGCGGCGTCCACAGGCATAGAAAATATATGCGGCGCGCTTACGTCGGTACGCGTTCCTCGGGTAATAGTGACGCAGCTTATGCTGACCTACCGCTATATGTCGGTGCTGGCAGGCGAGGCGGGAGATATTTTCTGCGCTTACAGGCTGCGCGCGCCGGGACAGAGAGGCATAAACATAAGGGCGTGGGGACCGCTTTTGGGACAGCTTCTCATACGCACCGCGGACAGGGCGCAGACGGTGTACGACAGTATGCTCCTGCGCGGCTATGACGGCAGCTTTCCGCTGAGAGGCAGACGCGCAAAGGCTTCTGCGGGGATTATTTACGCTCTTGTGTGGTGCGCGGTATTCGCGCTTCTGCGAATTTACGATTTGGCGGGATTTGTAGGGAAGCTTATTTTTTGACGGATATGGAAAAAAGTATGATACTTGAATGTGAAAATATATCCTTTCGCTACGACGCAGACAGGGCTGCGCTTGCGGAATGCACCTTTTCCGCAGAGGAGGGGGCAAGGCTCGGACTGATCGGCTGCAACGGCGCGGGGAAATCGACGCTTTTAAAGCTTATAACGGGACTTTTGAAGCCGTGCGGCGGCAGCATAGAGGTGGGCGGTCTTAAGGTGTGCAAGGCGAATATTGCCGAAATCAGGAAAAAGGCGGGCTTTGTGTTTCAGGAGGCGGAGAACCAGCTTTTTATGCCGACCGTTGCCGAGGACGTGGCGTTCGGACCTTTTAATTACGGAATCAGGGACGGCGAACTGGAGCAAACCGTCACGGCAGCGCTCGCAAGCCTCGGAATCGAGGAGCTGCGCGACAGGAGGATAACAAGGCTCTCGGGCGGCGAAAAAAAGCTTGTTTCACTTGCCACGGTGCTTGCGCTCAAACCCGAGCTGCTGATTTTGGACGAGCCTACGATAGCGCTTGACCCGGGCAACCGCAGGCGGCTGATCGACATCCTTAACGGACTTTCGCAGACGCTGCTGATTGCGAGCCATGATTTGGATATGATATGGGACACCTGCACCGACGTAATTCTTATGACGGGCGGACGCATCGCGGCGAGCGGCTCCGCGAGGGAAATACTTACGGACAGGGAGCTTTTGGAGGCAAACGGTCTTGAGCTGCCGCTCAGATTTTCGGGAGGTTGATTTATGAGTACAAAAAACAGTCCGCACGGACATTCGCATGAGAGCGCACACGAGCATTCGCACGGTCATTATCACCAAAACACCAAAGCCGTCTTAAACCGCCTTTCCAAAATAATCGGGCATCTTGAGTCGGTCCGCAGAATGGTCGAGAGCGGCAGGGATTGCAGCGAGGTGCTTATACAGCTTTCAGCCGTCAAGGCGGCGATAAACAATACGGGAAAGGTTATTCTTAAGGACCATATGGAGCACTGCATAGTTCACGCGATAGAGGAGGGCGATAACCGCGCGATAGAGGAGCTGAACGAAGCCATAGACAAGTTTGTAAAATAAACCGAAACATAAGCAAGCCGCATTGCCGTCGCCCAGTCAATGCGGCTTATTTGCGCCGTTCTGCATAAAAAACTTGAAAGCCTTTGCCTTTTGTGATAAAAATAGATTATATGCACAGGAATCATTCAGACGGGAGGGTATAAGATGAGCAAACCTTATTATATTACAACGGCGATTGCCTATACGTCGGGGAAGCCCCATATCGGCAACACCTATGAAATAGTGCTCGCGGACAGTATCGCGAGGTACAGGAGAATGCAGGGCTATGACGTGCGTTTCCAGACGGGGACGGACGAGCACGGACAGAAAATAGAAATTAAGGCGGCGGAGGCGGGAGTCACGCCGAAGGAATACGTGGATGGCGTTGCCGGAGAAATCAAGAGGATATGGGATATGATGAATACCTCTTACGACAAATTCATTCGGACGACGGACGAGTACCACGAGAAGCAGATTCAGAAAATTTTTAAGAAGCTTTACGACAAGGGCGACATATATAAGGGGCATTATGAGGGGCTTTACTGCACGCCCTGCGAGTCGTTCTGGACGGAATCCCAGCTCGTTGACGGCAAATGTCCCGACTGCGGCAGGGAGGTCAAGCCCGCCAAGGAGGAGGCGTATTTTTTCAAGATGAGCAAATACGCCGACAGACTTATCGAGCATATCAACACGCACCCCGAATTTATTCAGCCCGTTTCGCGCAGAAACGAAATGATGAATAATTTCCTTATTCCGGGACTTCAGGATCTGTGCGTGTCAAGAACCTCCTTTAAATGGGGAATACCCGTTGATTTTGACGATAAGCACGTGGTCTATGTGTGGCTCGACGCCCTGAGCAACTATATTACGGGCTTGGGCTACGACGCCGACGGCGATAACGGCGACCTTTACGAGAAATACTGGCCCGCGGACCTGCACCTTATCGGAAAGGACATAATAAGGTTCCATACGATATACTGGCCCATTTTCCTTATGGCGCTTGATCTGCCCCTGCCGAAGCAGGTGTTCGGGCACCCGTGGCTTTTGCAGAATAACGACAAGATGAGCAAGTCAAAGGGCAACGTAATATACGCGGACGACCTCGTTGACTTTTTCGGAGTTGACGTGGTGAGATTTTTCGTGCTGCACGAAATGCCGTTTGAAAACGACGGAAACATCACATGGGAGCTTGTCGTCGAGCGGCTCAATTCGGAGCTTGCGAATACGCTCGGCAACCTTGTGAACAGGACGCTTGCGATGTCCAACAAATATTTTCGCGGAGTTGTGAGCAATCCGGGCGCAGCCGAGGAGATTGACGAATCGCTCAAGTCGGAGGTGCTTTCGGCGGTAAAAAGGGTTGATGAGAAGATGAACGGGCTTCGCGTTGCGGACGCAATGACGGAGATTTTCAATATTTTCAAAAGATGCAACAAATATATTGACGAAACAATGCCTTGGGCGCTTGCCAAGGAGGAGGACAAAAAAGGACGGCTCGCGACTGTGCTTTACAATCTGACGGAGGGCATTACGATAGGCGCGACGCTGCTTGCGCCCTTTATGCCCGAAACCTCGCAGAAAATACTTTCGCAGTTCGACGCGCCGCAGCTTTCTCTCTCGCAGCTTTCGGAATGGGGCAATTTCCCCGCGTCGGGGGCAAGCGTTACTGCCACGCCCGAGATACTTTTCGCAAGGCTGGACGTTGACGAGGTTATGGAAAAGGTAACGGCGATGACGGGCGAGAACGAGGCGGACGCCGAAGCGGAAACGGACGGCGGAATCGACATTGAGGCGAAGCCGCAGATAACGATTGACGATTTTGACAGGGTACAGTTAAGAATCGGAGAGATAATCAAGTGCGAGGAGGTCCCCAATTCCAAGAAGCTGCTTTGCTCGCAGGTTAAAATGGGAGGCGAGGTGCGCCAAATCGTATCGGGAATAAGACCGTACTATTCCGCCGAGGAAATGGTAGGCAAAAAGGTGGTTGCGGTCGCAAATCTTAAGCCCGCCAAGCTTGCGGGAGTGCTTTCCGAGGGAATGCTCCTTTGCGCGGAAAACGACAAGGGCGAGCCTGTTCTTTTGACTGCGGAGAAGGATATGCCGAACGGAGCGGCGATTTCATAAAGCTATGAACGGAATATTTGAATCACACGCCCACTATGAGGACAGGGCTTTTGATGAGGACAGAGAGGCGCTTATCGCCTCTTTGCCGTCTAACGGAATAGAATATGTCGTAAACGTAGGCACGACGGCGGAAAGCTGCCGCCGCACCGTCGAGCTTATTTCGCAGTACGGCTTTATTTATGGGGCATTGGGAATCCACCCGAGCGAGATAAGGGGCGTAAGCGGCGAGGATTTGGATTGGCTCGAAAAGGAAACCGCCGCCAACCCGAAGGTGGTCGCCGTCGGCGAAATAGGTCTTGATTATCATTGGGACAAGGACAACAAGGCGCAGCAAAAAAGCTTTTTTGCGCGTCAAATCGAGCTTGCCCGCAGGCTCGGCAAGCCGATAATCGTGCATTCGAGGGAGGCGGCGTTCGACACATGGGACGTTATGAGATCGGAGCGCGCGTCGGACTGCGGCGGGGTGGTGCACTGCTTTTCCTACGGAAAGGAGGAAGCCGCCAAGTATCTTGATATGGGCTTTTATATCGGAATCGGCGGCGCTTCAACCTTCAAAAATGCCGTTAAGCCGCGTGAGGTCATCGCCTATGTGCCGCTTGAGCGCATTCTGCTCGAAACGGACTGTCCGTATCTTGCGCCCGTGCCGTTTCGCGGAAAGCGCAATTCATCGCTTTATCTGCCGATAATTGCCGAAAATATAGCCGCGGTTAAGGGCATTGACGCAAAAACCGTGTGCGAGGTCACAAGGGAAAACGCAAAAAGGATGTACGGAATCATATGAGCGGAAAACATCTTGGAAGTCCGGCGAATACGCTTGCGGTAATAAATAAATACGGCTTCTCCTTTTCAAAAAAATACGGGCAGAATTTTTTGATCGACGAAAATATCGTCGCGAAAATAGTCCGTATGGCAGGCGTTGCCGAGGAGGACTTTGTGCTGGAGATCGGTCCGGGAATCGGGACGATGACGCAGCTTCTCTGCGAAAACGCGAGGGAGGTCGCGGCTGTTGAGATAGATAAAAAGCTGATTCCCATTCTTGCCGAAACCCTTTCGGAATACGAAAACGTGACGGTTATCAACGAGGATATTCTTAAGACGGATATTACCGCGCTTGCAAGAGAGAAGAATGAGGGTCGTCCGATAAAGGTTGTGGCGAATCTCCCGTACTATATTACAACGCCGATAATTATGGGGCTTTTTGAAAGCCGTGCGCCGATTGACAGCATTACTGTTATGGTGCAAAGGGAGGTCGCGGAGCGAATGCAGACGGGGCCGGGCAGCAAGGACTACGGCGCGCTCTCGCTTGCGGTGCAGTATTACGCAAAGCCCGAAATCCTGATGAGCGTTCCGCCCGAATGCTTTATGCCGCGCCCGAGCGTCGGCTCCGCGGTAACAAGGCTTGCAAGGCATGACGTGAAGCCCGTCGAGGTAAGGGACGAGGCGCTTATGTTTAAGCTGATAAGGGCTTCCTTTAACCAAAGGCGCAAAACGCTGGTGAACGCGCTTAACAATTCCTCCGAAATCAGCCTGTCCAAGGACGTGATAACGCAGGCGGCGGCGGAGCTGGGAAAGGGAGAATCGGTAAGGGGCGAGGCGCTGACCCTTGAGGAGTTTGCGAGACTCGCGGATATTATATATTCCAAACTGAATTAAATGTCCTTTTTTTGACCGTATCCGCATATACTTTAAGTGGTAAGCCGCGGGAAGGCGGTCGGACGGAAGGAGTGGTATCGGTAATGGAATACAACAGAATGATAGCGTACATTTATTCGTACAACGACGGACTGAAAAGCAGGAACACGGGCTTTGCCAAGCTTGAGGTAAGACAGGGCGTGCTTAAGCTCCAGGTCAATATGAAGGGCGCGTACTCGGACGGCAGCGAGCCTTGGAGCGTAAAGCTTTTTTACCGTGAGGGCGGCAGAATACGAGGAGTGCTTCTCGGCGAAATAAAGATAAAAAACGGTACGGGCGAATACAGATATGCGGGGAGCGCGGAAAATATCGCGGGCAGCGGAATAGGCTTTGGCTCCGTAAAGGGTTTGTATATAAGCTGCGACGGAAATATGCATAAAATGTATGCAAGCGAATGGGACGATTTGGGCTTCTCGCCGAGCAGTATCGCCGCAGGCGGAGAGGGAGCGGCGCGAAGCTCCGCGATCGTGGAATTTGCCGTGCCCGAGCCGATAAAGCAGCCGGATAAGCCCTCGCTTTTCGCGGAGCCGGAGAGCGCGCATACCGAAGCTGCGGTCGGCTACGAGCCCGAAAGCAAGGCGGCGGAGAGCGTTGTGCTTGCGGCTGCGGAGGTCGAGGCAGCGACGCGCGAGGAGCGGGACGGCGCGGCGCGGCAGACGTCCTCGGGAGCCGAAATATTCGACGGCATAATAGACGGGCGGGAGAAAATATTTCTCTTTGCCGACGACGATTTGTACGACACGGTTGAAATCAATACGGACGATTTGAACAGGTTCCCCGAGGCAAGTCTGGGGCTTGCAAACAACAGCTTTGTGAACCACGGGTATTATAATTTCAGGCACCTTATTTTGGGAAGAATCAGGGAAAGCGGCGGCTGCGGATATTTTATAGGAGTGCCGGGCGTTTATACGAGAAGGGACAGGAGCACCGCGTCGATGTTCGGGTTCAATTATTTTAAATTCAGTATGCGGAGCGACGTAAGGCTCGGGCAGTTCGGCTACTGGTACAGGGAGCTTGAATGCTAATCCTTTGGGTTGATCATAACGTAACGGTTGTGGTCGGCGTAGCCGTCCCTCAGCATAATGACGGAGCGGGCAACTCCCTCGAACTCAAAGCCGAGCCGCGTGAGAAGGCTGATTGAGCTTATATTGTCGGGGAGTGTGAACGCCTCTATTCGGTGCAGACGCTCCTCCTCGAAAACAGCGGTGATAAGGCGGGAAACCGCCTCGAGCGCGTAGCCCTGCTTCTGAAATTCGGGGAGCAGCTTATAGCCGAGCTGACAGGAACGGTAAGCGCCTCTTATAATGCCGCTGAAGGAGGCTGTTCCGATAATCTGTGCGGGCTTTTCCTTGGCGAACCAAAAATACCGCATATAGGTTCCGTTTATGAAGGCGTTCAGCTCGCTTTGCAGATTCGCCCGCTGAAATTCGACGGTGTAAAAGCCCGCGTTTTTGGCAGGCTCGACAGGCTCGAAGGCTTGCCTGCCCCCAAGGTAGAAGCGAAGGGCGCAGTCGGCATAGCTTTCGTTGAGCACCGATAATTTCATACGGCTTGTTTCGTATTCAAAATGCATGGGAATGCCCTTTCATTTTAACATTAAGATATACCTACAATTATACATCATCTACGCAAAAAAAACAGGATTAAATTAAAATTATGAAACTTAAGAATTTATCGGCGGACGAAAAATATATGTACGAGGCGGTTAAGCAGGCGCGCCGCGCCGCGCGGCTGAGCGAGGTCCCCATAGGCTGCGTTATCGTCTTTGAGGATAAAATCATCGCGCGCGCCTATAATCGCCGCAACACCGACAAAAGCACGCTTGCGCACGCCGAGATTCTCGCGATAAAAAAAGCGGCGAAATATATCGGCGACTGGCGCTTGGAGGGCTGCACTATGTATGTGACGCTTGAGCCGTGTCCGATGTGCGCGGGGGCAATCGTGCAGGCGCGGATCCCGAGAGTTGTTATGGGGACGATGAACGCCAAGGCGGGCTGCGCCGGCTCGGTTGTGAATCTTCTGCAAACGGACGGCTTTAACCATAAGGCGGAAATCACCAAGGGAGTGCTTGCCGACGAGTGCAAAAAAATGATGCAGGATTTTTTTAAGGAGGTCAGGGAGGGCAGGCGCCCGCTGAAATAGCTTGACATATTTCCTTGGAATAGTTATACTGAAAACGTCCATGCAGCCGGGGAAGCAGCGGCTCCCTATACCTGCAATCCGCTAAAGCAGGGGTGATGTTCTGCCTCGGACCGTATGTATTGTAGCTGCCCGCTTTAAGCAGCGTTGAAGCTTGGGTCTTGCGCAATAGGAATCTGTGAACCATGTCAGGTCGGGAACGAAGCAGCATTAAACGGAAGCTCCTATGTGCCGTAAGGTCGCCTGAGCCGAGCCGGCTGGAGCGGTAACGTGCAGTGCGTCGGCTCAAAGCAGAGCGCATGGACTTTTTAATTGGATTGGGGGCAAAAAAGATGGTGCTTATGCTTTGCCGTTTGGTGATTAATTTAGAAGAAAAACTCTGTACAAAGTCCGATGACGGGACGAAGCTTGTGCAGAGGTAAATAAAAATTTCGTCCGACATTGGATTTTGTACTTTTATTCTGTCAAAAATAAAGAATAAACGGAGAAAATTCAATGGATAAAAAATTCAAAAAATATATCGTTTTGTGGTTAAGCCAAAGCGTATCGGGGCTGGGAAGCTCCATGACGGGCTTTGCGCTGGTACTGTGGGCATACGGGCAGAGCCATTCCGCAATGTCCGTTTCGCTGATGTCGTTCTGCAACTATGTGCCGTACATCATTTTCAGCTTATTTGTCGGTAATTTTATAGACACACATAAGAAGAAAACGGTTATGCTGGTTTCCGACAGCGTTGCGGCGGCGGGCTCGCTTGCGGTTTTATGTATCCTGCTTGCGGGGAAGCTTGCCGTTTGGAACATTTACGTCATTAATGTGATAATCGGCGTGACCACCGCGTTCCAGCAGCCCGCGTCCGCCGTTGCGACGGTAAGGCTTGTATCCGAGGACAGGATTTCAAATGTAAGCGGAATGAACTCCTTTTCCAATAACCTGATTGTGGTGTTCAGCCCGATGCTTGCGTCGTTCCTTTACGCGGTGGGCGGACTTAACCTCATACTGCTCATAGACTTGGCGAGCTTTGCCTTCGCGTTCTGCATACTGCTGTTTTTTATTAAAATTCCCGAGACGCTTGAAAGGTCGGAGCACAGCTCACCGTTTGCGGGGCTTGCGGACGGTTTTTCCTTTCTCAAAAAGGAAAAAGGCATTTTGTATATTATGCTTACAATGGCGGTTATCAATTTCTTTTCGCGTCTTACCTACGAGAATATCCTGTCGCCGATGATTTTGGCAAGAAGCTCGTACAGCAGCATAACGCTCGGAATTGTAAACGCCTTTATGGGTATGGGAGGAATTGTCGGGGGCATCATCGTTTCCGTCAAAAAAGAGAGCCGCCGCAAGGCGACGGCAATTTATGCCGCGGCGGCGTTATCGTTCCTGTTCGGGGATTTGATAATGGCTCTCGGCAGAAACGTTTTTTGGTGGTCGTTCGCGGCAGTCGCCGCAGGTCTGCCGATTCCTTTTATAAATGCGAACCAAAACGCGATAATGTACCGAAGGATTCCTGAAGCAATACAGGGAAGAGTGTTTGCGATAAGAAACGCAATTCAGTACTGTACGATACCGATCGGCATTATCCTCGGCGGCTTCTTGGCGGACAAGGTATTCGAGCCGTTTATGGGCTCGGGGAACGGCTTTGCCGCGGCTCTGTCCGAGCTTGTCGGAGCGGGAGCCGGAAGCGGCATGGCGGCGATGTTCCTTTGCACGGGAATAAGCGGCTTCGCGATAAGCATAGCGTCCTGCTTTAACCGCGAGATAAAAAAGCTTAATAGGATTGAATAAAAAGAATAAGCAGGGAAACCTGCTTATTTTTTGTGACGGAGATAAATGAAAAAGGTTGACGTTGAATTGCAGTTATGATATTATAATATAAAAACATATCTAAGGAGGAAATTTATGACAATAAGGATTAAAATCAGACAAATTATGACGATGTTTTTGCTAATCATTACGCTGACTTTTGCTACAAATGTTTATGCTATGGATATGGAAGGAGATATACCGACAAATGTCAGAACAAGTATATTTGAGTGCATTGATGACATCGCACAATCAGAGTTGTTCTGCGATTGGATGGACGCTGACGTTTTTATAAATGATATATATTCGTACACCCAAAATAATTTAAAGGTTTACAAACTTGATATTATGAAAAACGGTCAGCAGTTAGGATATGTTCTTTCGGATGAATTGGGAAATATCCTTTCGTATTCCCGAAACAGCGAGCCGGAGGAATTTATGAAGGATTACTGTAATATATATACAGGGGCAGAGTCAGATGATTATGATTTGGCTTCCGAATCAGTGTGCTCATACAGCGAGGTTCAGACATATAGTTCTCCGTATATGGTGATTGACGGAGTGTCTCCTCAGCTTCAGGGAGATTCAAATTGTATTGTTGCGGCGGCAAGCAATGTGATATGGTATTATGGAAATAACGGTAAATATTCATTAATAAAGAATTATACTTTTAACGATGTAAAAACTTCAATGATGAATTGTTATAAGTATAATGGCGGAGACAGGAACGATACGACGCCAAAAGCTATTGAAATTTATATTTATGCCAAAGGTTTAGAGAATGTTTATAATTCCAATGTGCAGTTATATCGAAATTCATCTGCGACCAAGGAGCTTATGATTAGCGAGATAAACGAGAAAAAACCGATGATGCTGGGGTTTGCGGCGGGAAGTATATACAGCGATACAGTGGGGCATATGACAATGTGTTACGGTTATCAGGTTACGGGCGGCAATACCTATGCCTATGTTGCAAGCGGACATCAGTCCTACGGAACATTTGTGAAGTGGGACGATACAATTAACGATTGTATAATAACAATAAGAATATATTAATTTTAGGAGGAATTATTATGAGAAGGATTTTTTTTGCGGCAGCCATTCTGTCCGCGGCATCCCTGTGCCTTTTCGGATGCAGCAAGGGCTCAAGCACAATGTCGGGAGCCGGCGGAGGAGAGATGAACACCGAAGCGGAAACACGCAGATTTGACGGGAGCTTGGAGTCGCTGGACCTGAGCGGACTTGAAAGCACAATATCCTTTAACGGTCTTGATTTGTCGGCGGCTGACAGGATACATGTCAAGCTTGCTTACTCTGCCGAAGAATATTCATACTGGATAGATGATGCCGATACTGTAAACAAGGTTTCGGATATGGTCAGGGAAATAAAGGGAAAGGATCTTTTTTATCCGCAGGGGATATATGAACTGAGTGTTTGCGCAGAATTTTACGACGGGGATTCCGAGCTGTTTTATATAGGCATCGGAACAGAACATTTTGAATCCGGGGAAAAAATTAAGAATAACATAGAGGGGCTTCCGAAGTACATGGATGCCTATTATTACTCCGAGGGAAACCCGCAGGAGCTGATTAATCTTTTGGCAAAGCCTGAGTGGCTGGAAGGACGTTGAGCAAGCGGCGCCGAATACGGAATTCCCGTATTCGGCGTTTCTTGCCTTGTTGTTTGGTTATGGCAGGGAAAATTCCGTTTTGGGAGTTTTGCCTGCTTTTTAAAGAGTAATGGAGCGTGGCTACGTCTTTTTTCGTTCCTGAAATATTTTGCAATACTCACGGTTCCTCTTTTCTTAGCGGCTCTTCATTTTGGAGAAAATACAAAAATATTCCCTCAATACTCTATCGCAGCATAACAAAAATCTTCGCCGCTTGATAATCAAGTGACGGGAATATTTTTTGCGTTTATACAATTTGACATAGCGCTAAGTATGTGATAAAAATATATTAATAGACTATTAAGCTATTTTTTACTTAAGGAGAAACACTGTGAATTCTGTTGCATTCATAGACAGTGAAATATCGGTAGATGACGGTAAAATTTTGGATTTGGGGGCTGTAAAGCCCAATCATGAGATGTTCCATTCCTCATCGGTGAAGGCTTTTGCGGAATTTATTTCGGACTGCGATTATATATGCGGACACAACATCGTCAATCATGATTATAAGTATATCGGAAAATATCTTGAAGGATCCAAAAAACCCGAGCTAATAGATACTCTTACGCTTTCGCCCCTGCTTTTTCCGCAGAAGCCGTACCATGCGCTTCTCAAGGACGACAAGCTGCAATCGGACGAGCTTAACAATCCCTTGAATGATTCGTTAAAAGCAATGGAGCTTTTTTATGACGAGATAAATGCGTTTGACGCGCTGCCGTACGGCAAAAAATGGGTATATTGCTCGCTTTTGTATGAGTTCCCGCAGTTTAAAGGCTTTTTTGATTATAACGGCTGTACTCCATATCCGCTTTCGGCGGATTCCTTAAAGCAGGAATTTAAGGGTAAATTCTGCCATAACGCAAAGCTTGAGCCGATTATGGAGAAATATCCGATTGAGCTTTCCTATGCGCTTGCTTTGATATGGGCGGGCGATAAGTATTCAATTACTCCGCCTTGGGTGTTGAAAAATTATCCGCGAGTTGAAAATATTATCGGAATGCTTTGCGGAATGCCCTGTGCAGAGGGCTGCCGTTATTGCGGAAGCCGTCTTAACGTGAAGGACGGGCTGAAGCGTTTTTTCGGATACGACAGCTTCAGAACCTATGACGGCGAGCCGCTTCAGGAGAGGGCGGCCGAAGCCGCGGTGCGTTCCGAATCGCTGCTTGCGGTTTTTCCCACGGGAGGCGGCAAATCAATTACGTTTCAGCTTCCCGCGCTGATTGCGGGAGAAACCGTACACGGTCTTACGGTCGTAATTTCACCGCTTCAATCGCTTATGAAGGACCAAGTTGACAATCTTGAAGAAAAAGGGATTGCCGACGCCGTTACCGTAAACGGAATGCTCAGTCCGATTGAGCGCTCCGAGGCATTTGAGCGAGTGGCAAGCGGAATAGCTTCATTGTTGTACATATCGCCTGAACAGCTTCGCTCGAAAACTGTCGAAAAGCTGCTTTTGTCACGGAACATATCGAGATTTGTAATTGACGAGGCGCACTGCTTTTCCGCGTGGGGACAGGATTTTAGGGTTGATTATCTCTATATAGGGGATTTCCTCAAGGAATTGCAGGAGAAAAAAAGATTGGACCGTCCGATTCCCGTCTCCTGCTTTACGGCAACCGCAAAGCAGAAGGTAATTACCGACATTAAGGATTATTTTAAGACAAAGCTCGGACTTGAGCTTGAGCTGTATACAAGCTCGGCAGTGCGTGAGAATCTTAGGTACGAGGTTTTGTATAAAGAAAACGAGGCGGAAAAATACAACGCGCTCAGGGCATTGATCGAACAGAAGGACTGTCCGACCATTGTGTATGTTTCCCGCACAAGAAAAACCGTCGAGCTTGCGGAAAAGCTGACAAGCGACGGCTTATCCGCAAAGCCGTTCAACGGCAAAATGGAGGTAAACGAAAAGGTCGCCAATCAGGAGGCTTTTATCCGCAATGAGATAAAAGTTATTGTCGCAACCTCTGCCTTTGGAATGGGAGTTGATAAAAAGGATGTAAAA
>JAMPDT010000041.1 GCA_023665525.1 Butyrivibrio sp. | reverse complement strand
TCACGCTTGTATCGGCAGCGGCGGTAATAGCAGCCGCGGGAATATCGGCGGGAGGGACTATGAAGCTGAAGGCGGTAGCCGAGTACCAAGAGGAAACATATTTTCGCAAGACTGTTTACAAGGACGATAACGGTTACTGCTATACCTTTGACGCGGATAAGCAGGAGCTTCGCAGCATAGAAAATATAAATATGCCCGAAAAGGATTACACGAACGTTATGGCAGAGGATCTTAAGCCCTTTGCCGATACAGAGGCGCTGCTTGCCGACGCGGAGAAATTTATAGACAAATGGTGCGAAAAGGACACGAAATCGGAGCTTAAGCTTGAATGCAGGCAGAAGCAATGGGACACGGCAATAGATATATATCAGGTCGTAAACGGAGAAATCCGCTTTGGGATAGGGAGCATAACCTAAAACGAGGACGGTATATTTTTGTACGCCGATTTTAGCTTTGACGAAATGTTGGACAGCAAGGATATTGAGAATATGCTTTCCGAGGAAGAGGCTGTTGAAGCGGTGAAAACATATCTTTACGAAACCTACGAAGAAGGCGGCTGGGAGAAGATTGAAGCGTTGGCAGGAGACTGCGGAATATTCGGAAGCTGCTGGACTGTTACCTGTACAAAGGAGGTAAACGGAATAACAGTCGGGTATATTGTGGCGGCTGACGTTATAACAGGAGAAGTAAAGTTTGTTGACCAAATGAAATAGGTCGGTGAATGTAAAGCGGGAGGCAAAGCGCCTCCCGTTTTTAAATTTCCGATTTTCAAATTACTTGTCCAAATCCGACGTACAGTGAGGACACTTTGTGGCGTCGATATGTATCTCGGTTTTGCAGAAGGGGCATACCTTGGTGGTGGGAGCCTCCTCCTTGGGCTCTTCCTTTTTCTTGCCGATGCTGCGAAGCCCGTTGATTGCTTTTACGACGATGAACAGGCAGAGCGCGGTAAGAATAAAGGTGAGCAGTGCGTTGATGAAATTACCGAAGTTGAAGCCGGGACCGACTGTGTTAAGGTTGGCGAAGCCGCCCTCGGGAATCAAAAAGCCGAGTATGGGCGTAAAGATGTCGGCAACCAAGGACGATACGATGGCAGTAAAGGCGGAGCCTATAATCATGCCGACCGCAAGGTCGAGTACGTTGCCTCTTGAAATAAATTCCTTAAACTCCTTTAAAATTTTCTTCATGTTTTCCTCCTTAAGGTGATTTTTATTTATTTTAAATTATTGCTCCGAAGGATCCGCCTCGGCGGGCGTGATGTAGGCGTGGATCTTGACTATGCGGTTTTTGTCGCATTCCTCCACGACAAGACGGAAGTCCCCGAAATCCACCTCGTCGCCCTTTTGGGGAAGACGCTCAAGGTGCTTTATGATAAGACCGCCCACCGAATCGTAGTCGTCGCAAGCCTCGTCCGCCTCGGGAAGCTTGAATATGCCGCCTATATCGTCAAGGCGTACCGAGCCGGAAAGAATATATTCGTTTTCACCAAGCCAAACGATGTCGTCCTCCTCGTCCTCGTCGTATTCGTCGCGTATTTCGCCCACGATTTCCTCTAATAGGTCCTCCAAGGTAATCATACCGACGGTGGAGCCGTATTCGTCCACCACTATGGTAAAGTTGTTGGAGGTTTTGCGAAGCTCCTCCATAAGCTCGGAAATGTTTTTGAATTCGTAGGTGTAGTAGGGCTTGCGCAGGATCTCCCTTACGCTGAAAGCCTCGTGATTCTCGCAGAGCAGCAGGTCCTTGACGTTGACAATGCCCGTTACGTTGTCCACGGACTCCTCGTACACGGGAAGCCGCGTGTATTTGTACTCCCTGAAAACGGAAATAATCTCGTCGTAGGTGCTGTCCACGGATATGCAGGTCATATCTATTCGCGGGATCATTACGTCCTTTGCCTGCGAATCGCCGAAGTCGAAAACATTGCTTATCATTTCGTGCTCGTCGTTTTCGATAATGCCCTCCTCGCGGCTTACGTCAACGATGGTACGAAGCTCGTCCTCCGTTATCGCCGCCTTATGCTTGTTGGGATCGAAGCCGAAAAGGAAAAGCACGCCCTTTGAGATTTTGTTTATGATAAAAATAACGGGCGTAAGCACAACCATAAGCGCCCAAATTATTCCGCAGTAGGCGGGGGCTATTTTGTCGGCGTAGGTTGTGGCGATCGTCTTTGGGGAAATCTCACCGAAAATCAGAACGAGAAGCGTAAGGATTCCCGTTGCGATGCTGACGGACGCCTTGCCCCAAATAGCCAAGGAAACGGTGGTCGCCAGCGACGACGCCGAGATGTTTACAAGATTGTTGCCTATAAGGATTGCGCTGAGCATTTTCGGCGAATCCGACGCGATTTTGAGCACCTTTTTTGCACGCTTATTGCCGTCCTCGGCAAGGGAGCGCATACGGATAAGGTTTACCGATACGAAAGCGGTTTCCGCCGACGAAAAAAAAGCCGACAGAACAAGAAGCACGATGAGCGCGATTATTTGCGCCGCGACGCTTGGGTCCAAAAAAAATCAACTCCTTTTAATATGGTTTTGTTCATCTATCATATCATTTAATCGGGGAGAATTCAATAATTTTAATGCAATAGCGCCCTTTCCGCAAAAATTTAATTGTTAAACGCCGTGAAATGATATAAAATAATAAGGACTGCTTTCAAATAGAAGGGAAACACAGATATGCGCGACAGTCTTAAAATGCTTAAACCGATAAACTTCATCGTTCTTTTGGCGGCGGGAATAATCAACGCGCTGGGAGTAACGCTGTTTTTGGCTCCCGTGCATTTGTACGACAGCGGGATCTCGGGAACCTCGATGCTGCTGTGGCAGGTAACGCCCGAATATCTGTCGCTTTCCTTTTTCCTGTTGGTGCTCAATGTGCCGTTGTTCGTGTTCGGACTGAAAAAACAGGGAATTGTGTTTACGGTGTATTCGCTTTACGCGGTGGCGGTCTATTCCGTCGCGTCGTATATAATTACATATGTGCTGCCGATCGACGTAAGCATCGCGTCGCCGATTGCGGGAGCGGATTTGCTGCTCTGCGCCATATTCGGCGGACTTATTTCGGGAATCGGCAGCGGTCTTACAATACGCTTCGGCGGAGCCATCGACGGCGTGGAGGTGCTGGCTGTTATTTTTGCCCGAAAGCTGGGGCTGACGGTGGGCAGCTTCGTTATGGTTTACAATGTGGTCCTGTACATTATCACGGGAATACTGCTCAAAAGCTTCATACTTCCGCTCTATTCGGTGCTGGCATACGCCGCCGCGATCAAGACGGTCGATTTTATCGTGGAGGGCTTTGACAAGGCAAAGTCGGCGATGATAATCACCAATAAGGCGGACGAGGTAAGCGGCGCGCTTTCGGAAGCCTTCGGGCACGGGATCACGCATATCGACGCAAAGGGCTATTACGGGGGAAAGGAGCAGACGATAATTTATTTTGTCGTCAACCGTTTTCAGATCACCCGTATGAAAAATGTTATCCATTCAATCGACGACAACGCCTTTATCACGATTTCCGAGGTGTCGGAGGCGATGGGGAGCCATACCGATTTTAAGGTACATAAAAATTCGGATTAAGGGGTGCAGGGAATGTATATAATAGCGGGGCTCGGAAATCCCGAGTCCAAATACGCCAAAACAAGGCATAATATAGGCTTCAGGATACTTGACGAGCTTGCGCGCCGCCATAGCATAGACATATCGGAGCGAAAGCACAAGGGACTGCTCGGCAAGGGCGTTATAGGCGGAGAAAGGGTAATTTTAATCAAGCCGCAGACATATATGAATTTGAGCGGCGAGTGCGTAAGGGCGGCGGCGGATTACTATAAGACGGAGCCCGAGCGGATTATTGTTCTTTTCGACGATATAAGCCTTGAGGTGGGAAAGCTGCGCGTGCGCAAAAAGGGCAGCGCGGGCGGACACAACGGCATAAAGAGCATAATCGCGCAGCTTGGAACGGAGGGCTTCCCGAGGCTTAAGTTCGGCGTGGGAGGAAAGCCCGCGCATATGGATTTGGCGGATTATGTTCTGGGACGCTTCGGCGCGGACGACGAGGCGGCGGTGGAGGACGGCATAGAAAGGGCGTGCGGCGCGGTGGAGTGTATGATAGGCGAGGGCTGCGACGCCGCAATGAACAAATATAACGGATAGGGCTTGCTTGGGAAATGAGTATATGGGACGCGCCGGCAAGGGAGCTGGCATATTATAACGACATAAAGGACTGCCTGAAAAAATCGGGCGGGGTTCCTGTGGCTTTTGGCTGTGTAGACCAGCAAAAGCCCTATTTTATCTCCGCTTTCGGCGGGGATTTCAAACTGCGCCTTATAATCACGCACAGCGAGGTAAGGGCTAGGGAGCTTTATGAGGATTTCAGGGGAATCGACAGGAATACCGTCTATTATCCCGCGAAGGATTTTATTTTTTACAGCGCTGACATTCACGGCAACCAGTTGGTCAAGGAGAGGCTGGAGGCGCTTGACAGGCTTATCCGCAGGGAGGAGCTTACGGTAATAACGACGGTTGACGGGTGTATGGATAAGCTTCTGCCGCCCGAGGAGTTCAAAAGCCATACGCTTTGCGTCGGACAGGGCGATGAGCTTGACGTGGACGAATTTTGCCGCGAGCTTACGGATATGGGCTATGAGCGCGCGGCGCTCGCCGAGCTTGGGGGACAGTTCGCGGTCAGGGGAGGAATTATCGACGTTTATCCGCTGACGGCGGAGAATCCGTACCGTATCGAGCTTTGGGGCTCCGAGGTGGATTCTCTCAGAAGCTTCGACGCGGAAAGCCAGCGCTCGATAGAAAATGTTGAGAGGCTGGATATTTTTCCCGCCACGGAAATGATAATAGGCGATAATCTCGGAAGCGGAATAAGCGCCGTGGAGGAGGAAACGAAGCGGCACGCCAAGGCGCTTACGGCAAAGGGGCGTATCGTTGAGGCGGAGCGCGTCGGCAGGGCTTTGGAGGAGCTTAAGGATAAGCTTATCGGACAGCAGGATTTCAGCGGCTGCGACAGCTACATCACCTTTTTTGCTCCCAAAACGGTGTCGTTTATTGATTATTTCGATAAGGAAGATACGTTGGTCGTGCTTGACGAGCCGAACCGCCTCGAGGAAAAAATGCGCGTGGTGGAAGCGGAGTTTTCCGAAAGCATGAGTCACCGTCTTGAAAAGGGCTATATCCTGCCCGGTCAGACGAAGGTGCTTTACGCAAAGGGCGAGGTTTATTCCCGAATCGGCGCGCGAAGAGCTATGGCGGTGTGCGCGCTGGACTGCAAAATACCGCTTCTCGACGTGGCGGGACATTTTAATATCGACGCAAAGAGCATAGGCTCGTACAACAATTCCTTTGAAACGCTTGTGTCGGATATTGCCTCCTGGAAAAAGCAGAAATACAGGATTCTTTTGGTGTCCTCGTCGAGAGCGAGGGCGCAGAGGCTTGCGTCGGATCTGCGCGATAACGGCGTGACGGCGGTTTATTCCGAAAATCGGGACAGGGAGCTTGTGGCGGGAGAGGTTATGACCACCTACGGCAAGCTGCGCAAGGGCTACGAGTACCCGAAGATACGCTTTGCGGCAGTCGCGGAGGACGATATTTTCGGAGCGGCGCGCAAGAATAAGGAGCGCCGCCGCAGGACAAACCGAGGCAAGGCAGTCGCAAGCTTTGCGGAGCTTAATATCGGGGATTACGTCGTTCACGAAAATCACGGCTTGGGCATATACCGCGGTATTGAAAAGCTGGAAGTGGACAAAATAGAAAAGGATTATATCAAAATAGAGTACGCGGGCGGCGGGAATCTGTATATTCTTGCAACGCAGCTTGATTTGATTCAAAAATACGCCGATTCGGACGCGAAAAAGCCGAAGCTTAACAAGCTTGGCTCTGCCGAGTGGGTTAAGACAAAGAGCCGTGTGAGAACCGCGGTCAGGGAGGTGGCGGACGGACTTGTGCGCCTGTACGCCGTAAGACAGCAGAAGGAGGGCTATGTTTTCAGCGGCGACACTCCGTGGCAGCGCGAGTTCGAGGAGCTTTTTCCCTACGAGGAAACCGCCGACCAGATCACGGCGATAGAGGACGTTAAACGGGATATGCAGAGCCGCAAAATTATGGACCGTCTTATCTGCGGAGATGTGGGCTTCGGCAAAACGGAAATCGCGCTGCGCGCCGCGTTCAAGGCGGTTCAGGACGGAAAGCAGGTCGCCTATCTTGTGCCGACGACCATTCTCGCCAAGCAGCATTTTACGACCTTCGACCAAAGAATGAAGGATTTCGGCGTAAACGTCCGTATGCTTTCGAGATTCTGCACGCCGAAGGAGATTAAGGATACCGCCGATAAGCTCAAAAAGGGGCTTGTTGACGTAGTGGTGGGGACGCACCGTATTTTGTCGAAGGACGTCGTGTTCAAGGATTTGGGACTGCTGATAGTTGACGAGGAGCAGCGCTTCGGCGTTGCGCACAAGGAGAAAATCAAGCAGCTAAAGGAAAACGTGGACGTTATTACGCTTACCGCAACCCCGATTCCGAGGACACTGCATATGAGTCTTGTGGGAATAAGGGATATGAGCGTGCTTGAGGAGCCGCCCGTGGACAGACTGCCGATTCAGACCTTTGTCACCGAGTTTGACGAGGAAATGATCAGGGAAGCAATCAACCGCGAGCTTGCAAGGGGCGGTCAGGTGTACTATGTTTTCAACAGGGTCATAGGAATAGAGGATATGGCGGCGTCGATCGGGCGGCTCGTGCCGGAGGCGAGCGTAGCCTTTGCGCACGGTCAGATGAGCGAGCGCGGGCTTGAACAGATTATGGCGGATTTTGTGAACGGCGAAATCGACGTGCTTGTATCGACGACGATCATCGAGACGGGGCTTGACATTCCCAATGTAAACACGATCATTATCCACGACTCCGACCGCTTCGGGCTTTCGCAGCTTTATCAGCTTCGCGGGCGCGTGGGGAGGTCGGGAAGAACGGCATACGCCTTTCTTTTTTACAGGAGGGATAAGCTTCTGCGCGAGGTCGCCGAAAAAAGGCTCAGCGCGATACGGGAATTTACGGAGCTTGGCTCGGGCTTCAAAATCGCGATGAAGGATCTGGAGATCCGAGGCGCGGGAAATCTTCTCGGGGCGGAGCAGCACGGTCATATGGAGTCCGTCGGCTACGATTTGTACTGCAAGATGCTCAACGAGGCGGTTGCCAATCTTAAGGGAATCGCAACTCACGAGGACTACGAAACGGTTGTGGATATAGACGCGGACGCCTTTGTCCCCGCGTCCTATATACGCAACGAGAGCCAAAAGCTCGACATATACAAAAGAATTGCCGCGATTGCCACAAGCGAGGAGCTGTCGGATATGACGGACGAGCTGACCGACCGCTACGGGGATATTCCCAAGTCGGCGCTGAATCTTATGCAGATAGCCTTTATCAAGTCGCGCGCGCATGAGGCGTACATTATGGAGATAAAGGGCAGCCGCAAGTATATGAAAATCAAGATGTATCCGCAGGCGAAGCTGGACGCTTCGGGAATACCGCCGATGATAAGCCGAATGGGCAGCCGAATGAGGTTCACGAACAGTGAAATCCCGTATTTCACATATTATTTTACCGCGGAGGACATAAAGAACACGGAAAGCTATATCGGCTGTGTGAGCCGTATTGTCGATGATATTTTGGCGTTGAGAAAGGATACTGATATATGAAAATTCTTGTTGTTTTTACGGGCGGAACAATAGGCAGCACGCTTTCGGGGGATTATATTTCACCCGACGAGGCAAAGCCGTATGCGCTGCTCGAAGCGTACAGGCAAAAATACGGCGGCGGCGCGCAGCTTGATACGGTAAAGCCGTATACGGTCCTCAGCGAAAATATGGACTGCTCGTATTACCCGAGGCTTCTTGGCGCGGTTAGGGAGGGGCTTTCGGCGGGATACGACGGAATCATCGTGACCCACGGCAGCGACACGGTTCAGTATACCGCCGCGATGCTTTCGTATACGCTGGGCTTGGACTGCGCTCCCGTTATGCTCGTGTGCAGCAATTATGTTCTTGAGGATCCGAGAGCGAACGGTCTTGTGAATATGGCGGCGGCAGTGGATTTTATTGAGGGAAAATACGGCGGCGGCGTTTTTGTGCCGTATGCGAACGCGGGCGAGCCGTGCCGTATCCACAGAGGGAGCCGCCTTATGCCGCACAGCGCCTTCAGCGACTGTCTTTATAGCTGCGAAAACTCGTATTTCGGATATTTCGGGGACGGGCATTTTTATTACAATAACGGTTATTCGGAAAAAAACTGCGAAAAATTTTATGAGATTGGGGATAACTGCCCCGGGGAGTCGGGTGTTTTGTGTATAAATCCCTATCCCGGAATGAAATACCCTGCATTGCCCGAGGAGGTGCGCGCCGTACTGCTCGGCAGCTATCATTCGGGCACGCTTGGCACGGAATCGGATTCTCTGCGCGCGTTCGCATACGAGGCGGCAAAGCGCGGAGTTCCCCTCTATCTTGTCGGGGCTTCGGGCGGCGCCGACTACGAGAGCTGCCGCGAGTACGAGAAGCTCGGGATCCGCGTTCTTGCGAAAATATCGCCAGTTGCGGCATATATAAGGCTTTGGCTGGAGATAACCGCAAAGAACCCGCACGGTATGGAAACGCCAGTGGGCGGGGATTATTTGGGGGAATGAGCGCCGTTTCACCGTCCCCACACCGTATAATCTCTTTCAAACAGCTCCTCGCACATCTGTTTTTTTAACAGCGGCGCGGGGACCTTTTCTATGAGCTTTCTGCGCACGAACGCCTTGCTCTGACTGCGGTATTTGGGGAGGCTGTTTTGCGCGAGGATATTGGAAAGCTCATTTTTCCAGAGAAGGCTGAGCTGAAAATCGGGATTGAGCTTGGGGTTCGGGAGAGCCTCGCGAAGCTCCTCGATTATTATGCGGCGGTTGTCCTCGTAAATACAGAGGATCCCCCAAAAATCGGGTATATGCTCCGCGATATGCTTTGCGTGGCGCAGACCGACGGCGGCGTAGCAGCGGTCGCAGAACTTGTTGTAGTTCCGAACCTGTCCCTTAAGGCGTTCGTAGGTATCGACGCTGCTTTTGATTTCGATTCCCACAAGCCCGTCGGGCAGTACCGTCATTACGTCGGCGCGCGCCCGCGCCATGGGGACCTCCTCGAATATTCTTGATTTTCCGAAGCGCTCCTCGAGATAATCGAAAAGAGGCTCGCGTATATCCTTGTCGTAAAGCATATTTTCCTCCGCGTGATTTTATACAAGTATAGCATACGCGCCGCGTTTTCGTCTATGTTTGATTTTCGGTGCGGTTTATAGTATTATTGAAGCAGCCCGAGGGGCAAAAATTATGCGGAGGTGACATATAAATGGTTAAAATAATACTTGAGGTTGAGGGGATGGCGTGCGGAATGTGCGAGGCTCATGTAAACGACGCGATCAGAGCGAATTTTGCGGTGAAAAAGGTTAAGTCCTCGCACAAAAAGAATCGGACGGAGATTACCGCCGAGGAGGAGCCGGATACGGAAAGGCTTAGGGAGGTTATAACGCAGGCGGGCTATACGCTGGTGTCCGCGCGGCGCGAATAGCCTTCCGAATTATGCATAAAGGGCGTTTCTGCTGAATATTTTATGAATATTTATAAATTTCCTATGGACAAATCTTTATTAAGGATATAAAATTAGAATGTCATTAGTGGGATTTTGGACTCAATGAAAACAATGGCATTGAGTCCTTTTTCTATATCATTCGCCGCTTTAGTGCGTTGAATTGATATAGAGTATCCATACAAAAAGGAGGTTTTCTATGAAGAAAGCAAAAAGATTGGCTGCTTTGCTTCTTGTGGGCGCAATGACTGCCGTGACGGCGGCGGGCTGCGGCAAGAGCAAGGACACCGGAAGGAAGGACGGTAACTACACCTATAATACCTATATAGGTACGTCGTCGGTGCGGACGCTCAACCCGCACGAGTGGGAGCTTACCGACGAGAATGCGATTCAGCGCTATACGGGACTCGGCTTCTACGACATAATATACTCCAAGGATAAGGATTACGAGTATATCTGCGAGGCGGCGGCGGCAGCGCCCGAGGACGTTACCTCACAGTACGCGGGCAATGAGAAATACGGAGTGCCTGCGGACGCGGAAAAGGGCTACGCGTTCAAGATTAAGCTCCGCGACACCGTTACATGGGACGACGGAACGCCGATCAACGCGGATTCCTACCTGTACTCATGGAAGCAGATGCTCGATCCGAATATGGCGAATTACAGGGCTACGTCCTTTACGGAGGGAACCTACGCGGTTGCCAACGCGTATGAGTACTACGCCAACGGTCAGCCCCAGTACATAAGCATTTTCGATGCGGACAGCGAGGAATATGCGGACTTTGAGGGCGATATGTATACCAGCGTTACGAAGGATACGGCGTTCTTCGGCATGAGCCTTGAGGCTGCTGTGGAGGAGTACGGCGCGGAGGCGTTCGAGCTTGACGGAGTTGATACTGTGGCAGAGCTTAAGAAGCTTCAGGGAGATGAGGACTGGGTTAAGGTTGAAGGCGATGTTGAGACGGCGCTTAAGGCTTTGGTGGACGCAGTCAACGCGGCGTTCGGAATGGAGCTTTACGACGAGGAGATTCTTGAGTTTTGTACATATCAGGAGATTCCCGAGGTTAAGACATGGGATGAGGTCGGATTTATTAAGGACGATGATTACTGCATAACTATGATACTCGATAAGCCTTGCACGTCGGAGTATATGCTCTACTACGGACTTACAGTCACATGGCTTGTAAAGGAGGATATTTACGAGGCAAACAAGAAGGACGCGGGCGGACTTACCAAGACGACCTACGGAACCTCGGTTGACACCTACGCCTCCTGCGGTCCTTACAAGCTTGTGAGCTGGCAGAATGACAAGGAGATTGTCCTTGAAAAGAACGATAAGTTCTTCGGATACAGCGACGAGGCATATAACAATCAGTACCAGACGACCAAAATCGTCTACAATCTGATCGACGAGCACGCGACGGTTGTACAGCTTTTCCTTCAGGGTAAATTAGACGACCTTGCGCTCAATGCCGAGGATCTTAACACCTACGCTACGAGCGACTATGCTCTTTATACGCCTACCACCTATACCTGGAAGGCGTCCCTGAATACGGATTACGACGCGCTTAAGGCAAGAGAAACCTCGGGCGTGAACAAGACGATTGTTACCTACAAGGATTTCAGAAAGGCGTTCTCGCTTTCGCTTGACCGCTCGGAGTTCTGCCAGACGGCGTTCCCCGCCTGCGGACCCGCATACGGACTGTTCAACAGCCTGTATGTATACGATGTAAACGATTTCAGCATTTACCGCGATACGGATTACGCGAAAAATATCCTGACCGAGGTTTATGCGGCGGAAAGCTACGACAAGCTTTCGGGCTACAATGTCGAGGAGGCAAAGAAGCTTTATACGTCGGCTTATGAGGCTGCGCTGGAGGCGGGCGACATCAAGGACGGAGATAAGGTTGTTATCGAGTTCAACGTTTCCAAGGCATCCGATACCATGCAGAAATCGGTGAACTTCTTCCAGGACGCAATAACCGAGGCTACGAAGGGAACTCCGCTTGAGGGCAGGGTTTCGGTTGAGCTTAAAGAGGTTGACGACTACTATGCGTCCATGGCTGCGGGCACCGCGGATATGATTTTCAGCGCATGGGGCGGAAGCGATATGGATCCCTATGCCCTGACACAGTGCTACTGCGACCCGACGCTTTACAGCGACGCGGAGTTCGGCTTTGATTCCCAGCAGAAGGTTACCGCGACAATCGGCGGCAAGGAGTATACATATTCCTTCTATGACTGGTACATAGAGCTTTGCGAGGGACAGTGGGCGCTTGCGGACACCGATACAAGGCTTGAGGTTCTTGCGGCTATCGAGGGCGCTATCCTTGACGAATACTGCGCAATCCCGATTTGGAACGACCGTTCCGCACAGCTTATCTCGCAGAAGGTAGAGTACATCACCTACGAGTTTAAGTCGTGCTACTCTGATTCCTACGGCGGTCTTAGGTTTATGACCTATAACTACACGGACGAGGAATGGGATAAGTACTGCGCGGATCAGAACAATCAGCTTAAGTATTAATACCTGTTAAAAAAGATATAAGGGCGAGGTGCGGCTTGACTGCCGCGCCTTGCCGTATCTTGTTAAAGGCAATTCCTATGAGTCGCGGATACAGCCGTCTTTGGCGGGCGCGTTCGGGACTGATATGAGTTGACGCCGTATCAAAGGGAAACTGACTATTACAGAAGGGAGATCATATGAGAAAGTATATTTTTAAACGAATAGGACTTATGTTGGTCACGGGCTTCGCCATAATGACCGTTCTGTTCATACTTATAAGGCTGCTGCCGAACCATATCCACGCGGGAATCGGCGGCTACGAAAAGCAGCTTGAGCAGATGAGGGAGGCATGGGGCTACAATAAGCCCATCATAGTGCAGTACGGTATCTTCCTTAAAAATGTGTTTACGAAATGGGACTGGGGCTTTTGTACGGAGATCGGAACGGCGTTCCAGCCCGTTACCGAATATATTTCCTCAAAATTCCCCGCGACCCTGTATGTAAACGTGGTGTCAATAATAATCAGCATACCGCTCGGGGTTGTTTTCGGCATACTCGCCGCCAATTTCAAAAACAAGTGGCAGGACCATGTGCTTAACGTGTTCGTTATGTTTTTCATATCGGTTCCCGCGTTTGTTTACGCTTTCCTGCTCCAGTATCTTGTGGGCTTCAAGCTTAACCTTCTGCCGCTCGTAATGAAGTCGGGTACGGACTATTTTACGTGGCCGATGTTTAAATCGGCGATAATGCCGATATTGGCGCTCTCGTTCGGAGTTATCGCGGGCGATATGAGATTTGTCCGCGCGGAGCTTACGGAATCTATGACCAGCGAATATATGCTTTTGGCGAGAACAAAGGGACTGACCAAGAGGCAGGCGCTTTTCAGGCACGCGCTGCGCAATTCCATGGTGCCGCTGCTGCCGTCGTTTCTTGCGGACGTAATTTACGTTATTTCGGGCTCGATCATAATCGAGCAGATTTTCTCCGTGCCCGGAATAGGCAGGGTGTTCGTGCTTTCGATTACGTCAAGGGATTACAGTGTGTTTATGCTTATTTCGATGTTTTACGTCGCCATTGATTTGGTGGCGGGGCTTGTTTTCGATTTAAGCTACGGCTTTATAGACCCCAGAATCCGTATGGGAGGAGGCAAGACCAATGAATATTGATGATTTCAAGGATATTCCGAAGGAAAAATTCCGTTTTGTCCAGCAGGATAAGGAGATTCACGACCAGAAATTCGACACGAAGCCCGTGGGCTATTTCAAGGACGCGTTCAGGCGCTTTGGCAAGAACAGAAGCTCGGTTATGGGTGCGATTGTCATTATTCTGTTGGTGCTGTTCGCGATCGTTACGCCGCTTGTGTCAAGGTACAGTAAGGACGACCGCGACGCCTACTATTCCTACTGCCTGCCCAAAAACAATCTTATAGCGGGCTGGGGCTGGGGGATATGGGACGGCTGCAAGACCTTTACCGTGAACCAGCAAACCTACGACCGATACGAGGGGATTCCCGGCGCCATCGTTGAGTTCAAGGGCGAGGTGGAGAATAACGCCGCGAGCAAGAGGGGCGGCAAGCAGTACAAAATCGACGTGGATACCTACGCGAGAGTGGGCTTTGTATACAAAACCATAACCGCCGAGCAGTACAGGGAGGCGCAGGAGTACGAGAAGCAGACGGGAGTGCAGCTTTTTTATCCCATTATAGACACTGATAAAATCAACTCCGTGGCTTTCCAAAACGACGCGAACGTGTGGTACCTGACGGACGAAAAGGGAGTAGCCGAAAGGGATTTAACGGGTAAATTGCAGGATATATATCTCCGCGACGATAACGGCGAGCCTGTTATGTGCAAGCCGATAAACAACGACACGCAGTACAACGTAAGGGTGCTTTACAGCGAATGGTACAAATACCAAAACGGCGATTATGCAAGCTTCCTTTTCGGTGCAGACGTAAACGGCTACGATATTCTCGTAAGGCTTGCGGAGGGCGCGAGGCTGTCTCTTATACTCAGTATCGTGGTTTCCGCCATCAATCTTTTCCTCGGAGTAATTGTCGGGGCGATCGAGGGCTACTACGGCGGAGCTGTGGATTTGGTAATCGAGCGTATCAAGGATTTCATATGGGAAATACCGACCATAGTTATTTTCTCGCTGTTCCAGCTTTATTTCGCGGATAAGGTCGGTCCCGTGCCGTCGCTTCTGTTCGCGTTTGTGGCGTTCGGCTGGATAAGCACGTCGAGCACGGTAAGGGCGCAGATGTACCGCTTCAAGGGACAGGAATACGTTATGGCGGCAAGAACGCTCGGAGCCAAGGACAAGAGGCTTGTTTTCAGACATATACTGCCGAACGGAATCGGCTATATAATTACCGCGTCCGTGCTTTCGATTCCGGGAGTGATCCTTTCCGAGGCGAATATGTCCTTCCTCGGAATAGTTAATCTCCAGTCGGATTCGATGACGAGTATCGGTACGATGCTGAATAACGGACAGACGACGCTGTCCACCTACCCGCACTGCATATTCTTCCCGGCTGTGTTCATAGCGCTGTTGCTTATATGCTTCAACCTGTTCGGAAACGGACTTAGGGACGCATTCAACCCGGCTCTGCGCGGGGCTGACGAATAGGAGGTACGGCGATGAGAAAAATATTGGACGTTCAGAACCTTGCCATTTCCTTCAGGACGGATAACGGCAACGTGCAGGCGGTAAGAGATATATCCTTTACAATGGAAAAGGGAGAAACCTTGGCGATAGTGGGCGAATCGGGCTCCGGCAAATCGGTTACGGCAAAGGCGATTCTCGGCATTCTCGCTCCCAACAGCATAGTCGAGGGCGGAAAAATAATGTACGACAACAAGGATCTGCTGACGCTGCCCGAGGAGGAGTTCAACAAGCTGCGCGGGAACAGAATCACGATGATATTCCAGGACCCTATGTCAAGCCTTGACCCGATTATGAAGATCGGCAAGCAGATGACGGAGGCAACCCTGCTCAATGTTAAGACCAACCGCAAATATTCCTCGAAGGCATTCAAAAGCAGACTTAAGGCGCTGAGAAAAAGCTTTGCCGATTCGGGGGCTGCGGACGGCGATAAAATAATAGACGAATTCAGGGACAGGGTGCTTAAGGACCGGGACGGCTTGGATTTGCAGAGCGATTTTATGAAGGACTTCACGGCAAAGCTCACGAAGGTCCTCGGCGGCGAAGAGAACGCAAATACATATATCCATTACCTTATCGACCAAGCCGTTATGATGAACCGCTATGTGACCAAGGAGGAGGCGAAGGCGCAGGCGATCAAGATTATGGAGGACGTCGGGATCAAGGAGCCGGAAAAGCGCTTTGACCAGTACCCCTTTGAGTTTTCGGGAGGAATGAGGCAGCGTATCGTAATCGCGATCGCCATTGCCGCCAATCCCGAGATACTTATCTGCGACGAGCCTACGACGGCGCTTGACGTTACGATACAGGCGCAGATTTTGGAGCTGATAAGCGAGCTTAAGGAAAAGCGTAAGCTGACCGTTATTTTTATCACGCACGATTTGGGCGTGGTTGCCAATGTCGCCGATAAGGTTGCGGTAATGTATGCGGGCAAAATCGTCGAGTACGGAACGGTGGACGATATTTTTTACGACCCCCGCCACCCCTACACATGGGCGCTGCTTTCGTCGATGCCCGATCTGGACACCAAGGAAAAGCTTATGTCCATTCCCGGAACTCCGCCCAATATGATCCATCCGCCCAAGGGCGACGCCTTTGCGGCGCGCAACAAATACGCAATGGAGATAGACTTTGAGGAGCAGCCGCCTCTGTTTGAGGTGTCCCCGACGCATAAGGCGGCAACGTGGCTTATGCACCCGAACGCGCCGAAGGTCGAGCCTCCCGCAATCGTTACCGACCGCATTGCGCGTATGAAAAAATTAAGAGAAGGACTGGAGGCGGATAAAAATGAGTGAACAGGAAATCATACTTAAGGTTGACAATCTGCGCCAGTATTTTAAAAACGGCAAAGCCGATTTTAAGGCTGTGGACGGAATAAGCTTCGATATAAAAAAGGGCGAGGTATTCGGGCTTGTGGGAGAGTCGGGCTGCGGCAAGACCACCACGGGACGCTCGATTATCAAGCTTTACCGTATAACGGGCGGCAACGTTTATTTTAACGGGGAGCACGTCAGCGCGGGACTGCGCGATTACAAGGACGAAATCGCGAAATGCCGCGCCGCCCTGAAAACCGCTTCTCCCGAGGAGGCGGCAAAGCTTAAGACCGAGATTGAAAGACAAAAAAGTCTTATGGCAAAGGCTGCCAAGATTAATAAGGAGCACCCCTCGGTAACAGACATACAGATGATTTTTCAGGACCCCATATCGTCGCTTAATCCCCGAATGACGGTGCGCGAGATTATCTCCGAGGGACTGGTAATAAACGGGGTTAAGGACAAAAAGGTCATAGACGAGAAGGTTTACGACATACTTGAAACGGTCGGGCTTGTAAAGGAGCACGCGGGAAGGTACCCGCACGAGTTTTCGGGCGGACAGCGCCAGCGTATCGGAATCGCGAGAGCGGTCGTAATGAACCCGAAGCTTATAATCGCGGACGAACCGATAAGCGCCCTCGACGTGTCCATTCAGGCGCAGGTAATAAATCTTCTCAACGAGCTTAGGGAAAAAATGGGGCTTACCATAATGTTTATAGCCCACGACCTTTCCGTTGTGAAATATTTTTCGGACAGAATCGCGGTAATGTATTTCGGCAAAATAGTGGAGCTTGCGGATTCGGAGGAGCTGTTCCGCCACCCTCTGCACCCGTACACCAAATCCCTTTTGTCGGCGATCCCCTATCCCGACCCGCATTACGAAAAGCACAGAAGGCGTATCATATATAAGCCCGAGGAAGCGCACGATTACAGCGGCGAAAGGCCGAGGCTCGCAGAGATCCTTCCGGGGCATTATGTAAGCTGCAACAGCGTGGAGCTTGCGGATTATCGTAAGGAAATTGAGAAATTAGATGAAAAAGCGGTCGATTAGAAATTTACTTATAACCGTCGGCGTCGATTTGGCGGCGGCGGGGCTTGTCGTATGGTACGAAAGCACGTATTTTGATTTGGCGGCTCAGTATATACGAATCTTAAGCGACGCGTTTTTTGTGGCGGGTATGTTGACGCTGTGTATTGGGCTGATCCTGCTCGCCGCGAACGCGGGCGGTCTGTACGCGGCGGGCTATTTGTGGAAAAAGCTGGCGCAGAAACTTAGCCGCGGCAAAAAGGAAATTCCCGATTATTACGATTATGTCCGGGAAAAGCGCGCCAAAAAGAAGCCGTCGCTGTCGCATTTCTTCATTTCCTCGGGTATTTTCATCACTGTTGGCGCTGTTTTGGCAGTTATACACGGATAGGACACTGCTATGGAAAAAATAATTCTTTTCAATGTTGAACCTGAAACGGAAAAATTTATCGCGGGAATCGCGGGAAATATGCGGATTAAAACAATTAGCGCCGCTGCCGGAATGTATACGGAGACGCTTGAAAGAATCGTTAACAATGAAGCGGAGGAAGTATCGTGCTCAGATGTTATGCATGACGGGCTGCCGTCCGAATCGCTTATGCTTATGTGCGCTTTGAGCGAAAAGCATATGGACAGGCTTCTTGCAAAGCTCAGGCAGTCCTCAAAACAGGTGGATTACAAATCCGTGCTTACGCCGACTAATGCCAAATGGACTTTGAAAAGGCTTATGCTTGAGATGGAGCGCGAAAAAAAGGCGCTTGGAGGCTGAACGCGGACGGCGGCGTTCAGGTTCCTTCTTTTGAGCGCAAAAAAGGCGCATAGTTTTTTCACTTGATTTTTGTAATGAGCTTTAAGTTTATAAAAATGCGGGCTTCTAGGTCTGCATTTTATTTGTTTATTCAAGACTCTTTAAATAGCGTTGAACTTCAATTGATATCTCCTGATCGGACAAGTTAGCCATGACAGCATCTGTATTAATAGTTACAGCTTCTGAAACACTATCAAAGCAATCTCTTAATAATTCATCCATAATATTGTTGTTGTCTTGGATCGTATAGAATCTTGCTGAACCATCCTGATAAACCATTGAATACACATCTTCTTTTATTACAAGCTTATTTCCTGACGTTATGTACTCATAATTCATTTTTAAAATATAACCATCATCTATTAAATCTATATAATATTTATCATATTCCTTAGTTAATTTGCCGTTATTATGGTTGTCTTCAGTAAAATGTCTCACTTCAAGTTTTGTTAATTTGAATGTGGAAAGCAATTGTTCATAGGTATCGTTAATATTTTCTGCGCGAGATCTAAGACATCCTTGGAGTGTAGCGATTACAATTTTCTCCTCCATGGTTAATTCAGGTGCATTGTTTCCACTATTGTCACTACCGTTATTACCAGCATTTGAACAAGCTATCATACTTAACATACAAATACATGTGATGACTATAGATATTCGTTTTAAAATGGTTTTCATAATAATCCTCCTCGCATGGTTTATGTTTTACTGTTTTACACTGTTATTGTAATATTAAATTGTTATTTGTTTACGTAGGCTGCATAATATCAGCTTCAATTTCACTGATTTCTTCATCGGATAACTCAGGGAAGAAAACAGGCATTTCCTCCATTGTGATCTTGCCATTTTTAAGCATAAGACTTGCTTTTTCTTTAGCTTTTTTCTGTTCGGCTTTTTGTGCCGCTTCCTGTGCCGCTTCATAACGTTCGCTCTTGATATAAGACCGCATAACCTCTTCCTCATCGTACAAACTCATCATAATCGAAACAACCTCCTTTTCTCTGTCCTCCAAATACTCCC
>JAMPDT010000040.1 GCA_023665525.1 Butyrivibrio sp. | reverse complement strand
GCATCTGCCTTACAAGCAGAGGGTCATAGGTTCGAGCCCTATAGGCCCCACTTTTCAATAAAATATGGCGGAGTAGCTCAGATGGCTAGAGCACATGGTTCATACCCATGGTGTCAGGGGTTCGATTCCCTTCTCCGCTACTTGAACACGAACACCCCTTGATTGCTCAATCAAAGGGGTTTTGCTTTATACGCGGGGCGTATTTTGGGAGGATTTAATGAGAATCGGTACGGGCTATGACGTTCACAGATTAACCGAAAACAGGAGGCTTATAATCGGCGGCGTGGAGATTCCCTATGATAAGGGTCTTTTGGGGCATTCGGACGCCGACGTGCTCTTGCACGCGGTTACGGACGCGCTTTTGGGAGCCGCCGCTCTCGGCGACATCGGGACGCATTTTCCCGACAGCGACGCGGCGTATGAGGGAATTTCGAGCGTGAGGCTTTTGGAGCGCGCGGCAAAAATTCTTTCCGACAATAATTTTATTATCGAAAATATAGACAGCACAATAATCGCGCAGAAGCCGAAGCTCTCGCCGTATATACAGGCAATGCGTGAAAATATCGCGGGCGCGCTCGGCATAGACGTGTCGCGCGTAAGCGTGAAGGCGACGACCGAGGAGGGGCTCGGCTTTACGGGAGCGGGCGAGGGCATAGCCGCGCAGGCGTCGGCGCTGCTCACGGAGCTTGAGGACTGTATACACGTGGATATTATGGGCGGCGGCAGGCAGTGCGGGGGCTGTCCCGGCTGTTGTAACTCTGACGGCAATATTTAATATAATATAGATATACGATGTCTGTTGGAGGAAAAAATGAAATTCAGGGATTATATTAAGGAATCCGTCGAGGTAATAAAGGACAGGGATCCCGCGATGAAGCACCGCAGGGAGGTATTTCTGTATCCCTGCTTTTGGGCGGTATGGAAATACCGCAAGGCGCACAGGCTTTATCTTCGGGGAAAATTTTACAGGGCGCGCAGGATTTCACAGCGCTGCGCCCGCAGAACGGGAATAGAGATTCACCCGGGAGCCGTGATCGGCAAGGGCTTTTTTATAGACCACGGACACGGCGTGGTGATCGGGGAAACCACGGTAATCGGCGACAATGTGACGATTTATCAGGGCGTTACCCTCGGCGGTACGGGCAAGGAGCAGGGCAAGCGCCACCCTACGATAGAGGACAATGTTATGATCAGCACAGGCGCCAAGGTTTTGGGCTCCTTTACGATAGGCGAGGGCTCCAAAATCGGCGCGGGCTCGGTCGTGCTCGACGAGGTGCCGCCCCATTCGACGGTTATAGGCATTCCGGGGCGCATAGTAAAGAGCAACGACGTAAGGCTTCCCAACACGGATTTGGATCAGATACATCTTCCCGACCCCGTGCTGAACGATATAAATACGCTTAAGAGCGAGAACGCTTTTCTTAAGGAGCAGCTCGGGCGGATTATGGAAAGGTTGGAAAAAAACAATGGAGAACAGGGTTAGGCTTTTTAATACACTGACAAGGAAGGTCGAGAAATTTGTGCCGAACGAGGACGGGAAGGTCGGTATGTATACCTGCGGTCCCACGGTCTATCATTTCGCGCATATCGGCAACCTGCGCAGCTATATTATGGAGGACGTTCTTGAAAAAACGCTCCGCTATGTCGGCTACGACGTTAAGCGCGTTATGAACATCACCGACGTGGGACATCTTACGAGCGACGCCGACACGGGAGAGGATAAGATGCTCAAGGGCGCGAAAAGGGAGCATAAGACCGTTATGGAGATTGCGAGGTTCTATACGGACGCTTTTTTTGCCGACTGCGAAAAGCTTAACATAAAGCGTCCCGACGTTGTTGAGCCTGCGACGAACTGCATTCCCGAGTTCATCAATATGATTGAGGCGCTTTTGGAAAAGGGCTATGCCTACGCGGCGGGCGGAAACATTTATTTCGACACCTCCAAGCTTAAGGATTATTATGTTTTTTCAAGCCAAAGCGAAAAGGAGCTTATGGTCGGCGTGAGGGACGACGTGGAGGAGGACGCGAATAAGCACAATAAGGCGGATTTTGTGCTTTGGTTCACGAAATCCAAGTTCGACAATCAGGAGCTTAAATGGGACAGCCCGTGGGGAACGGGGTATCCCGGCTGGCACATCGAATGCTCGTGCATAAGCATGAAGCACCTCGGCGAGTATATGGACATACACTGCGGCGGCGTTGACAATATTTTTCCCCACCATACCAACGAGATTGCGCAGAGCGAATCGTACTTAGGCCATAAATGGTGCAATTACTGGTTCCATGTGCATCATCTGAACGACAGATCGGGCAAAATGAGCAAGTCAAACGGCGATTTCCTCACGGTTTCACTGCTTGAGAAAAAGGGCTACGACCCTTTGGTTTACAGGCTTTTCTGCCTTCAGTCGCACTACCGCAAGCCCTTGGAGTTTTCGTTTGAGGTAATGGACAATATGACCGCTGCGTACAATAAGCTCGTAAAGCGGATCGGGGAGCTTAAGGCTGAGGGCGAGCTTGACGGGGAGGGCTTTGCCGCCTTCAAGAGCCGCTTTGAGGACGCGCTCGCAAACGATATAAACACCTCCTCCGCCATAACGGTGGTCCATGACGTTTTAAGGAGCGAGCTGACCGATTTGACAAAGCTGGAGCTGATTAAAAGCTTTGACTGCGTGCTTTCCTTGGATCTTGCGAGAATGCAGGGCGCAGAAAGCGGCAAAGAGGGGATTGACGAGGAGCTTCGGGTTTATGTGCTTGCCAAAATAGAGGAGCGCGTGGCCGCCAAAAAGGAAAAGGATTTTGCAAGGGCGGACGCGATAAGGGACGAGCTTCTTGAAAAGGGGATCCGTATCAAGGATACGAGGGAAGGCACCGTATGGGAGAGCGTGTAGATATGTATGAGGCAATGGAGAAGGCGTTTGCGCTTAAGGAGGCAAACGTTTCGGAATATTCGCCGCTGACGCTCGCTTATATCGGCGACGGCGTATACGAGCTTATAATAAGGACGAGCCTTGTCCACGCGGGCAACGCCCCCGTGGATATGCTCAACCGCAGGGCGAGCAGGCTTGCAAAGGCGGGGACGCAGGCGGCTATGGCGGACGCGCTTCTTTCGGCGGGAATCTTAAACGCCGAGGAGGAGGCGGCTTACAGACGCGGGCGCAACGCGCATTCGCCCACAAGGGCAAAGAACGCAACGGTTGCCGATTACAGGCGCGCGACGGGCTTCGAGGCGCTGATCGGCTGGCTTTATATGCAGAAGTCCTTCGGGCGTATTATGGAAATCGTGTCGGCGGGCTGGGCGGCGGTTAAGGAAGGTACCCGTTAAGCTCAGAACGCCGTGAAAACAGGAGAAAAAATGAGATACAACGAATTTATGATTGAGGGGCGCAACGCGGTTATCGAGGCGTACCGCTCGGGCAAAACCATAGACAAGCTTTATGTGCTGGACGGCTGCAAGGACGGTCCGATTATGACAATACTGCGCGAGGCAAAAAAGGCGGGGACGATAATCAGCTATGTTCCCAAGGAGAAGTTAGACTACCTGTCGTCGGGCGGTCATCATCAGGGCGTGGTGGCAAGCGCGGCGGCATACGAATATGCCGAGGTGGAGGATATATTGAACGCGGCACGCGAAAAGGGCGAGCCGCCGTTTGTTTTTATTCTTGACGGCATTGAGGACCCGCACAATCTCGGCGCGATTATAAGAACAGCCAACTTAGCGGGCGCTCACGGCGTTATTATACCCAAGCACCGCGCCGTCGGGCTTACCGCGGCGGTTGCCAAAGCCTCGGCGGGGGCGCTTAATTACACGCCTGTCGCAAAGGTCACAAATATCGGGCATACGATTGACGGACTCAAAAAAGAAGGGCTTTGGTTCGTCTGCGCCGATATGGGAGGCAGCTTGATGTATACGCTGGACCTTAGAGGACCGATCGGCTTGGTTATAGGCGGCGAGGGCGACGGAGTAAGCCGTCTTGTCAGGGAAAAGTGCGATATGACCGCCGCAGTCCCGATGAGGGGCAGCATAGATTCGCTTAACGCGTCGGTGGCTGCGGGAGTGCTCGCTTACGAAATCGTAAGGCAGAGGCTTGCACAGCCGTAATTGCGTGTCAAAACGGGGGCGTTTGAATGAATGACGAATATTCCAAAATGTCCGACGAGGAGCTGGTCGCGATGTACCACAAGGGCGATTCGGGCGCCGCGGACAGGCTTGTGAACAAGTATAAAAATCTTGTGCGAATGAAGGCGCGGGCGTTTTTTTTGACGGGAGCGGACAACGACGATCTGCTTCAGGAGGGAATGATAGGGCTTTATAAGGCGATCCGCGACTATAACTCGGGCAGGGACACGGTATTTATGACCTTTGCGTCGCTGTGCATAGGCAGGCAGATTCGGACTGCCATTACCGCCTACAACCGAATGAAAAATTCTCCTCTGAACACATATATTTCTCTCGATACTCCCGTTACCGATGAAATGGGCGACGACGCGAGACTTGGGGACGTAATCCCCTCGGAGGGCGAGCTGAATCCCGAGGCTCTGCTTATAAACAAGGAGCAGACGGAGCGCTTTATCGAGGCGCTTTACGGAAATTTGAGCAAGCTTGAGCTTCAGGTGCTCGAGCTTTACCGCGAGGGCTTAAGCTACGGGGAGATCGCGACGCACCTGAATAAGACGACCAAAGCCGTCGATAACGCGATACAGAGAATACGGAGCAAGATTAATAATTTGAGATAGAGGATTTACGGAGCCGTCGAGTGTATCGGCGGGTTCGGTTCCCGCTGTCATAATTCTTTATAATCACATATTCATAAAATTTTCAACGAGGGAAATCTCCTCATGGAACCTGTTAATCAATACGTCTGCCTCGGTGCGTCCCTTTTTGGTAATACGGTAATAAACCACGCTCAGCCTGCGCCCGACCGACTTTTCGTAGGATTTCACATATCCGTTGTCGGTCAGCTTATACAGCACGGGATATATCGAACCCATCAACGGAGCTACCTTGCCGCCGCTGCGGGACTTTATTTCCTTTGCTATCTGCGAGCCGTACATATCCTTTTTGGAAAGAAGGGATAAAATTACCATTTCCCACGGAATCTTTTTGCTGTCAGATCTGCTTTTTCCCATATGAATGCCTCCTATTGACTGATGTTATATACTATCAATACAATAATACTATATAAAATGAAATTTGTAAATAATCAATTCAAAAAGTTTCAGATATGAAAAATCAAGAGAACCGAGAAGGAGCGGAGAGGTTTTAGAATATGACCTTGATAAATAAAGTTGTATGTTGATTCACCGTCGCTTTCGGGTTATAATGTGAATACCCGACAATGCAAAAACGCAGAAAAGAAGTGAGCACATATGGATTATCAAAAACTTTTGGAAATGAAAGAGGAACTGAGCCGCCTGCTTGGCAAGATACCGTCTAAGGTGCTGGCAAGCTTTGACAACAGCTTCAATATTGAGTATGCGCATAATTCCACGGCTATTGAGGGCAATACGCTGACGCTTTTGCAAGCCAAGGCTGTTATAGAAGACGGCTTGTCGGTGGGCGGAAAAACGCTTCGCGAAATATATGAGGTGGCAAATCATGCGAAAGCATTCGGATATGTGAAAAAATGCGCCTCCGAAGGAAAACGGTTGGACGAAAGCCTTGTCAAGGATATTCATTCCATGCTGATGACGAATATATTGGTCGGCGGTGTTTACAGAGACGTCGAGGTTCGTATTTCGGGAGCCGCTCACAAACCGCCTGCGCCAAGCGAGATGTATCATCAGATTAAAAGCTTTTTTGCGGATTTGCCATACAAAACAGAGCAAAACGCGATAGAGTCGGCGGCATGGACTCATGCGGAATTTGTGAAAATACATCCGTTTATTGACGGCAACGGAAGAACCTCGCGAATGATTATGAATTATCAGCTGTTAACGCAGGGCTTTCTTCCTGTTTCCATAACGAAGGAAAGCCGACTTGAATACTACGAGGCTCTTGAAACCTATGCAATAAACGGAAATCTGAATCCCTTTGCAGATATGCTCGCGGAGTTGGAGAGGCAGAGGCTCGAAGAGTATCTGTCGGCAGCGCGCGGATTTAACCCGGGGTGAAAGCAGGCGATAATGAATATAATAGTTTAATTGGAGGAATCGCATTACAATTAAAATATTATTGTTAAGGGGAACACTATGATAACACCAAAAATCGTATCGGACAAGAATGGAAACAAGATTGTTGTTCTGCCTGACATTATCTTTAATAATAAACAAAATATTGACTGGAATGATGTGGAAAAATATTTGGAGCGCTATGTTGGTGAGCTTGTAAAAATAGTGGAAACAGGCGATATTGTATATTTGGGAAAAGACTTTCCGAATGAATATGCCGGTTCAAAATATACGAGGAAAATGAAAGGCAGCAGGGCAAAGGCGAAAGCAAATGCGGCACAGGGTATCCGCGAGATGGTGAGGATTGCTTCCGATAAGAGGTTTCGAGAAAATCGGAAAGAGAAGCATTCCGATGATGCGGCAAACGGTTGGTATTATTACACTACAAGGTTTGCTGTACCGATATATGACAATGCCGTTAAAACGGAAATTTATAATATTTATTCCGGGTGTCTGATAGTAAACTGTACGGGAAAAGGAAGGATGTACCTGTACGATTTTGTGGACATAAAAAAAGAAGCGAGTAACCCACTCAAGGCTAACGAATAGTCAAGTGGTTCAAAACCGCCTCTCTTTATTGAGATAATATCATCGGTCGTATGAAATGTCAATCTTTTTCGCGATTTTTAAGCGAAAATATGCGTACAGAGCTTGAGAGGCAGAGGCTCGAAGAGTATCTGTCGGCAGCGCGGGCGGTCAGCATTCCTATGGATAATTAATAAAAAGCAGTGGAACAGCAAAAAAAGGTAATCGAGCATATGTCCGATTGCCTTTTTGATTGTCTCTTACTTATTTAGTTTAAGCGTCTCAAGCCCAATAAAATCAGTTGCTTCCGAAAGCTGCTAACGGGATTTGAACCCGTGACCTCCGCCTTACCAAGGCGACGCTCTACCAACTGAGCCATAGCAGCATATCCACAAAATAATCTATCATAATTCAGGAAAAATGGCAACAGTTTTTTCAATCTTTTTTGGGAAGCGGCTTTTGGATAAAAAAAACAGTGGAGATTATTTCGGCAAAAATGTATAATATATGATATACGTCGGAGCATTAAATCAGAGATTTCACCGACGGCGGAGGATATGGCGCATGGCAAAAAATTATACATACAGATATGAACTGTCATCGACCGAAAGTAATTTCCCCGCCCGTATTTCGCTGTACGATAAACCGGGCAAGGAATGCTATATTGATAAGCACTGGCATAAGATATTGGAGATTGATTATATTTTAAACGGTGATTTGAAGGTATGCGTTCAAGGAGATAATTTTATACTTTCCGATAACGAATATGTCGTAATAAATTCAAACGATGTGCATCATACAAACGGAAAATACGAGAATGTGCATATTAAATATATGGTTATCAGATACTCGTATGTTTTTATGAAACAGTATTTTCCGAATTTTGAAAAATACAGATTTGAAATAAAAAACAGTGAGTGCAGGGAAGCTATCCAAAAGCATTTGGAGCGTATCGCGGGCTTTCTCGATACGGAGGACGAGCTGGCGGAAATACATATACTTTCGTCCTTGGTTGATATTTTGGATATTTTGTTTACGCACTGCAAGGCGCCGCGCTCGGGCGACGAAATGTTTGCCGAAAATCCGAATTATGATTATGCGAGACAGGCAATCGAGTACATTAACGAGCATTATTCGGAGGCTGTTACGCTTCAGTCGGCGGCGTCGGTCGTGGGATTAAGCCCGACTTATTTTGCAAAATTTTTTAAGGTAAAGACAAATAAAACCTTTCACACATATCTTAACGACATCAGAATGGTACATGCGCTGACGGACATGGAAAACTACGGCGTGACGGAAACCGAAGCCGCCATGAACAACGGTTTTGCGAATGTTAAGTCATTTATACAGACCTTTAAAAGAAATTATAAATGTACGCTTTCGCAATATATTCGCAGCAATGCTTCTCTTCCTGCAATACACGGATTTAATAAGATGGTAGATGAAAATATATTCAGCAGACAAAAATAAGCTTACATAGCTTATTTTTGTTGCTTTTGGAGGAAATTAATGGAATTATGGCAAAAAATTATTGTACTATTGTAGAAAATTAGTCGTAGAGAAACAAAAAAAGGGCATTATAAATTAACAAACGCATATCGTGGAATCCTAAAAAATGTTAGACTTAAGTCATCATATGAGAAAGGATGATACGAATGAAAACGAAATTAAAAAGGTCATTATCGTTATTCATGAGCGCGGTCCTGTTTATGGCAATCTTACCGTTTGTTCCGATGAATGTAAAGGCTGCCAAGGCTCCGACCATATCCTATGCGTTTGAGAACCGGCAGGCGGGCTTTGCGCAGGGTGTCATAACGCTCAGCGCCGACGCATCGGATAACGGAACCTACTGGCTGTACTGGGCTGACGACAGCACGGCGCTTAACGGGTATTATGAAATATCCAAGGTAGAGGTATCGGGTGGAAAGGGAAGCTATGAGTTCCTTGCCAATATTGCAATTCCCGCCGACGCCGTGAAAATCATAGCATTTAAATCGGACGAGGAGCCGACGGACAAATCCGTTATGAACGCCGATATTGTTTATGATATTCCCGCAGAAAAGGTAAATCCTCACAAGAGCAGTGAAAAGACATTATCGTTTGAGGCGCTGTCGGATACGCAGTTGGATTTGCAGTCCTCCGTATTCTATACCTTTGCGCTCGAGCATTTTGCGGCGGCGCTTGAGAACGCGGCTGCCCGTGAGGTCGATTTCGTAACTGTATCGGGAGACTGCATAAACAATTATCAGAACGGAACCTCAAAGGAATGGCAGGTATTCCAAAAAATTATTGCCGCATCGTCTTACTCAAACCCGATTTACGAGGCGAACGGAAACCACAGCATGAAGAGTGATATAGGCTACGGACTGCCCGCCTTTGAAACCGCTACGGGTCTCGGCGCGGACAATTCCGAGCTTGGGGACGATCCTTGGTACGAGATTACGGCGCCCAACGGTGACCACTTCATCTTCCTTGCCTTGGAAACCTCCTCGGACGTTGCCGGATACGATGAATTCAGCACGGAGCAGCTTGACTGGCTGGAGAGCAGGCTGAAGGAGTACTATAATGACGATCATCATATTTTCATCTTTGAACACGCGTTTTTCCACGGCTGGGGACCCGGCGACGACAAGACCGCGCATTATTATTCGGGCGGACTGAGAACGACCTCCGCGTTTCCGGGAAACGAAAGATTCAGAAGGCTTATGGATACCTATACAGAGGTGTTCCTTTACACGGGACATTCCCATTTGGATTTTGAATACAACTGGAACTATGACAACGAAGGCGGTCAAACCGCGAATCTTTTCCATATTCCCGCAACGGCATGTACGACGCACGTAACCGACGGCAAGCTGGATTACTATATGGACGAGAACAACTCTCAGTGCTATATCGTTGACGTTTATGACGATATGGTTATCTCAAACGGTCTGAGCGTGGTGGACAACCTTATTTATCCGGCATACACGTATATCGTAACGACAAAGGATTATACGCACGAGCCGATAGAGATACCTACGGAGGAAGAGGAATCAACGGAGGAATCCTCCGAAATGATCGACGTGCAGATTGAAAACGCAACCTCGTATCTTTACAGCGACGGAGCGGCGTTGTTCTTCTACAATAACGATTCGGGAAATGTTTTCCCCGTCGATTCCAAGACAGGAATCGCGCGTATTCCCGCAAACGCTAGAAATCTTACATTGTACAGATGTAAAGGCTCGTGGAACAGCGGAGCCGAAAACAAGAGTGACAGCGTAACCTCGTATTACAACAAATACGGACCGTTAAAGAGAAATATGGGGCAAACCATATTCTATGTCGCAGGCTCCTCCGACTTTAGCTGGAAGGAAGGCACGGTTTCTTATCCCGAGGAAAAGCCTACCGATAATACGCCTGCGGAAGAAGAATCCGCCACAAAGATCGACGTGCAGATTGAAAACGCAACCTCGTATCTTTACAGCGACGGAGCGGCGTTGTTCTTCTACAATAACGATTCGGGAAATGTTTTCCCCGTCGATTCCAAGACGGGAATCGCGCAGATTCCCGAAAACGCAAAGAATCTTACATTGTACAGATGTAAGGGTTCATGGAACAGCGGAGAGGAAAACAAGAGCGATGACGTAACCTCATATTTTAATAAGTACGGACCGACGGAAAGGGAAGCGGGGCAGATTATATTCTATGTCGCGGGCTCCTCGAACTTCCGCTGGAAGGAGGGCGCGATCTCTTATCCCGAGGAAAATCCTACCGAGGAGGAAACCACCGAATCGGACGAGGGCAAGGAAACCTATACCGAAACCACGGTTTACTGGGCGATTCCTAAGGACTACGCGAATTCGGGCTACACATACAAAATGAATATCCGCTGTGTTGACGGAAAATATCCTCATTCCGCGCGGACAATGTCGGATACGGGAAAGACCTATAATGGGTTAAAGGTTTATTCCTATACGTTCTCGGCGGAGTATACCGAGGAGTACGATACGAAGGGAATCAACCGCATACAGATGCAGGGAATTTCGGGCTCGACGACCCTGTTCCAGTACGCGGTAGAGGATAAGCAGTACACAATATCGGAGCTTGACGGCAAGGTGTTCATCGTGGCGGGAGACGACGCGCCCGACAGCACGAAGCTTACGGCGACAAAGGATAACTTTGAAGCATTTACGGCGGACGAGGGGGAAGCCTCGTCGGAGCAGGAAAGCTCAAAAGAAGAAACCACGCCGTCGGAGCAGCAGACTTCGGCAGAGGAGGAAACCACAAAAACCTATACCGAAACCACGGTCTACTGGGCGATTCCGAAGGACTACGCGGATTCGGGCTACACGTACAAAATGAATATCCGCTGTGTTGACGGAAAATATCCTCATTCCGCGCGGACAATGTCGGATACGGGAAAGACCTATAATGGGTTAAAGGTTTATTCCTATACGTTCTCGGCGGAGTATACCGAGGAGTACGATACGAAGGGAATCAACCGCATACAGATGCAGGGAATTTCGGGCTCGACGACCCTGTTCCAGTATGCGCTGGAGGACAAGCAGTACACAATATCGGAGCTTAATGGCAAGGTGTTTATCGCGGCGGGAGACGACGCGCCCGACAGCACAAAGCTTACGGCATCGGAAAGCAATTTCGAGGTATTCTCGGAGGATTATTTGGCGCCCGCGTCGGAGCTTGCCGTTTTGGCAAGGGCAGAAGTATATGCGGCGGACGGCGGCGAGGATACGATTGATATTCTGGTAAAGGATACGACCTCGACCTCGTATGTATATTCCAGCGGAGCCGCGGTATACCTGTACGATGTCGATACAGGGGAGCATTACAGAGTGACCGACGAGACAGCGACTGTTCCCAAGACGGCTGTGAATTTGACGGTTTACCGCTGTCAGGCGGAATGGGGCGGCGGAAACAAGACGGACGACGTCACCTCCTATTGGAATAAATGGGAGCTGGTGACAAGGGAAGAAGGAAACGACGCAATCAATCTGTCGGGAGACGGCGCGTCTGTTTGGACCTCAAGCAGAGAGTTTGAGGAAGATGGGAACACAAAATATTACCTTTTGGGATATTTTGACGGAGCCGATTACGAGGGCAGAGAGTACGAGTTTGACGAGAACGGCGAATTGGAGATCCAGTTCTACGACGACAGCTACGTGTATCTGTTATCGTCCGCCAGCACATCATACTGGACAAACGGCTGGCTTGGAGAAAACATTGTGTCGGCAACCTTTTATAAGGTAACGTCGCTTTCCGATCCCGAAAAATTATTCGTATCGTCGGGAAAAATCAAATTTAAGCTGACGGTAAACAATGACGGCACACTCACGCTTTCATACGAAAGCCTGCCGCTTGAATTCGATAAATCGGAGATTACGGTTATTGACGACGAAGCGGCGCTTCAAACGACGGCGGACGTATCGACGCTTGAAAAGCTTACGGACGTGACAAAGAGCTTATTGAGGACGGATTACAGATATTCTTCCTATGTGGATTACGCAAGGCTCAAGAGAACCTATTACAATTATAGGGACTTGGAAGCCGAGCTGCTGAGCGAAAGCGAAATAAATTCGATTTACAACGAATTTTTGGGCGTGTACAATAATTACCTTTCGATGAAGGAAAAGAACAATGTGGTAACGGTTTATTTCTGCAACGATATAGGCTGGGCTAAGGTCAACGCTTATATTTACAACAGCGAAACGGGAAAAGGCATTAACACATTGGAAAAGGCTCAGGGAATATCGCAGATTAAGGTGCTCGAGAGCGGTGTCAAGATTTACTGCGTAACGGTCAACCGCAGTAAATGGGATAAGATTATATTTACAAGCGGAGACGGACAGCAGACGGCGGCGCTCGATATACCCGAAATGAACTATGTGGGATTTTATTTCTCGGACAGCGATTTGGAAGAGGCGGAGCTTGTGCCGAATAAATTCCTCTATACCTTTGACAGCTTGGATACCTATGAGGAGCTTGTTTACAGTATGCATGACATTACAGTTGACAGCGCTCTAAAGGCAACGGCGGCAAGCGACGGAAAGTCGGAGGGAAGCCATTGCGCAAAGTGTGGCATGATAATCGAGGCGCAGAAAACGATCCCCGCAATACAAACGGTATCGTTAAGTCAAGAAACCTTTGTATATGACGGCGCGGATAAGAAGCCTTCGGTTACAGTGACGGACCGTATCGGAAGGATCCTTGCCGAGGGCGTGGATTACACGGTTACGTTCCCCGAGGCCTCGTCGGAGGTAGGTCAATATACGGTTACGGTTGACTTTATCGGCAATTATGAGGGGCAAATACTGAAAAACTATATCGTAACGGCGGAATCCGTGCCTACGGGCGATTCTGCCTCGGATATAAAGTATATGCTCATTTTGGCAGTAATTTCGGCAATAGCGTTGATTGCCGCGAAAAAGAAGGAGGAATCGGGAACCTCTGAATCCGATTGACATAATTTGATTTAGTTTGTATAATATACCGAAAGGCTATGCGTTGGCGTAGCCTTTCGTGTTATCGGGGAAAGACCGAATTAAAATTGTTTTCGGAGGAAAAGAAAATGAAGGTTCTTATCATAGGAGCGGGCGCGGTCGGCGTGGCTATGGCGGCGTCCTTGGGCGGCATGGATACGGCGGTTATCGCGAGAGGGCGCACCGCAGAGGCGCTGAGAGAGGGGGGAGCCGTAAGGACGGGAATATTCGGCGAGGTCAGCGTAAAAAACGTCGCGGTATACACGGACTATGATATTGACGGCGGCGGCTTCGATTATATTATCGTCAGCGCCAAGGCTACGGCAAACGAGGAGATTGCGGCGGAGCTTGACGGACACAGGCGTCTTATGGGGACGGACTGCAAAATCGTGATTTTTCAGAACGGCTGGGGCAACAATGAGGCGTACCTGAAATATTTTGACAGGAGCGTGCTTTACAACGCGAGGATAATTACGGGCTTTGAAAAGGATAAGCCCAATGTGAGCAGGGTGACGGTGCATACGCAGCCGATTCTGCTCGGTTCGCTTTACGGCTTTGACGGGGCGTGTATGAAGCCGCTTGCAGACGCCGTCGCGGCATCGGGCATTCCCTCCGAAACGACGGAGGAAATGGAAAAGGCGCTTTGGGCAAAAATGCTTTTTAACACTACGCTCAATCCGCTCGGCGCGATACTCGGGCTTTCCTACGGCGCGATGTCGGAGATTGTATGGGCGCGCCGGATAATGGACGGGCTGATAGAGGAAACCTACGAGGTTATGGACGCCTGCGGCTACCGGAGCTTTTGGGAGAACGCGGAGGAATACAAAAGGATCTTTTACGGCAAGCTCGTTAAAGACACCTACGAACACCGCTCCTCCACGCTTCAGGATATTGAAAAGGGGCTTCCGACGGAGATCGACACGCTTAACGGGAGCGTTATCAGGCTTGCCGCAGAGCACGGGATAAGCGTAAAAACACATTTGACCGTTTACCGCCTGATTAAGATCATAGAAGCTGACAAAAATAAAAAAATGTAAGTTATTATTACACATTGCTTTTTTTGTAAAAGTATGTTATTATGGCTGTCGGTATAAGATTCTTATGCCAATTACCGATATGGAGGAAGAACAATGAGTTATTTGATTTATTCTGATGTGTCATTGGATATAGACAGGGATTTTGCCGCAAGCCATGACATAAGATATGTTCCTATGGAATATGTGCTTGGAGAGGACACCTTTTATTGCACAGAGCCCGAGAGCGACGAGATGATGCATAATTTCTACGAGAAGCTCAGAAATAAGATCAAGACGCAGACCAGCCAGATAACGCCCAATCATTATATGGAGATTTTTGAGCCGTTGGTCAAGGAGGGCAAGTCTTTAATTTATCTTTCGCTTTCAAGCGGCTTGAGCAATACATACGAGTCGGCTCTTTTGGCAGTGCATAACCTTAAGTCGGATTACGATAACGTCAATATCGAGGTTGTCGATACTTACAGCGCCACGGGAGGAATGGGACTGCTTGTGGAGTCGGCGTTCGCCAATATGGAGGCGGGAATGTCGTTGGAGGAAAACGCCGCGTGGCTGCGCAGGCACGCCAAGAAGGTGAACCTTTGGTTCAAGGTTGAGGACCTTATGTACCTAAAGAGAGGCGGAAGAGTTTCCGCGGCGACCGCCGTTATGGGAACCGCGCTCAACATCAAGCCCATACTCAGGATAAACACCGAGGGCAGGCTTGAAACCATAGACAAGAAGCGCGGCAACAAGATGGCGTTTAAGGGACTTATCGAGAAGTTTGAAAATTCGTTCGATCCGAGCGTGGGAAACGTGGTGTACATATGCGGGGCGGACTGCAAGCAGGACGCTGAAACGCTCAAGAGTATGCTTCTTGAAAAATTTCCGCAGATCACGGTCAGGGTGACAATGCTTAGCCCCATTATTGGAGCGCATACGGGTCCCGATATGCTCGCGCTGATCCATTACGGAAAGGAACGCTAGCTGCAAAGAAGCGCCCGTCGGCGTGATTTTGCGTCAAACACACAATAAATTCTACGGCTCCCTGCGGTTAAGGAACACGGGGAGCCCTGTTTGAATACGGGCGTTTGCCGACGCGTGCTCCGTTTCGGGCATTATTATCTTCCCGCGGCGGTTAAGGATCGCACTCACGTAGTCCGCCGCGCATTCGAGAGGAACGTCAAACTCCATTCCCGAAAGCCGTTCCGTCGGTATGGACGGCGCAAGGTGTATATCCGAGCCTCCCGTCATAAAAATATCGTGTTCAAGGCAGTAAAGCTCGGCGTTTCGGTTATGCACCGTTTCGTTGCAGGAATTGTAAGCCTCCCACGCGTCGCAGGTTTCGGGGTTTAAGTATATCGAATGAAGATAGGAGCGTTCCCTGAACGGGTGAGCCTGAACCGAAAGCCCGCCGTCGCCGCGTACCGCGTCGTAAAGCTCGGTGCGGCTCCATGAGAGAATGTCGGGGTGCTCCAAGAGCCATTGCTTGTCCAAGCCGTAAATCAAAAACTCGTCCCCGTCGAAATTGGCTTCCCAGCCGAAAAACACGGAGAAGCCTATTTCGTCTCCGACCGCTTTCGCGTGCTCATAGCCGAGGCAGAATTCGTTTACGCGCCTTTCCCAGCTTTCGTATTTCGGGATACGGGTATTTCCGTTAAAAAAATGGTCCGTGACGAATATCCCGTCATAGCCTAAGCTTTTGTAATATATCGGATATTCCTCCGCCCTCGTGCGCGCGCATTGGCTTGCCTCAAAGGTGTGAAGATGCGTTTCGTATTTATATTTATGCATAGCGTGCCTCCTTACGGATCTGCGGCGGGATTTTCCCGCTTAAAGCCTATATAAGTATAGCACATATCGCGCGGACGCTCAATTTTTACTGTTAAAAAAATTATTTTGTGCTATACTTGTTTATATAGAACGGGAGAGAAAAGAGAATGCGCAAAACACTGTCGGGTCAAGGGCTTAAGATAATAGCGGCGGCTGCTATGCTTACCGACCACCTTGCCGTGGTGCTGTCGCCGTGCGGGCTGCCGTCGTGGGCTTATCTGACGATGAGGGGGATCGGCAGAATATCGTTCCCGATATACTGCTTTATGCTGGTTACGGGCTTTACATATACGCGCTCCGTCCCCAAGTACCTCGGCAGGCTCGCGGCGCTCGCCGTTTTGTCGGAGGTACCATACGATATGGCGAATTTTGGGGTGTTTTTTTATCCTGCCAAAAACAACGTGCTTTTTACCTTCGTGCTGGCGCTTGCCGTGGTATGGGCGGTTTCGCGGCTCTGCCAAAAGGGGCTTGCGGGGTATTTTTATTCGGCTTCGCTGATTGCCGCCGCGATGCTCGTATCGTTCGTGCTTAGGCTCGATTATTCATGGAAATGCGTTCTGCTTGCGTCCGTTTTGTATTTGGCAAGATTTGAAACGGCGGTGAAATACGCGGCAGGCTCCATAATCCTTTTGATAAACAGCACACTCATTGGGCTTTGCGCTCCGGCGGCGTTTGTGCCGATTCATTTTTACGGCGGCGAAAGAGGAAAAACGCCCGCCCTGCCGTTTTATATTTTTTATCCCGCGCATATGCTTGCGCTCGGAGCGGTGAGAATGTATATTATAAGATGACGGGAGAAAGCGGATATGGGAAATATTCTCGATTATATCGACTGGCGCGGCGACATAATGACCGACAGGTCCGAATTTAACCCGATAGACGGACTTATACTGGCGCAGATTGCCTATGTGGATTTTGACGGAATCGTGCGCAGCGGCTTCGGCACGTCGGTGAAGCTGTCCAAGGCTGCCCGAAAATACGACAGGATTTTTGCAAAAAAGGATCCCGAGACCTTAAGCAGGCTTGCCGTCAACAGCCATGCCGTGCTTATGAAAGCGGCAAAGGCGGACAGGTTCAAGGATCTGACGCTCTTTAACTATGTGCAGAGGTACGACAAGGAGGACTCGGAGCAGTTCGGAGCGGTTACGTTTAGCATAGACAGCGACACCTGCGTTGTGGCGTTTCGGGGAACGGACGATACGCTCGCGGGCTGGGAGGAGGATTTCAAGCTGTGCTATATGACGCCCGTCGGCGCTCAGATAGAGGCGGAGCGGTACCTGCGCAGGGTGTGCGGGCGCGTCGGCGGCAAAATATACATATGCGGACATTCCAAGGGCGGCAACCTGGCTGTCTATTCGGCAATGATGATGAGCGGCGAGGATAAGCAAAAAATCGTCAGCGTAATGAATTACGACGGTCCCGGCTTTTTGCAGGATATTATCGAAAGGGACGAGTACAGGAGCATACTCCCCAAGATAGAGTCGTATATGCCCCAAGGCTCCATAGTCGGCAGGATTATGTACCATGAGGGCGAGTACAATATAGTTCACAGCACCGAAAAGGGTATGCAGCAGCACGTCGCGCTGAGCTGGGAGGTGCTGGGAAGAAGCTTTGTGAAGGACGCGGCGTTTGAGAGGAGCAGTATTATTTTTGACGCCGCCTGCAAAAAATGGGTGAGCGAGATAAGCATTGAGGAGCGGGAGCAGTTTATACACATTGTTTTCCAGATCCTCAAATCGGGAGATGCGGATACCGTCACGGATTTTACTGCCAAAATGCTCACCTCGATGAACCGCGTAATCAAATCGTACAGCGGACTTGACAGGACCACGCGCAAAATGGTCAGGAGCATAATAAAACAGATGATCAAGCTGGGAACGCAGACGATAAGCGAAAGCAAAAAGGAGGGCAGGAGCTTTATCGGAAAAAACCCCGAGCTTAGGGAGCAGGAAGAATAAAATGTAATATTTTGGTGGACTTAAGTGATATTTTATGTTAAAATTATTATAGCGGAATTTTGCTTATCAAGCAACGGACGGCGAGTTTTATATGTGAGAAGGTATCGGTATGAGGGTAGACAAGACTAATGTGGAGTGGCTTACGAAGCTGCCGTACGGGGATTATTTTAAGAGCGAGGCGATTAAGTTTATACGCCATGAGATGATTACCCCGGTGATTATGTCGTTAGACATAAGCAATTTTAAATATTTCAATCAGGTGTACGGCTACGGTGAGGGCGACAGGCTCATCGAGCGGTGCGTGTTCAGGTACTGTCATAATAATCCCGATTGCGTCCTTGCTTACAGAATTTATGTCGATCATGTGATTATGCTTGTCGAGGCTGCCAACCTTGACAGGGGTGAGCTTAAGGCGAAATACGATGCGCTCAACGTAAGCTTTGCCGACGAGATAAATAAAGAATATCCGCTTGCGAGGATCCGTATGTATATGGGAGCCTATATTGTCGAGGACACCGATATGGAGCTTACGCGTATGATCGACAACGCGCAGTTTGCGAGAAGGAGCATCAAGAATAATTATTCTCTCACAATGGCGTTTTTCACCGAGGATATGGAGATACGCACGCACCGGGAGGCGGGCATTATTCCCGCGTTCTTCTCGGCGCTTGAGAACGACAGGATCAAGGTTTACATACAGCCCAAGTTCTCGATTTCGGAGCAGCGCCTTATAGGCGGGGAGGCTCTGTCGAGAATTATCGACGCGGACGGCAGCGTCATATCGCCCGCAGTTTATATAGACGCTCTCGAAACGACGGGCTTGATAGCAAGACTTGACAACTATGTTATAATGAAAGTGATAGAGCTTCAAAAGAAATGGATTGAGCAGGGCTATGAGATGACCACCATATCCATGAACCTTTCGAGGGTTGATTTTTGGGAGCCGGGCTTTGTGCGCAGGATTGACAGCGTAATCAGCGAATCGGGCGTTCCCAAGAAATATTTTGAGTTTGAGCTTACGGAAA
>JAMPDT010000003.1 GCA_023665525.1 Butyrivibrio sp. | reverse complement strand
AGTCCTCTCCCTGCGACGGGTCGTTCTCTCCCGTGGCGGGAGGCGCGAATATATTAAGCCTTACGACGGTCGGCTCCTTTATTTTACCGTCAAAGAAGGCGGGCATAAAATCAACGAACTTAACGCCCGGAGCCTTGTAGAACCACTGTCCGTTAAGCTCCATCATCAGATTCGCGTCAACAAGGCTCCCCTCAAAATAAGCCTCGGCAAAAACGGGGTTAGTCTCAAGCGAAAGCTCGATTCCCAAGCCCTCGGAGTCCTCGGAGCCGCCCCAGCGCAGCTTCGCGGGAAGCGCGCACTCGCCCTTATCCTCAATTCCCGGCTTAAAGAAATCCTCGTTGATCATATCCTTATAGTATTTAAGAATCGGCTGCTCCACGCCCACGTCGCTGTTGTTGGGGTCGGTTATCTCAAGTCCGAGCCTCCCGTCGTCCCTGAACTGGTAAAACGTAAAGCCCGAAAGCCACCTGTCGGGATCCGCCTTTATCAAATCGCAGAATTTCTTTACGTCGCCCAACTGCTCGAAGGGACCAGTCACGTCGCCGTCGGCATTGAACTCGGATATGAGCATGGGCTTTTTTACGCCCCCGTTAAGGTATGTAAAGCGCTCGAAGGTGCGCTTTGTCATATCGTAAACAGCCTTCACGTCCTTGCGGTTGTGCTGGTTGTTTTCCTTAAGCGCGACCTCGTAGGGCCAGCCCCAGTTTAACGAAAGATACTGGTCAATCGACCATATATCGGCGGCTCTCACGGTCTGCGCGAACTCCTTTTCTTTTTCTATGCGCTCGCCGTCCTGCTCGATTGCGCCTATGCAGATAATCGTCTGAACATTGGGAGCGTACTCCTTTACGATGCCCGCAAAGCGTACAAAGAAATCCGCGACTCCTTGATAATCCGTTCTTTTGGTAAAGGAAAACCAGTCGCCCGTAGCCTCGTGGTTAAGGCGCAGCATCATACGTCCGTAATTTCTCAGGTCCTTTGCAATCGCTATTATGTGCTCGTCGCTTACATTGGGGTCGCAGGTAAGGGTAAGCACAACGTCCTGCCCGTGCTTTCTTATGTCCCTCATGCAGGTGAACGGCTCGCCCTCGGTATTGCCGTCGATACCGCCTCTGTACGGAAAATAATCGTCGTAGGGATAGTCCCACTGGAACGAAATATCCGCGTCCCTGCACGCCTCGCTGACGCGGGCGGGCCACTCCTTGTCAAGCGGATAATAGCAGTACATGATATTGACTGCGCGGTGAGGTCTTCCGAGCTTTCTCAGGATATAGTCCTGATTGACGTAAAGCCCTCTCTCGCTTCCGTCACCCAGATCCACCGCAAACGAGGCGGGTGTAAGCTGTGTTTTAACAAGTCTGTTCATTTTTTTCCTCCCGATAATAAAGTACGCCTAGCGTCCCCGGTCCGCAGTGGCTTGAAATTACGCCTCCCGCGCGGGTTTCGGCTATATTAGTAAAATGTCCCAGTCCGACCAGATATTCTCTCACCTTGGACACGATTTCGGGCTTGCAGCCCGAATGCGTTATGAAAATCAGTCTCGGATCGGCATTAACTAAATCCTGTTCCATATCCTTCACATACTTAAGAATAACCTTTGAAAGCGTCCCGCGGTATTTTTTCCCGACGTGCATCTCGCCGTCCTTAACGACGATTTCGGGCTTAAGCCCCAGCATATTGCCTATAAGCGCCGTCGCCTGCCCGCACCGTCCGCCGCGCGCAAGATAAGTGAGCGTATCCACGACAAAGCTCGCGCTTACCTTATCCCTTTCGCCGCTCACCGCCTCTATTATTTCGCTCTGCGTACAGCCCGCACGCGCCAGCTCGCACGCTCTGACAACCTGAAGCCCTATCCCCGTAGAAAGGTTCCGCGAATCCACCACCTTCACGTTGTCAAAGCCCTCCTCGGCAGCGGCGCTGCGCACAACGTCGCAGGTTGAGCTCATTTTTGAGGAAATCCCGAAAAAGATAACCTCGCGCTCCTTGAATTTTCCGAGAATATCCCTGACCATATCCGCGCTCACCGCCGCCGTTTTGGGCGTGGTGCGGTTCTCGTCCGCCCATTTGTAGATTTCCTCGGGCGTGATGTCAAGCCCGTCGTAATAGCTTTTGTCTCCCATAATTATGCTGAGCGGAATAATTGTTATGTCGTATTTTTCAATAATGTCCCGCGATAAATCGCAGGTGCTGTCGGCTATAATTTTAACCATTCGCGTTCCCTCCGTTTCCGCTTAGATTATTGCCCCTCTCGGGAATTATATTCGACGGCTGCCTCTCTTTGTATGATTTCATACGCCTCCCAGTACGAAAGCCCTCTCTCCCTACATATCGCCGCGGCGCTTTCGTATTCGGGATAAAAAAGCTTTCTGCCGCCGAACCCGCACACCTTAACCTGCGCCTCGCCCAAGGAGGTTTTCACGCTTATAAGCTCACGCTCCAGCACGGCGCGCTCCATTTTCACTTTCCTTATGCCTATTGTCGTGGTATTGCCAAAAATAATTTCTTCCATAGCCCTTACGCGCTCCTCGCCGCATATCACGACAAGCTCGTAGGCGGGTCTGTTTTTTTTCATATAAATAGGCGTAAAATGCACCTCTTTCGCGCCCGCGCCGTACAAAAGCTCCTGCGCAAAGCCAAGCGCCTCGCCGCCGCAGTCGTCAATGTCGCTCTCAAGCCTGTACACGGCATCCCTTGCGGTATCGGAGGCGTCCTCTATAAGCATTGCGCGCACAAAGCCCGAAAGCTCATAGCTGCGTTTGCCCGCGCCAAGCCCCGTTTTCTTAATTATATAGCTTTCGGGCAGCGAGCCGTCCGTTCTGACCGCCGCGGCAATGGCAGCCCCCGTCGGCGTGACAAGCTCTCCCGATATTCCTGTTTTTTTGAGTCTAAGACCGTGCTCGGCGGCGATATTTGCCACTGCGGGTACGGGGACGGGCAGAATGCCGTGCCTGCACCTCACCGTTCCGCCGCCCTCGGCTATATCCGTGATAACGGTTCTTTTTATTCCGAGATTGTCATAGCAGACCGCAAAGCCCACTATGTCGGCGATGGAATCCGCCGCTCCGACCTCGTGGAAATGCACCTCGTCCTTGCCGACGCCGTGAGCCTTTGCCTCCGCTCCCGCGAGTATGTCAAAAATCCTAAGCGAAAGCTCCCTCGCTCCCGCGGTAAGATCCGCGCCGTCTATTATCGCCTTTATATCCTTAAAGCTTCTGTGCGAATGCCCGTGTGTGTGGGAATGGGAATGTCCGTGTTCTCCGTGCGTATGAGTATGCCCGTCGGCGTGAGAATGCGCGCCCTCCTCGGCGTGACGTCCGTCCGACGCACCGTGCGTGTGCCCGTAGAGATACTCCATATCGTGGTCGTGCCCGTCGCTGTCCGCGCCCGTCAGCACGTTGAAATCCGCGCAGTCAAGCCCGCTCTTGCTTACCCTCGAAACGCTTACCCTCAAGCCCTCTATATTCAGGCTGTCAAGCGCGCGAAAAAGCGCGTCCCCGTCGGCGCCCAAATCGAGCAGAGCCGCGACGCTCATATCACCGCTGATTCCGCTCTCGCATTCAAGATACAGTATTTTGTCCATTGCGAACCCCCATTCTGTTGATCTGCGTGGCAATATAGCCGCCGCCGAAGCCGTTGTCTATATTTACGACCGCGATCCCGTTTGCGCAGGAATTGATCATGGTCAGAAGCGCCGAAACGCCGCCGAAGCTCGCGCCGTACCCCACCGAGGTCGGAACGGCGATTACGGGCTTGTCGATAAGACCGCCTATTACGCTCGCAAGCGCGCCCTCCATTCCCGCGACAGCCACAACGCAGTTTGCTGCCGAAAGCCTGTCAAGCTGCGCCAAAAGCCTGTGTATCCCGCACACGCCCACGTCGTATATCCTGTCCACATAGCTGCCGAAAAACTCCGCGGTTCTTGCCGCCTCCTCCGCAACGGGAATATCAGCCGTTCCCGCGGTGCAGACCGCAATCCTGCCCGTAAGCTCCTTTTCCTTGACAATCGAAACGATTCGGGATACCTCGTCGTAAACCGCCGGAGGATACGCGGCGCAGAGCATTTCGTACTGCTCCCTTGAAGCGCGCGTTCCCATAACCTCTCCCTCAGCCTCGTATATTTTGCCGAAAATTTCCCGCAGATGCCCGTCCGTTTTGCCCTGACAGAAAATCACCTCCGCAAAGCCCGAACGCACCCTGCGGTGCGTGTCGAGCTTCGCAAAGCCCATTTCCTCATAGGGGGCGCGCTTAAAAAAGCTTTCCGCCTCCTCGACGCTTATCTGTCCGTTTTTAAGCTGTTCAAGAATCTCCCTCGTCTGCACCCGCGCACTCACCGCCTAATTATCTTTCATAAAAACAAATGCTTTCAGCTCGAAAAGATTTCGTCCCGCAAACATATCGGCGGTCCAGCCCGTATAATCCGTTTCGATCTTAAAAAACAGCGCGTGCCGTCCCATCACGCTTTTGACGACCGCCGTCGCGACGCCGCCGTCCCTGCCTATAACGCATTCGCCGATTTCCTCGCCGTCCTCCGCGTCGATAAAAAGCCTCATTCTCGAATCGCAGCCCGTACCGTTTGTATATGCCGCAAATTCCATTGTTTTGCTCGAAAAATCCTCTCCGAAATCAAAATATTTATATCCTATTACCGTGCCGTCGGTTATTCCCGAAACCACGCGTTCAAAAACATTTTTCTCCGTGACCATGGCACTGCCGCTGCCGCCCTTAAGCACGCACGCCGCCTCCGCAGGCGTGATCCGGTACGGCGAAAGCGACTCCTCAAAGCCGAGCGAGGTCATTTCCACGGGCTTTATCGTCCCATCCGCCTCAAATTCGATGCGCTCGACGCAGCCCCTCCTCGACATAATGGTGCCGTTGGTCGTTCTGTGATAAAAAACATACCACTGCCCGTTAAGCTTCGCCACCGAGCCGTGATTGTTGCCGCCCGGATAGTCAACTCCGTTATCAACGATCCAACCCCTGTACACAAACGGACCCGTCGGGGAATCCGACGTGGCGTAAGCCAGCCTGCTGCCCCTTTTGGGCGAATATATCAGATAATAAATCCCGTTGATTTTGCGCGGCGAGCACGCCTCAAAAAACAGCCTGTCGTTCTCGTCAAAGCCGCCCTCCTTTTGCTCCTTACACGGGATAATATGTTCAAGCTCGCTCCCGTCAATAACCTCATACATATTTTCGCTGTTTATCTCAGCCATAAAGGAGCGTTCAAAGCCGCAGTATATATAAGTCCTGCCGTCGTCGTCCACAAGCACGCCCGGGTCGATGAACCAGCCGTTGCAGCAGATTTCGTCGGACATCGTGTACTTGTATTTTGAAAGCAGCTTAAAGGGTCCCTCGGGTCTGTCGCTGACCGCGACGCAGCCCGGCGCGTTGACTATATACGCGTAGAGATAGTATTTGCCGTCCTTTTCAACGACGTCCGGCGCGTAAAGCTCGTTATTCTCCCCCGTCCAGTCCGTATCGCTCTCATGGTCCCTGTCGGCTTTCGTATGAAAAATATCGCCGTGGCACACCCAGTCGTTAAGGTTGTCAAGCGGCGCGCTCCAGCATTTCAAAACGTAATCGCAGAATTTGCTGCTGCCCGCCCTGTCGTGCGAGCCGTAAATGTAAACGCGGTCCCCAAACACGCGCGGCTCTCCGTCGGGAATATACTCCCAAGAGGGAAGATATGGATTCATATGTTTGTTTTCCTCCGTGATCCTATTTAATCCGACAGAACAAAACCGCCCCGTCACAGTTAATTTTAACAAAGCTGTCCGCAATCGTCAAACCTTTTCGGGGATCGGATCGTATTTTACTTCATATAAAAACAGGGCGTATGGATTTGCAATTTCCGTACGCCCTAACGGTGACACCGTATTTTATTTTGATTGATAAGGTTAATTATGCGGACTGCATTGATTGAGCTGCCAATTCCTTTATTACTCCGCGTCATACTGCTCGTTTTGCAGAACAGCCTTAAGGCTCGTATCCTGAGAAAATGTGTTGACATTGTACAAAAAAAGAATATCCGTATAATTGTCCATCTGCATTACAATATCAATATCTTCATAGTAATAGCGCGGATCCACGATTTTTATCTTGGAATACTGCGGAATCAAAAAAGGAATGAGGCAATTTGCGTATGAGTCCTTAAATATCAACAGCTTTCTTTCTGTGTCGGCACTTGTGTTTATCTCAATCGACGAATGATTTCCGCCAAAAAATATCTCATACGGATTATCTCCGTCAAGCCTGTCAAGCGCATAGCAGGTTCCTTCCAGTCTCTGTTCGTCCTCGTACAAAACCCGATAAAATATTTCCTCGGAAGCCTCCGACGGATAGTACAACGTTATGCTGTCGTTTACCAAGGGCTTTAAGCCGCTGCGCGACGCAAGAGAGCCCGAAAAATCATTACAAACAATTCCGCTTTCAAAGCAAGCCTCCATATCAAGCCGAAGGTGCATGGCGAGCGCCTTATATGCGATATACGCGGCGTCGGTCGTCCAATGGTGATCCGTATAATAATACAACTGAGTCGCGTCGCCGTTTTCGCTCATTTGAGAAAAGATTCCCGCAATATCTATGCACTCAACATTATCGGATATTTCGGAATATGTTTTCGATATAAAATCATCTTGGCTGTTCACCTTAATATATGGGGGAAGATATTTGCTATACACGGAAATCGCATTCGGCACAAGCATCATATATGTCGAGCTGTCCGAATAGCGGTCCGCAAAATCCGATATTTGTCTGTATGTCTCCGCCATATTCCCGTCGTCGGGCTTTGCAAAATCCTGCATTAAATATCCGTTCCCGCAGAGATACACATCAAGAAATTTAACCGTGCCGAACATTCTGTCGAGCATAGCTTTAGCTTCTACAATTATATCCCTTGACGGAAATTGGTCTGCCAAATACTCCTCAACCTCCTCCGACGATATTTTATCGGAAACAAAGCTTTTCTTCAACGCCTCTAAGGTCGCAAGGCTTCTCTTTTCCGCAGGCGAATAATTTTTATCCTTAATCAAAATATGCGCCGCCAATACTGCCGCAATTATCAGAATAAAACAAATTCCCCATATTCTGTACATATTCGCATATTTATTCATAAAGCCGCCTCCGTCAAAACTGAAAGTAAAGAAAAGGGTTATAGCTTTGTGTGACTAAGCAGACAAAGCACAACGCAAGCAACGCCGCATTAAAGGCAATCGTTACCGCTCTGCCGGCGCTCAGCGTGCATACCTTATCATAAATTCTTTTATGAACTCCCGTACACAATATCGCACAAATCACAAGAAGTATTCCGTTTGTTCTCAGTAAATAAAATGTTTCATCATTGAACCAAACTCCCGTTGAACCAAACATACTTCCTATTGCCGACATTGCGCCGTGTGGCGAATCCGAGGTAAATATGACCCAGCCTATAATTACCGCAGGAATTGTAAATATTCGCTTAAGCCATTTTGGAAAAAGCTTAATGCGTTCAATCAAATACTTGTCAATTATCAAAAGAATGCCGTAATAAGCTCCCCACAGTATGTAATTCCAGCCCGCTCCGTGCCACAGTCCCGTCAGCGTCCACACAACCATAATATTTCTTATATGCTTCCATACCCGTACACGGCTGCCTCCCAAGGGAATATATACATATTCGCGAAACCAAGCCCCAAGCGATATATGCCATCTCCGCCAAAAATCGCTCACGCCGACAGCCGTATAAGGCTCGTTAAAATTTTCATCAAATGAAAAGCCAAGCATACTTCCAAGACCGATCGCCATATCGGAATAGCCCGAAAAATCAAAATATATTTGAAATGTATACGAAACGGCGCCAATCCACCCGTTCGCCGCGGCAATGCCGCTTCCGTCAAGCGCACCGACGCTTTCAAATACCGCGCCCGTCGAATTGGCTAAAAGAACCTTTTTGGCAAGTCCGTACAAAAATCTTGCGCAGCCGTAGCCGAAGCGTTCCAAGGACAGCCTTCTTTCCTCCAGCTCACTCTGCAAATCCTCGTATCTGACAATGGGTCCCGCAATTAATTGCGGAAACATTGTTATATATGCCGCAAATGTTATCAGATTCTTCTGCGCCCCGAATTTGCCTCTGTACAAATCTATAATATACGACATCGCCTGAAATGTGTAAAAGGAGATTCCTATCGGAAGCGGTATATCCCTCGCCTTCAGCGACAGCCCCATAATGCTGTTCAGCGCATTTACAATAAATCCGTAATACTTAAAAAAACCAAGTATGATAAGGTTCATAAGCACGGCAAATATCATAACCATTCTTTTGTACACCTTGTACTTATCCATTAATCTGCCAAGGGTATAATTGAACAGTATACTGTATATCATCAGGAACACATAAACAGGCTCTCCCCATGCATAAAAAACAAGGCTGCATAGCAGCAAAATAAAATTTTTGGCTTTTTGGGGGACCGCATAATACAGAGCTAACGTCACAGGAAGAAAACCCAATAAAAAAGTCAAGCTGCTGAATACCATTTATTTAACCTCTATTTTATCCTTAATCATATTGAGCCACGCCTTAGAATAGCTTGATACCATAAAGCATACATAATTGCCCTCGGAAAAAATACGCGCCTTTTCCAAAAGCTCAATCTGATCGGTTCCGTACCCGTCAAAAATCTTCTTCTGCTCGTTAAGCCGATACTCCATAGCCTTTACGACTTCTTTTTTCTGAGCCTCATCGGTAACCTTAACCATAAAAAACTCATTCACGTCCATAGTATCAGAGGGTGCGTAATATATGTAATCCGCATAATCGGAAGCATTGACGCCGTATGCGCGCTTAATGCGCATTGCTCCCGCCTTTTGCATACCTTCAACGGCATAATTCTCGTCAAACTCCGCCTCTATAACGTCAAGCGGAATATCCGCGGGCGTTCTTTCAGTCAGCACCGCCCTTATGATAACCGCCGTCACGGCGGCGAAAAAGATTTGCCATACTATTATTTTAAAAATTCCCCGCCTCAATTCAAGCTTCCCCACAATCCCATTTGATTTGCTATCGTCTGCGCCCACAAAATATAGAAATTAAAATTGAAATGCGCTCCGTCGGACGAATTGACATATTTAGACAGACAGTATTGCGTTGCGCTCACGTATGTATAGCCGTATTCATCGCATATTTCACGTATCGCATTGTTAAATTCGGGAATAGAATCCATTCTTCGCCAGGCAAACCTGCCGTATTCCTGTACAGGCAATATTTCCTGGAGATATATCGAGCTTTGCGGATTTACGGACAGATATGTTTTAATAAGATTGATAAAATCCGCCTTAAAGACTGCGGCGTCGCCGCCGTAATAGCCCAAATCGTTAAGCCCGACTATAAAAAGAGTTTTGGCGCGCATAAGTCCCGCCGCCCGCTTGGTCGTATCGTACAAGGTTCCGACGCTTGCCCCTCCGTAATACGCAACCTCGTTATCGGTAAGCACACCGTTGTCCACTATGCCCTTCGCCCTTGAATCGCCTATCACGACAGTATTTGAATAAAGCTTCCTTATAAGCGGAATTACATCGGTACCTGCTTTAACCACCATACCCTCGCACAGCTTCCCCTCGGCAAGCGCCGCCTCAGCCGCCGCTTCCATCGCCGCTATCGACGCTTCTCTTGCCGCTATTGATTCGGCTATCGACGCCTGAACCGACTCAGCTATGGACGCCTCGACCGATTGCTGTATTGATTCCGCTATTGATTGCTGCTGTGATTCCTCCATAGATTCAATTTCGGATACTCTGATATATTCGGAAATTGATTCCGAAACCGATTCTTCAATCGAACGCCGCACCGACTCCTGTATGGACTGCTCCGTTGCCGCCACTCTGGAATCCTTTATGTATGCCATTGCGTCGATTACATCCGCAACCTTTATTTGTTCCTGCTCTTCGACAAATTCATATGCGGCGCTGTCAATTTCCGTTAAATCATATCCTATCCGACTAATCCTGAGTATCCCAAACACGAGTAGACCAATCAATATTACAACTGCGTCCGTAAAAAGAATATTTTTTAACAACTCACGAAGTCCGCCGCGCCTTTTCATCTTAAGTATGTTCCTTATCCATTAAATCATTGTATCGGAGCAAGGCTGTATCCCGACTTTTGCAAATACTCTGTAAACTCCGTAAGAATTTCCGTGCCGATAATGCAAAGTAATGCTGCCGCCGTTTCGGCGGCAGCATTGGCTTGCACCTTGCACCAAATTATCGTCTGCTTTCGGCAGAAGCCCTAAACGCCTTTGTCACTACAACAGCCCCCGCCGCAATTACAGCCAAGCCCGTAAGCAGGAAGATCGCTATAAAGGTAATCGGAATATCGCGTCCTGACGCAACGTCCGAATAATCCTTATCATCGGACGGTTGCTCGGGCGGCGTTTCCCCGGAGCCCTCTTTTATCTCAACGAAAGCAAAGCCGTTTTCCTTCGCATAGGCTTCTGAGGCAGTGCCGGGGTATCCGCAGATTGTGAAGTTCGGAACCTTGACATAGCTATTGTCTTTCAAGATATACCCCAATGCCTTGACATCTATGACTGTCACACTGCTCGGTATTGTCACGCTTGTTAAAGCGCTGCAATCGTGAAATGCGGTAGCGCCTATGTTTGTCACACTGTTAGGTATTGTCACGCTTGTTAAACTGCTGCAATGAGCAAATGCACAAGTCCCTATGCTTGTCACACTGTTAGGTATCGTCACACTTGTCAAGCCGCCGCATCTTTCAAATGCGCCGTCTCCTATGCTCGTCACACTGTTCGGTATCGTCACGCTTGTTAAACCGCCGCAGCCATAAAATACACCGTTACTTATGCTTGTCAAGCCGTTGGGTATCGTCACGCTTGTCAAGCCGCTGCACCCTTCAAATGCATAAACACTTATGCTTGTCACGCTGTCAGGTATCGTCACGCTTGTCAAGCCTACGCATTTTTCAAACGCGCCGTCTCCTATGCTCGTCACGCCATTCGGTATCGTCACGCTTGTTAAGTAGCCGCAGCCCGAAAATACATGATCCTTTATTTTAGTCACGCTCACTCCGTCTATGCTTTTCGGAATTTTAAGTTCAGACTCTTTTCCCTTATATGCCGTTATCTCCGCAGTTCCGTCCTCAAGAAGCTCATATTCCCAGTCACTATAAGTATCTTCATCATCTTCTTCATCTTCCTCCTCGCCTCCGTCAGCGACAAGAGCATATGTACTGAAATGCTCGAGGTAAATGATATAGCTGTCCTCTGTCTGCTCGCCGGGTATAACTTCCTTGGTCATTTTACCGTCAATCTCTGTCAGTCGGTAGCAGGAGAATGTCTTATTTCTGTGTCCCTTCGGAAGAGGAATGATAACCTGCACCAAACCGTCATAGCCGTTTGAAATGTCCCTATCGCCCTCCCAAAGCGTCAAATCCAAAAGATTATAATGCTTGTTTCCGACGATTTTCTCTCCGAGCGCCTCCTCGGCTCGTTTTAAGCCCTCTTCGTCGTAAATCTCCTTTGCCTTTACCCGAATATTTGAAAGGTCAAATTCCACATTTTCATCATGTTTATTTTTCATATTGAACGCAGGATTTACCGTAATACTCAAAATTCTGTCGTCATCGGGTACTTTGTCGGCTTCGGGCGCTTGCTCAACCTCGGAGGTGCTTTCGTTTTCGTCGTCAAAAAAACTGTCGCCATGCTTATTTAAAGAACGCGGCTCGGACCAATTTCCAATTCTGTAATTCCAGTCTTCATCTCGGTCAACTACGCATACTTCGGCGGTATAGTCTCCGTTTTCCAAATCATACCGCCACAAACTATAACTGTTGCCATAATCGTAATCTAACTCGACGAGCGTACCGTCATTTTTTTTGATCCGAATCCAAAAAGCTTCTGTATTGCCATAACGCAGCCTGTCCCAGTCCCATAGAAGATCGTCATATTTATAATACAGCTTGGGAACCCACACTGCTTCGTCAGGTGAAATTTCAATCTCAACAGTATATTTCTTGCTGTTGAAATTGTCGTTTTCATCTATAACGACTATTTCTATTTCCGCCTCGTAAGCTCCGGCAGGCAGCTTCGGGTAATGATATATATAATAACCATAACCACAGTCATTATCAGTGTATACCTGTTTTCCGTCCTTTGAATACATCGAAAAAAATGTCATGTATCCCTTCGCTTCTTCAATCTCATCCCAATATAAATAATCTTCTTCCAACCATACCTTCTCGGGAAGAGGTATCGCTTCATCCCGCAGTGAAGTAAAATCCACTTCCAACGCTTCGCTGTAAGCAGAAGCACCACTATCAGCATACGCACGAATTGTAATGCTGTATTTTCCTGTGGAAAACGGATAATAAACTAAATCTCTCCAGTTTTCGTATTTAGGTTCGGTGGAATAGGTACCAATGCTATATGCACCAAACGCCTCACCATTAAATTCACCATAAAATTCAACATCAATCGAATATTTATCAGCTCCTTCTACCGCGTCCCACAGCACAGTATTTCCGCTCTCGTCCAAACGGACATTTTTCGGAGCTTCCGGTCCGGGGATTTCAACAGGTTCTTCCTCTTCCCTCCTGATATAGGTATATAATAGCGGCTCCGACCATGCGCTGACATTGTAATTCTTATCCATTGCCTGAATTTCAACGGTATACTCGCCGCTCTCTTCATTAACTCGCCAGCCAAAGTTATTTGAATATATATTTATATATTCCTTCCAATCGCGATAGCTATATTCCCGATCCTTACCTAAAATGCGGTAATTATAGCGAACAGCTCCTTCCACTGCGTCCCAGTAAATATCGTCTCCGTCCTCGTTCAGCCTCACATTCAGCTTCGCCTCAAGCGTAGGCTCGTACACGACCGTTATCGGCTCCGACCATTCGCCGCTGTTTTGAGCCTTGTCAAAAGCGCATATTTCAAACGTGTACTCTCCGAAATCCATTTCACGGTCATAGAAAAAGCGCCTGTACTCGACGAAAGGATCGTAGTATGTAGCCAAAGCCGCCTCTTCTCCACCCTTGCACACACGCACGAAATAGCCGTAAGCCTCTTCCATCTCGTCCCACCTAATGCAGTCCTTTACAAAGCCGTCCTCCGTCGTAATCGTGTCCTTGCGCACATTCTTAAGAACGGAAAGCGGCTTATTCTCCTCCGCTTCATATCGGACCGTTTCTGCGCTCGTCTGCACAAGTCCGCACACAAGAGGCGAAAGCGCAACGGCGCACGCACAGACTGCCGCCAATACTTTTTTAATCTTCATTCAAACTAACCTCCAACTATTTTTATTGCATTAAATCATACAGAAAATTTTACCACAATATTTCACATCTTCAAGTCAAATTGTAAAATTGGTATGTTTAGTGTAAGAATTGGTTAAAAAATCAATCTTATGTGTCATATCTATGCCACAGCATATAAAAACGCCCGTCGGTTCGCGGGCGTTTAAAAGCTGATTTGATACTACTTATAATTCACTATGGTTTCAAGCGAATATAATTGTATGTCGGATTTCTCCGATTCCTTTATGATTTTCACGTCAAAGCCGTTTTCGGAGAACAGCGCGTAATAAAATCTTGCGTTCTGCTTTAACGGCGTTAATTTTGCCGCAGTATCAAGATATTCGGAATAGCTGAACGGACTGCTTCGGAATTTGCATTCGCCGACCAAATATTCGTCGGCACTGCCGTTGATGCCTAGCAAATCAATCTCCGTTTCGGCAACCCGCAGCCCGTTCTTGGCTTTAGCGTCCCGAACGGTGGTTTTTCCCGTCCACCTTCCCATTTTTGAGTACCTGAAGGGCAGCTCGTTTTTCTTTTGCATTTCTCTGACGAACTCTCTGCATATATTCTCAAAGGCAAAGGAGGCGAACTCATGCAGGGCAGGCTCTACGACATATTTATACACTCCGTCCGAATCGCCGTCCTCAAGCTGAGAGTAGTTGGCAAACCCGAAAGCGTACCAAAAGCGGAAGAAATTATCGGTCAGACGGTATGTCCCCCTGCCCGAATTTGCTTTTTCCTTTATGCCCGCGTCAACGGAAAATTCCCGCTCAACAATCCCAAGCTCAATCAAATTTTTCAGATATACGCTGGTTTTGGCAGTATCCTCGACGAGCGATTTTTGGCTGATGTCATTCAGTCTTGTGCTGCCCAAAGCCACCGCCTCAATAATGGAATTGTAAATCGGAGTTTCTCTCAGCTCCTGATGAAGCAGGAAATCCGCCTCGCTGTAAAGAACGCAGCCCTTTGTCAAAATATTGCGCTTAATATTTTCCGCGACGGAAATTTCGGGATCCCACTGGTTCAGATAATGAGGTATGCCGCCGAGCACCGCATAAGCAAGCACCTTGTCGCGTTCGGAATATGTCGGAAAAAATTTCACGGCGTCATAGAAGCCCATCTCTTTCATTTTGTATATGCCTGTCGCTCTGCCGTAAAGAGGATTTTTCTCCGCGAGCAGTTCTTTTTCGATAAAGCTCATCGCGCTCCCGCAAAGAATAAGCATAACGTCGCTTTCCCTGAATTCGGAATCCCACAGGTTTTGCAAAACGGAGGGAATGCTTTTATTGGCGCGGCACATATACGGAAACTCGTCTATAACGACAAGCTTCTTTTGCCCGCCGCAGGGCAGGTCCAAAACGGCGCGAAACGCCCTTTCCCAATCGGGAAATTCCGTGATGTACCGACTTGCCGGAATATCCTCTTTTAAGATTTGACGTGAAAATTTTGCAAGCTGCACGCGGTCGGTGCTCTGCGTGCATGAAAAAAATATATGCGGCTTGTCCTTGCAGAACTCCCTAAGCGTTTCCGTTTTGCCGACGCGCCTCCTGCCGTAAAGAACAATCAGTTGTCCTTTTTTTTCTTTGTATTTATCGTTCAGGAACCGAAGCTCCGCCTCTCTGCCTATAAACATAGCGCACCCTTTCATCTAATCTTGATTTAGTAAATCCTGATTTGATATGATTATAGCCGATGAGAATTAAAAAATCAAGCTGCCGCGCTTAATTTCCTGTCGTTAAATTTTATAGCCCATATACTTCATATACCGCTCCAAAAAAATACCGTATTTCGCTCTGCTGACGGGTACGGTCGCGCCCGAAAGCATTTCTACCTCTGTTTTGCCGATACGTTTAATATAATCCATATTTACCCAAAACGATTTATGGCATTCGGTGAAGCTGCTCGGAAGCAGCTTCTTTAATTCGCTCAAGCTTCCGTTATAGCTGTGCTCGCCCTCTCTGCAATGAATTATTGCTTTACGCAATTCACTCGAGATCCATATAATGTCATTGTACGAAATTGAACAAATTCCGTTTCTTTTTTTGATAATAAGCCGCTGTTTACGGGCTTTATCAATCGCCTTTGCCGCCAGTACCAGCATAGCGTCAAGCATTTTTTCTTCCACGGGCTTCACCAAATACCCGCAGAGATTTGACGGAGTTAAAAAAATCTGCTGCGAAAATCTATCGTTATAGCCTGTCATATAAATGATTTGCGAATTAATATTTTTATCGAGCAGGCGATTTGCAAAATCAATTCCCATATCCGTTCCTTCCCAATCTATATCCATCAACACGACGTCGTAAACACATTCGTGCATAACCGATTCCCAAAAATTCTCTATTTTATCATAATAGTGAGCCAAATCAATATCTGTACGTGTTTCCAGCATATCCTTCAATATATTTAACGTGTCTGCATTGTCGTCACAAACAGCAATCTTCATTTTCGCTTCTCCTCAAATGTAAGTATATCTTTTTTTATTCTATATTACGCTCACTCTGATTTGTCAAGTTTTATTTTTCACGTATAGTATCTTTTATTATACATCATTCCGATCCGAATCCCGTCTGGTATGCTCCTAATTATTCAAACTGGCTATTTTACATATTCCAGCTTTTGTGCTATGATTATGAGCTATGAATATGACCGATCATAACAAACAGAAAAAAATAGCGGTTATCAACGATTACACGGGCTTCGGCAGGTGCTCGCTGGCGGTGGCGATGCCGATAATCTCACAGCTTCGGATCCAGTGCTGTCCCGTTCCGACCTCGATTTTTTCGGACCACACGGGCTTTGAGTCGTACTTTTTTGACGATTACACCGATAAAATGCAGGCGTATATCGACGAATGGGCGAAGCTGGGGCTTCGCTTCGACGGGATTCTGACGGGCTTTCTCGGCTCGGCGGGGCAGATTGAAACCGTCCACAGGTTCATAGAGGATTTCGGGGACGAGGAAACGAATATTATAATCGACCCCGTTATGGGCGACAACGGCAAGCCCTACCCCACCTATACCGCCGATATGTGCGAGCGTATGAAGGAGCTGGTGTGCCACGCCGACATACTCACGCCGAATCTGACGGAGGCGTGCATACTCACCGACACTCCATATATGCCGGAAAGCTTTACCGCCTCGGACTACCGCGCGCTTTGCGAAAGGCTGCTTGACACGGGCGCGGACAAAATCGTGATTTCGGGGATAAGCATGGGGTCGTTCATAGTCAACGCCGTGTGCGAGCGCGGCGGCAAGCCTCTGCTTCTTAAGCAGAAGCGCATAGGGCACGAGCGCTCGGGGACCGGCGACGTATTCTCCGCGATAATCGCCGCCGAAAGCGTGCGCCGAACCGACTTTGTGACGGCGGTGCGCAGAGCGTCCGCCTTTGTAAAAAAATGCATACGTGTCACGGAGGAATTTGACATACCGCCCACGGACGGCGTATGCTTTGAGGAGATTTTGCACGAGCTAAAATAAAACGCCCACAGAAATATTAAAGGAGAATTTAAGAAATGACTGTTTTGTATAAGGTACACAATAATCTCTATGTCAATCTGACCAACAAATGTCCCTGCGCCTGCACCTTCTGCCTGCGGCAGACAAGGGACAGCATGGAGGGCTCGGGCACGCTTTGGCTGGAGCGCGAGCCGTCGGTCGAGGAAATACTCGCGGAGTTTGAGAACTTCAATATGGACGAATTTAACGAGGTGGTGTTCTGCGGCTTCGGCGAGCCGACGGAGAGAATGGACGCCGTTTTGCGGACCGCACGTTATGTAAAGGATACCTACGGCAAGAAAACAAGAATCAATACCAACGGGCTGGGAAGCCTGATAAACAACAGGGACATCTGCCCCGATATGGAGGGACTTATCGACACCGTATCAATAAGCCTTAACACGCCGAACAGGGAGCGCTACCACGAGCTTACGCGCAGCCGCTTCGGGATAGGCTCCTTTGACGCTATGCTTGATTTTGCAAAAAGCGCGGTAAAATACGTTCCGAACGTGGTTATGACCACCGTCGCGACCACCATTTCTCCCGATGAGGAGGAGGAATGCCGCGGAATATGCGAACGCATCGGCGCAAAATACAGGATCCGCGCTTGGGAGGACTGAAGCGTTTTCATCTCCAAAATTCCCACAGCCTCCCGAAGGACAGCAAAAGCTGCCTGCCCTCCGAGGTCATGCTTCCGCCAAGCACCCACGCAATCGTCTGCGATGCCGTAAGCGCACCGCATATAACGCAGGACAGCGCCATAAGGTTGTTGAGGTGCTTTTTTGTATTTTCTCCCGCCCTGCCGTAAACCGTAAAGGCGATTAGGAGCGCGCCCGTAAGAAGCTGCCACGCAAAATCCACGCAGTAGCGCGCGCCGTAGCCGCTCTCCCATATCGAGGCGATTATCACCGCGGGGGCAAGCAGGCAGGAAGCCGCGATCATAAGAGCGTACAGCCTTTTTTCCTTACAGGCGCTTTGGCGGTACGCCTTAAAGCCGCAGCCGTAGGAAAAAAGCGGCAGAGCCTTCCAAAGCAGGCCTATCGCGCTTGCCGTCGCCACGAAATAATAGCCGTTCGGATGAAAGGTATCCACCGACGACGGTATTATAAACGGGAAATCCTGACTGAACGAGGGTAACGCCAAAAGATAGTTCCAAAAGCCGATCAGCACAAAATGCGTGTGGTACTCCGCCCTCGTAAAATCGTTTATGGTCAGCGAATACTGTATGCCGAAGTCAAAGAACGAGCCGAAGCGCACGTAATTATAGTACATTTGGAAGCCGCCGAACAGCACGAACGGCAAGAGCGCGCAAAGGAAGTAGGGGATATAATATTTCGCCTTGCTGCCGCCGACGTAAAGCGCTTTCTTTTTTTTAAAGCCCGCGTATACGAAAATAAGCGCCGCCACGCAGTAGACCGCCAAGGTCGGTCTTGAGAGCACGCCGAGGCTTAAAAACGCCGTAGCCGCCGCAAGCCTTGCGGCGCTTATTTTTCCCTCGCCCACAACGTTGGAGCTTATCAGGAAATACGCTCCCGCGGTCACGCACGCAAAGCCGCAGGTCTGCGCTATCTCGTAGAAGTTTTTGAGATTGAAGCAGAACCAGATCCCGCTTACAAGCTGCGTCATAAGCAGTCCCATAAGCACCAGGGAGGACCTTGTTTTTCCCATAAATTTGCGCATAATGCAGAGATAGGTTTTGGTGAGGAAAAAGATACCGATACAGCCGAAAAGCCATATAGCCCACACGGACGGAAAATAAAAGCCCGTCAGCTTGTGGTACGGCAAAAACAGCGCAAGCACGGGAGCCACGCCGTAATAGGAATAATATTTCCCGTTATAAAGAAGATGATCCCACGGATAGCTCCCAATGCCGCCGCGCTGGCTCCAATCGTAAGGATTGTCGAGCTTTAAAAGCTCCTCGTTCATATCTATGAGCAAATCGGCGCGCCCCGCCTCAAATGCGTCAACGATTTCCTGCGTAATCTGGTTGCCCGAGGTCTGCGTAAAATCGTCGGCAAGCGTATTGCCCGAGGTCGCCCACCTGACCGAATTCGTAAGCATAAGCGCCGTGAGTATCAGAACCGCCGTAAGCGCGTAGGCGCATATTTTCACGCACGCGGCATTATCCTCAAACGGCGTTTTGAACAGCTTCGACGCCGTCATCAAATATATAAAAATAATTCCCGCCCATATCAAAAGCACCCTGACGGGCGAAAAATGAAGCCCGATCGGCTTGTTGAGCGTTATCTCGGATATTCCGACGGCGCAGTTATCCTCCGCCGAAAAGGAAAGCCTCAGCTTATGCACGTTTCCCGAAAGATTGAGGGGAATTGTGCAGCTTTTTTTATTGCCCTTGATAATATCAAGCTCTGCAATCCCGTATCTGTATTCCGCGTTCGTATCGTCCGCCGCGTCAATGCTTATGTGGAGCGTATCCATGCCTATAAGCGCCGCGTCCAAAGAAAGCGTGCCGACGGGAATGCCGACCTCGTCAAATTCGATAACCGTTTTGCCGCCCGTGCTTAAGCCGCTGTCCGTATCAAAATTAACGGTGTGCGCCTGCGCAAGAGGGAGGACGGTTTCTTTGTAATCCCGTCCCCAGAGATGCATAAAATTCATGTTAAAGATGAAGATTTCCGCAAGGACGCACGCCGCAAGGCTACATACCGCAAAAACCGCGCTTCTCGGCATTTTACCGAAAAAAGAACTCCCTCCCATACGCAGACTCCTTTTTCAATTTTAAATATCGTCGAAGGTATCCGCCAGCGACGCGCCCGGCGAAACCATGGGCATTACCTTATCGTCCTTTTCAATAACGCAGTCGATGAGACAGGGAATATTAAGCTCTATCGCCTCGCGGAGCGCGGGCTCAAATTCCTCCGCGCGGGCAACGCGGAACGCCCTCGCCCCCATCGCCTCGGCAAGCTTTACATAGTCAACGCCGTCGTTTAGGACGGTATACGAATAGCGCTCCCCGTAATAAAGCGTCTGCCACTGGCGCACCATTCCGAGGACATGGTTGTTCACGACGATTTCTATAATCGGGATATTATGCCTTACGGCGGTCGCAAGCTCGTTCATATTCATTCTGAAGCACCCGTCGCCCGCAACGTTTACGACGATTTTGTCCTTACGCCCCATTTTGGCTCCGATCGCGGCTCCGAGCCCGTATCCCATTGTTCCCAAGCCGCCCGAGGTTATGAGCGTGCGTGGCTCGCGGTACTTGTAATACTGCGCCACCCACATCTGGTGCTGTCCGACCTCCGTCGCGATAAGAGCGTTCCCCTTTGTCACCTCATAAAGCTTTTCCGCGATATAGGGACCCGTGAGCCTGCTTTTGTCGTATTTGAGCGGATAATCCGCCTTAAGATCCGCTATACGCTTCTGCCATTCCTTATGCTCAAAGCTTCCCAAATTGGCGTTGAGCGCGCGCAGTATATCCTTTATATCGCCGATAATGCAGGCATCAACGCGGATATTCTTGTTGATTTCGGCGGGATCTATGTCAAGCTGGAGTATTTTCGCGTTGGGAGCAAATTTTGCCGTGTCCCCCGTCACGCGGTCGGAAAATCTAGCTCCGACCACAATTAAAAGGTCGCACTCCATAACGCCGAAATTTGACGCCTTGGTGCCGTGCATTCCGAGCATTCCCGTGTAATTGTCCGACGTTCCGTTGTACGCGCCCTTTCCCATAAGGGAATCCGCAACGGGAGCGTCGATTTTCGCGACAAACTCGGCAAGCTCCGCGCTCGCGCCCGCTATGACCGCCCCTCCTCCGACGAAAACAAAGGGCTTCTCGGATTTTTTGATCATATCCGCCGCGGTGTTTACCGCCTCGGGCGTAATTCCCGATTTATCCCTCGTTATTTTAACGGGAGCCTTTGCGGTGTATTCTGCGCTCTGAGCCGTCACGTCCTTGGGTATGTCCACAAGCACGGGACCCGGTCTGCCGCTCGCCGCAATTCTGAACGCGTCCCTGATAATATCCGCGAGCATTGCAACGTCCTTGACAATATAATTATGCTTTGTAATCGGAAGCGTAACTCCCACTATGTCTATCTCCTGAAAGCTGTCCTTTCCGAGAAGCGGCACTCCGACATTGCAGGTAACCGCAACCATCGGAACCGAATCCATATATGCCGTCGCGATTCCCGTAACGAGATTGGTCGCTCCCGGTCCCGAGGTCGCGAGGCATACCCCGACCTTTCCCGTGGCTCTCGCGTAGCCGTCCGCCGCGTGCGCCGCGCCCTGCTCGTGCGAGGTCAAAATATGGGTTATCTCCGAGGAATGCTTGTAAAGCTCGTCGTATACGTTCAAAATCGCGCCCCCGGGATAGCCGAAAACGGTATCAACGCCCTGCTCCTTCAAGCATTCGATTAAAATCTGTGAACCTGTAAGCTGCATATTTTTCTCCAACCCTATTGTATTTCCAAAACCGCGCCCTTATCCGCCGACGTTACCATTTTCGCGTAACGCGCAAGATAGCCCGTCGTAACCTTCGGCTCCTTGGGCTGCCATTTCGCCCTGCGGGCGGCGAGCGTTTCCTCGTCAAGCCTTACGTTTATCGTATTCGCAGGTATATCAATGCTTATGACATCGCCCTCCTCGATCAGGGCGATAGGTCCTCCGACCGCCGCCTCGGGCGAAATATGACCGATCGACGCGCCTCTGGACGCGCCCGAAAAGCGTCCGTCCGTTATAAGCGCGACGCTTGAGCCAAGTCCCATACCCGCAATAGCCGACGTGGGATTGAGCATCTCTCTCATACCAGGACCTCCCTTGGGACCCTCGTATCTTATGACAACCACGTCGCCCGATACGATTCTGCCTCCCTTTATCGCCTCAATCGCGTCCTCCTCACAGTCGAAAACTCTTGCGGGACCCTCATGCACAAGCATCTCGGGCACTACCGCAGAGCGCTTGACCACGCAGGAGTCGGGAGCTATGTTGCCGCGCAGAACCGCTATACCGCCCGTCTCGCTGTAAGGATTGTCTATCGGTCTTATGACCTCGGTATTTTTGTTTGCGCAGTCCTTTATGTTCTCGCCGACGGTCTTTCCCGTCGCCGTTATTAAGTCAAGATTTAACAAGTCTTTCTTGGAAAGCTCGTTCATAACCGCATAGATTCCGCCCGCCTCGTTAAGCTCCTCCATATAGGTATGTCCCGCCGGAGCAAGGTGACAGAGATTGGGAGTTTTCGCGCTTATCTCGTTGGCAATGTCAAGATTGATCGAAACGCCCGCCTCCCTCGCGATTGCGGGAAGATGAAGCATTGTATTGGTCGAGCAGCCGAGCGCCATATCGACCGTCAGGGCGTTCATAAACGCCTCCTCGGTCATAATGTCAAGCGGTCTTATATTTTTTTCCAAAAGCTCCATAACCTTCATTCCCGCGTGCTTGGCAAGCTTGATCCTGTCCGAATACACGGCTGGTATTGTGCCGTTGCCCTTAAGCCCCATACCGATTGCCTCGGTAAGGCAGTTCATGCTGTTGGCAGTGTACATTCCCGAGCAGGAGCCGCAGGTGGGACACGCGTTGTTCTCGTACTCGTCAAGCTCCTCGGCGGTTATTTTGCCTGCGGAATAGGCTCCCACCGCCTCGAACATACTCGAAAGGCTGGTCTTGCAGCCCTTTACATGACCCGCAAGCATGGGTCCGCCGCTCACAAATACGGTGGGCACGTTGATTCGCGCCGCCGCCATAAGAAGCCCCGGCACGTTTTTGTCGCAGTTGGGAACCATTACAAGCGCGTCGAATTGGTGCGCCGTCGCGAGGCACTCCGTGGAATCGGCGATCAGATCTCTCGTGACGAGGGAATATTTCATTCCGATATGTCCCATCGCTATGCCGTCGCATACGGCGATTGCGGGAACCACTATCGGCGTTCCTCCCGCCATTGCCACGCCGAGCTTTACCGCCTCGACGATTTTATCAAGATTCATATGTCCCGGAATAATCTCGCTCTGTGAGCTTACAATTCCCACAAGCGGCTTTGACAGCTCCTCCGCCGTAAGCCCCAAAGCGTTGAACAAGGACCTGTGGGGAGCCTGTGCCGCTCCTGTCTTAACCGCATCACTTTTCATCATTATCACCCTATAACCTTTCTTTTATTAAATCGCCCATTCTGTCGGTGCCGACAAGCGTCATGCCGTCCGACATAATATCCGTCGTCCTGTATCCGTCCTTCAAAACCCGCGCCACCGCGTTTTCTATCGCGTCCGCCGCCCCGTCCAAATCAAAGGAGTACCGTAACATCATTGCCGCCGAAAGAATTGTCGCGATGGGATTGGCAATATTTTTGCCCGCTATGTCGGGTGCGGAGCCGTGCGACGGCTCGTAAAGCCCGAGCTTTGTTCTGCCGAGGCTCGCGCTTGAGAGCATTCCTATCGAGCCTGTAATCATGCTCGCCTCGTCCGAAAGTATGTCGCCGAACATATTCTCGGTGAGGATCACGTCGAACTGTCCCGGATTCATGACAAGCTGCATCGCGCAGTTGTCCACAAGCATATCCGTATATGTAACCTCGGGATAATCCGCCGCGACCTCCTTTACCACCCTGCGCCAAAGCCTTGACGAATCAAGCACGTTAGCCTTGTCCACGCTCGTCACGAGCCTGCGCCTCTTCATCGCGATCTCGAACGCCTTAACGGCGATCCTGCGGATTTCGTTCTCGTTGTAGGTCAGCGTGTCCACCGCCGTCACAACCCCGTCTATTTCCTTTGTGTATCTCTCGCCGAAATAAAGTCCGCCCGTAAGCTCCCTCATTATGACCATATCGAAGCCGCCGCCCACCACCTCGCTCTTAAGCGGGCACGCCTCCTTAAGCTCGTCGTAGAGATACGCAGGTCTCATATTCACGAAAAGCTCCAGCTCCTTGCGTATTTTGAGAAGCCCCGCCTCGGGTCTGAGATTCGGCGCGACGTCGTACCATTTTGAATTGCCGACATTGCCGCCCACCGCTCCCAAAAGCACGGCGTCGCCCGATTTTGCGGTCGCTATCGCCTCGTCGGTCAGCGGAACCCCGTATTCGTCAATCGAGCAGCCTCCCATAAGTATTTTCGTGTATTCGAGAGAATATCCGAATTTTTCGCCCGCCGCGTCAAGCACCTTGACCGCCTCGGCGACTATTTCGGGTCCGATCCCGTCGCCGGGAATCAGCGTTACTTTATAGTTTTTCATAAAAAGCTTCCTTTCGTTAAATTCTTTTTTACCGCGCCCGTCGGCACATAACGGTATGCCGAAACGCCGCTTCCAAAACACATAATTAAATATAATTTTATAACACAAAGCCGTAAAATACAAGACTTTCAGCCACAAAAAAGACACCATTTTATGCCTATCGGTAATTATAAGTGAATAATGCCCTCGGGAAAATGATGTCTTTTATGTTATTTGGTTGATTTTATTTAATTATTCGGCAGGAGCGACATAGTCAAAGGTAATCTGCAAGGTCTGAACATTGTTGAACGCCGTCTTGTCGATAATTACGGGAGACGCGTCCGTCAGATCCCCGTCGGCGCGGCGCGCGTCATCGGGCAGACTGCTTACCCATTCGTTTATCAGGTTCACCCTTGTGCAGTGCTTGTCGTCCGAGGCGGTATAGGGCTTCGCAGTAAGCTCGTAAGGCTCGCCGTTAAGAAGCACCTCCTTGATCTCGATGGTGTAGCCGGGATACAGATCCTCGCCGTAGGCTACCGCAAGAGCCGAGAAGGTCACGCCCGACGCCTTGCCGCCGTCCGTTTCGGTAAAATCAAGTCCCACCGTATAGGTTCCCGCTCCGTCAACCTTTACGTCGGTCGCCTTAAGCCCGCCCGAGCAGTCCGAGGGGTTGTAGGTATCTCCGACGCTGTACGACAGGTTTCCGCCGTTCCACATAATCCACGCCACGGGCTCCACCTTCGAGGCGTCAACGGTTTCCGCCTCCCTCTCCTTGGGCGCGTCCTCTATCGCCTTTGCCATTCTCTCGTCAATTTCGGCAAGCAGCGCGGCTTCGTCCTTGGCTGCCTCCTTTTCCCTTGCCCGTTCCGCGAAAAACTCCGCGAGCCAATCGTCCGCAATCTTGCAGTCCTTTTTGCTGTAAAAATCGCTCCTGTCCCAAAGCACGGGGCAAAGATTGAGCTTATCGCAGTTGTCGATGAAATTGGTAAAATATGCGGGAGTATTTTTCTTAAGCTCCCCGTCCGAGGTGGGAAGCGCGCCGTACTCGCCGATTACCACGCCTATTCCCTTGTCGGTGAATTTCGTGAGCTTCGCAAGCTCCCTGTTCATGGTTTCGTATTCCGATTTGATTCCCCAGTCCGACTGCTCCTCGTTTCCGCAGTAGCTCCACGGGTCGTAATAATGCACCGAAACCAGCAGTCTGTCCTTCGCGGTATCGGTCGGCATCACAAATTTGTCGTTGCAGGTATCGGCTATATTGGTATTAAAGCCCGCTATGAGAAGATACCTTTCGGCATTGTTTCCGCCCAACGCTCTGACGGTATCCACGAACGCCTGATTTATTTTGTTCGTCGTTTCATAGCACTCGGTTTCGGTGAGCGCGCCGCTGTCCGCCGCAAGCTTGTTGGAATTGTCGTTAAGGCTCCTTCCCAGCTCCTCGTTGGCTGACTCAAGAATCAAATGCTCGTCGTAATCCTTGTATTTGTCCGCAATCTGCTTCCACATCTCCGTGTACATCGTCATTGCGGCGTCCCTTGTTTCCTGCGTCGCGGAGCCGAACATTCCCCACCAGCCGCCGTCCCAGTGGTCGTTGACGATTACGTACATATCCGCCTCTATCGCCCATTCGATAATCTGTCCGACGCGGTCAAGATACGCGTCCGCAATCTTGTAATCGCCCTTTTCGTAATTCATGGCGTTTGTCCACGCCACGGGAACGCGGATGGTGTCAAAGCCCGCCGACTTCATTCCCTGTATCATCTCTTTGGTGGTTTCGGGCTGTCCCCACGAGGTTTCGTAAAGCTTGACCGCAAGCTCCGTGCCCTTGTCGCGCGCGCCGTAAGCCTCCATGGTGTTCCCGAGATTAATTCCGTTGCCCATTTCCTTGACAAAAGCAAGCGAGCCCGTGCTTTCCGTGTTCTCGCCGCCGCCCGCCGCCGACTCCGTTTCGGCGTCCGAGCCGCTGTCCGTCGGGCTCTTCGCCGGCTCCTCCGTCTTGCCGCACGCAGCCGCCGAAAGCGCCGTTCCGAAAGCAAGCGACAGCGCAAGAGCCGCCGCCAAAAGCCTTTTTACCTTCATATGTATTACCTCCCTTGAAAAATGCCCCGCCGAGGCAGGGCATTGCTTTTATTTTAAAAAGAAATCCAGCCTCCGTCAACGGGCATAATCACTCCGCTGATATACGAGGATTCGTCGCTCGCCAAAAACAGAGCCGCGTTGGCTATATCCTCAGCCTCGCCCTGCTCGGGCGCAAGCCCCAGAACGCCGCTTATCTTTTGGTAGCCCTCGCCGTCCGGCATACCCATCGCCGCGCCTATCTCCGTCTTGATTCCTCCCGGAGCTATGACATTGCAGCGTATTTTATCCTTCATATACATGAAAGCGGTATTTTTGCTCATTGCGTTGAGCGCCGCCTTGCTCGCCCCGTACACGGGACCCGCCGCCTGATGCATGGAGCCTATGGAGGACACGTTGATTATATTGCCTCCGTTCCCCTGTTCGAGGAATACTTGGCAAGCCTTTCTCATAGCCGCGAAGGGACCGTACACATTGATCCCGAACACATACTCGTACTTCTCATCCGACGCCTTGGCAATCGGAGCCATATCGTCCATAACTCCGGCGTTGTTCACAAGAATGTCAAGCCTGCCGAACTCCTTTACCGCGAAATCTATCATCGCCTCGTCGTCCTCTTTTTTGGAAACGTCGCCCGCAAACGAGACAACCCTGCCCGGGGCGTCCTTTAAGCTTTCCACAAGGCTGTCAAGCCTCTCCTTGCGTCTTGCGACCGCGACCACCGACGCGCCCTCCCTTACGAAAAGTTCGACGATTGCCTTTCCCATTCCCGAAGATGCCCCCGTAACGACAACGGATTTTCCGTCAAGTTTCATAGATGTCCTCCTTAAATTAAATTATATTTTTACCGTATTATTCCCTACTCCTCCGCCTTTTCAATCTCGACAATGGCGGATTTCTGCATGGGAATCCTACAATTTTTGTTGCTTCCGAACTCGACGATAACCGTATCGTCGGTAATATCAATAACCACGCCGTAGAAGCCGCTCGTGGTAAGCACGCTGTCTCCCACCTCCATGGAGCTTAAAAGCTCTTGCTGCTTCTTCTGCTGCTTCTTCTGTGGTCTGATTGCGATAAAATACATCAATACTGCGAAAAAGGCAATATATCCCACAATAAATAAAATGTTTGTTCCGCTTGACGCCGCTAAAATCATTTTCTGTCCTCCCGATTCATTGCTTCCAATGTTTTCTTTTTAAATTCGCCATATCTTTGCTCCTCTATGGCGTACCTTATTTCCTCCATAAGATGATTGTAAAAATACAGATTATGAAGGACGCAAAGCCTCATTCCCAGCATTTCCCCCGCCTTCAGCAAATGCCTTATATACGCTCTGTTGTAGCTTCGGCATACGGGACAGCCGCAGCCCTCCTCGATGGGCGACATATCCCTTTCGTACCTTGCGTTAAAAAGATTGAGCCTGCCCCTGTGCGTATAGACGTGTCCATGCCTTCCGTTGCGCGTTGGGTAAACGCAGTCGAAAAAATCAACTCCGCGCTCGACGCCCTCCAAAATATTGGCGGGAGTTCCCACGCCCATAAGGTAGGTGGGCTTGTCCGCGGGTAGATACGGCACGGTCGAATCAAGTATGCGGTACATTTCCTCGTGGGATTCTCCGACCGCCAAACCGCCGATTGCGTATCCGTCCAAATCAAGCTCCGCTATTTCCTTCGCGTGATTTATGCGAATATCGTCGTACACTCCGCCCTGATTGATTCCGAACAGCATTTGCGAGGGATTTACGGTATCGGGCAGCGCGTTAAGTCTTTTTAACTCATTCTTACATCTTACAAGCCATCTTGTGGTTCTGTCAACTGATTTTTGAACATAGTCCCTCGGCGAAGGATTTTCAACGCATTCGTCAAACGCCATGGCTATGGTCGAGCCGAGATTTGACTGTATGTGCATACTTTCCTCGGGACCCATAAAAATTTTGCGCCCGTCTATGTGTGAACGGAAGGAGACGCCCTCCTCCTTTATTTTGCGCAGTCCCGCAAGCGAGAACACCTGAAAGCCGCCCGAATCCGTAAGTATCGGTCCGTCCCAGTTCATAAAACGGCGAAGCCCTCCCATCTCCTTTATCACCTCGTCGCCCGTTCTCACATGGAGATGGTAAGTATTGGAAAGCTCCACCTGCGTTCCTATCTCCTTAAGATCGGAGGCGGAAACCGCCCCCTTTATCGCGCCGACCGTGCCGACGTTCATAAATACGGGCGTCTGTATCGTTCCGTGGACTGTTTTAAGCTCCGCGCGCTTGGCTCTTTTGTCCGTGCATATAATTCTGTACATATTCCGAAATTCCTTTATCGTCGGTCAAAAAGGAACTACCTTTCATATATTTTGATGACATTATCGAGGCGCGAGCCGAGATTCTGCAAAAGCAGATCCGCAACCGTGCACGCCGCCATAGCCTCAACCACGACCACAGCCCTCGGTACTATCATGGGGTCGTGCCGCCCCTTTACGGCAATGCTCGTATCCTCGCCGTCCCTCGTAACCGTGCTCTGCAAGGAGGCGATTGAGGGCGTGGGCTTTACTGCCGCGCGGAAAACAATATCCCCGCCGTCGCTTATGCCGCCCAATACTCCGCCCGAATGGTTGGTGCGTTTTTTTATTTTGCCGCCGTCCATATAAAATTCGTCGTTGTTCTCGCTGCCCTTAAGCTCCGCCACCATAAAACCGTCGCCAATTTCAAAGCCCTTGACGGCGCCTATCGAAAGTACCGCCTTCGCAAGATTCGCGTCCAGCTTGTCAAAAACAGGCTCCCCTATTCCCGCGGGCATACCCGATATTACGCACTCGATTATACCTCCGAGGGAGTCAAGACTGCCGACAGCCGCCTTCGCGTCCGCCTCCACCGCCTTTGCGGCTTCACGATCGGGCATGGCAAAGGGGTTCTGCTCGCGCTCCTTAAGGTCAAATCTGCCGTAATCTATGCCGTTTCCGCCTATGCACTGCGAATAGGCGCACACCTTAATCCCAAGCCGCTCAAGCAGCTTTGCCGCCACTGCGCCTCCTGCCACTCTCGCCGCGGTTTCCCTGCCCGACGATCTCCCGCCGCCTCGGTAATCCCTGAAGCCGTATTTCGCGTCGTAGGTATAATCCGCGTGTCCGGGTCTGTACACCAAGGCTATGTCCGAATAATCGGCGGAGCGCTGATTTTCGTTTTCAATCACAATCGCTATGGGGGTTCCCGTGGTTTTCCCCTCGAAAACTCCCGACATTATGCGCGCCGTATCGCTTTCCTTACGCTGTGTGACATAGGCGGACTGGCCCGGCTTACGCCTGTCCAAAAAGCGCTGTATGTCCTCCCCGCAAAGCGGCAGACCCGCGGGACAGCCGTCGATAACCGCGCCCAAGCCCGCGCCGTGCGATTCCCCCCAAGTCGTTATTTTAAATAAGGTTCCGAAAGTTGAACCCGACATCGTCCATTTCCTCCAAAGCAATGCTTTAACTTAATTTAAGGGCAACGGACTTATCCGCTGCCCTGTCGGTTATGTATATTGATTACCTGAGCCTTGTTCCGCATTCCGCGCAGAAAAGCGCGTCCATAACCTTAATCGGCGTGCCACAGTTCGGACAGCAGGCTGCCGCTTCATTCTGCGGCTCCGTAAACTGCTCGCAAGCATTTTCCTGCGCCGTCTGCTCCGTGTTCTCGGCTGCCGCGGCTGCTTCGGCGAAAAAGGTCTGCTCCTGCGCCGTCTGCACGGCGGCGTTTTCGGCAGGATTCGGTATCTGAACAGGTTCGGCGACAGGCACAGGCGCAGGTGCGGGTTCGGCAGCCGCAGCGGGCATGGGTGTCGGTGCCGCAGCTACAACGGGCGCGGGTGTCGGCTCGGCAGCCGCAGCGGGCGCAGGCTCGGGCTGAGGTGCGGGCGCGCTCTGCGCGTTCTCAACCTTCTGTCCGCAGCTTCCGCAGAAAAGCTGTCCCGGGTTTATTATATTGCCGCAGCGCGTACAGCGGTTCGCCCCGTCCGCCGTAAAGGTATGGGGCAGTCTGCTTCCGCAGGCGGCGCAGAACGCGGAATTCACCGAATTATCCGCCTTGCAGTTCGTGCATACCACGATTCCGTTAAGGAACTTAATTCTCGTCTGCATCTGCTCGATCTGCTTCTCGGTTGAAGCCATATCCGCGAACATCTGCGCAAATTCAGGCTCCGGCGCCTCCTTTTTCTGCATATAATACGCTCTTCCGATAGCCGCGCTTATATTGGTTATCCGCATCTGCGCGGTCTGAATATTCTTGGTAAGCTCGCTTATTTCCTTATCCGCAACGTTCTTCATAAAACACCTCCGCATTTATATGCTTATAGTATAGCTTTTATTGACCTTAAGGTCAATCCTTTTCGGCGGCAAAATCAGCTCATCACTCCGCCCAAAATTCCCCCGACGACGCATATTACAAGAGAAAGCACCGCCTTGGGCGTATCCTCGTAAAAACCTCTGTTTACAATAAAGGACACCAACGTAAGGAAAACAAAATACAAAAGACCGATCAAAGCCCCCATCGGCAGTCTTTTGCCGCCCTTTGCCTTACCGAACGAAAAGCCCGCCACTATGGTTGCTATGCCGTAAATCACCATAATGAAAATGCGCATCTGCCCCTCGCCCAGCCCTGCCTTATACATAATAAAGGCTGCCAGCAAAAGCAAAATTCCCGTAACGGCATACGCAAGCGTCAGCACCTTGAACACGGACAACAGCTTTTTTCCCAATATATCACCTCATCAATCCTTATCGGCTCCTGTCCATCCGTTCCGCCAAAGCCGACTTTTAGTAATATATATTCCCGGCTGTCCGATATATTCCAAACCCGCTTAATTCTTGGGCACAATATCTCCGTGCTTCTTGTAAATGCTCCCCGCCGCGACATAGCCCCTGACGCTTGAAAGGGGATAAATATTGGTGTGCGCTCCGACCACGGTACCCGGATTCAGCACCGAGCCGCAGCCGACCTCCACACAGTCGCCGAGAATCGCTCCCATTTTCTTAAGTCCTGTTTTAATTTTCTCATTTTCGGTCTTTATCTCCACCAAGGTTTTGTCGGATTTCACATTGGAGGTAATCGACCCCGCGCCCATATGCGATTTAAAGCCCAAAATGGAATCTCCGACATAATTGTAATGCGGCACCTGGACCCCGTTAAAAAGTATAACGTTCTTAAGCTCGGTCGAATTTCCCACAACGGCGTTTTCTCCCACAATCACGCTGCCCCTGATAAAAGCGCAGTGCCTCACCTCGGCGCCGCCGCAGATAATGCAGGGAGGGTCTATACACGCGGTCGGTGCAACGGCGGCGGTTTTGGCTATCCATACGTTTTCCGACGGGCAGTCATACTCCTCCGAGGGAAGCGCAGCCCCAAGTCTTTTTATGAAATCCGCGATTCCGCCCAAAGCCTCCCACGGGTAGCGAAAGCCCGACAGATAATCCGCCGCGATAGTTTCTTTCAGATCAAACAATTCCTTTATTTCCAGCTCTTTCATATTGTCTCCTTAATTCCCGTCATTCCACCGTAACGGATTTCGCAAGATTGCGCGGCTGATCGACGTCGTTTCCTCTCAGCACCGCCGTGTAATACGCCATAAGCTGCAAGGGCACCGACGCGACAATCGGCATAAGCAGCACGTCGGTTTCGGGTATGCGGATTATATAATCGGCGACGTCCGCGCCGACCTCGGCGTTTGCGCCGCACATAAGCACGACCTTAGCGCCCCTTGCCTTAACCTCCTTAATATTGCTTACGGTTTTCTCGTACAGATCGCTCTGAGTAGCCACGGCTACAACGGGCGTTTGGTCGGAAATCAGCGCAATCGGTCCGTGCTTAAGCTCTCCCGCCGCGTCCGCCTCCGAATGTATATAGGAAATCTCCTTGAGCTTTAACGAGCCCTCCATGCAAAGGGCATAGTCAAGCCCCCTTCCGATATAGAGAAGACTGTCCGCGTTCATTATTTTGGAGGCGGCGTACTGAACCTGATTTTTCTCGTTCAGATACGAGTCTATAATGTCGGGGATTTCCTGAAGCTTTTTTACATATGAGGCGCATTCCTCCCCGCTCATTTTTCCTTTGACGAAGGCGAGCTTAAAGGCAAAAAGATACATCATTGAAAGCTGGACCGTAAACGCCTTGGTGGAGGCGACGGATATTTCGGGTCCCGCGTGCGTATACATAACCATATCCGCCTCGCGCGCTATTGAGGAGCCCTTGACGTTCACGAGCGCAAGGGTTTTCGCACCCTTTAGCTTTGATATTTTAAGCGCCTCCTTGGTATCGGCGGTTTCACCCGACTGCGAGATAAGTATGACCAAATCCCCCTCGCCGATAATCGGCTCGCGGTAGCGGAACTCCGACGCCATATCCACCGTAACGGGAACCCTCGCCAGTCTTTCTATAACGTATTTGCCGACCATTCCCGCGTGCATGGCGGTTCCGCACGCCACAATATATATGCCGCGGTACGACGCAAGCACCTCGTCGGTAAGTCCGCACTCGGAAAAGTCGGGCATACCGTCCGCTATTCTCGGCGTAATCGTGGTCCGTATCGCCTGCGGCTGCTCATGTATCTCCTTAAGCATAAAATGCTCGTAGCCGCCCTTCTGCGCGGAATCAACGTCCCAGTCCGCCGTTTGCAGCTCCTTTTGCACAAGCTCCTTATGAATATCGTAAATCCTTATTTTATCCGAGGATAAAACGGCTATTTCCTCCTGCTCCAAAAGGTAATAATCCCTTGTATAATTAAGGATCGCGGGCACGTCGGAGGCTATGAAATTCTCGCCGTCGCCCACTCCGATAATAAGCGGGCTGTCCTTGCGCGCCGCGTAAATCCTGTCGGGAAAATCCCGAAACGCGATTCCCAGCGCATACGAGCCCTCTATCTCCGAAAGCACCTTTATTATGGTATCGACGGGATCTCCGTTATAATAGTAATCAAGAAGCTTTGCGACTGTTTCCGTGTCCGTCTGGCTCACGAAGCTGTAACCCTGCTCCTCCAAAAACGACTTTATGCCCGCATAATTTTCTATGATTCCGTTGTGGACGACGGAAACCCTTTTATTTCCGTGAGGGTGGGAATTGATGTCCGACGGCTCCCCGTGGGTCGCCCACCTCGTATGTCCGATTCCGCAGTGCCCCGACGGCTTTCCGTCCGTTTTCATCTTGTTCACAAGATTGTCAAGCTTGCCTTGGCATTTTTCCACGACTATTTTGTTGTTTTCAAAAACTGCGATTCCCGCGGAGTCGTATCCCCTGTATTCGAGCTTGCGCAGTCCGTCGATGAGAACGTCGCTGCAATCCCTGTGGCCTGTATACCCCACTATTCCGCACATAATATTCCTCCCATATCCGATTCCGATTATTTATAATATGCCGCCGACCTGTCAAAAAACTCCCTCAAATCGTACTGATTGTTAAGCCCCTTGACAAGATTGGTGTTTCTGACTATAAAAGCCTCCAGCTTTCCGAGATATTCCTCCGTGGAAATGTTTCCGTTTGCCACTCCCGTAAGCCCCTTTTCCCAGCTTGCCGTGAGCTGCGGATCCAAAAGCCTTGTGACGGAGCCGTTCACAACGTCGTACACCATCTCGCCAAGCTGCGCCGGAGTTATTATCTGTGTTTTATTGTTGAGCATAATGTATTTTTTGTCAACAAGTTTTTTGAGTATCTCGGCGCGCGTCGCGCTCGTGCCGATTCCGCTGCCCTTTATCTGCGCGCGAAGCTCCTCGTCCTCTATAAGCTGTCCCGCGTTCTCCATCGCGAGAATCATCGAGCCCGAATTGTAGCGCTTCGGCGGAGAGGTTTCCCCCTCCTTTATTGCAAACTCCTTTACCTCAAGCAGATCGCCCTTTTTAATGCTTTTAAGACGCTCAAGCAGCGCCGCGTCGCATTTTGTACCGTTTTCCCCGTCCTCGTCGTCGGAACGGTTCTTTTTCCACGAATCAAGCACCCTAAGGTAGCCCTCGTCGGCAAGCACCTTGAAATTGGCAAAAAAGCTCTCCGTTTCGCGCTTAAGCACGATCCCCGCCTTACGGTAGACCGCCGCCGGATAAAAAATACACAGGAACCTGCGCACGATTGCGTAATAAACGCTTTTCGTTACGGGCGAAAGACTGCCCAGCGCGCCAAAGCCCTGACCCGTGGGGATTATCGCGTAATGGTCCGTTATCTGCTTATCGTTTACGTATCTGCTTTTGGAAATTCCCCTGTGCGCGCCTCTCTCAAGAATATTCGCGGCAAACTCCCGATATTCTCCCAAATTTTTAAGCCCTGCGATATTGCGCTCAATAACCTTAGCCACGGCGCTCGAAAGCACCCTCGCGTCCGTTCTCGGATAGGTGACAAGCTTTTTCTCGTAAAGCTCCTGCGTGTGCTTAAGCGTCTCGTCGGGACTCAGCTTAAAAAATTTGGAGCAGTCGTTCTGAAGCTCCGCAAGATTATACAAAAGCGGCGGCTGCTTATTCTCGTTTTTGCGCTCCGCCGACTGCACCTGCATGACAAGCGGAGGGTTCGCGCTCATTCTGCCGATAAGCTCCCTCGCGCGCGCCTCCTCCTTGAAGCCGTTTTCCTTATACAAAAAAGGGGATCCAAAATACGCCGAGCCCTCGGCGGCTCTCCACTCCGCCTCAAAGCTCCTGTCCCCGTCAAGGCTCACCGAGGCAAGCACACGGTAAAAGGGGGTTTTCACAAAATCGCGTATCTCGCGCTCCCGCTTCACCACCATTCCCAGCACGCAGGTCATAACGCGCCCCACCGCGATAACGGTGCGCCCGCTGCTCCTTAAGAAGGACGAAATCGCGTTTCCGTATTTGAGCGTGAGGACCCTGGAAAAATTAATTCCCATAAGATAGTCCTCCTTGGCGCGCAGATACGCCGCGTCGGAAAGGCTGTCGTACTCCGACAGATCCTTCGCCTGTTCGACGCCGCGCTTTATTTCCTCCTCCGTCTGGGAATCTATCCATACGCGCCTTCTTTTTTTGCCCGAAACGCCCGACATCTGCTCGACAAGACGGTATATGTACTCTCCCTCGCGCCCCGAGTCCGTACAAACATAAATCGTGTCGATGTCCTCCCTTTTAAGAAGTCCCGACACGACGTCAAACTGTTTTTTTACCGCGGGGATAACCTCGTACCTCCACTCGGTCGGTATGAAGGGGAGCGTTTCCATGCTCCACCTTTTAAGCGCCGTATCGTATGCCGCGGGATAGCTCATCGTCACAAGGTGCCCCACGCACCATGTGAAAACCGCGTCCTCGGACTCCGCGTACCCGTCGCGCCTTGCCGCCTGCTTTCCGAGCGATTTCATAAATTCCTGCGCAACGCTCGGCTTTTCGGCTATAAACAAACTTTTTGCCATATAAAGCTCTCTTTCTATAAATCGTCGATCCCGATCAGCATAAGGCTCTTTCCCCCGAGCTTTTCAAGCTCTCCGTCAAAGCCCCCCGCGGAAAAAAGAAAATACTGCTCCGCGTTTATGCCCGCGAGCTTTACGCTTTCGCGAAGTTCTTCAAGCTCCGTTCTTCCTATCGGTTCGCCTCCCGTATACGCCTGTCCGACCGCGAAAGCCGTTCCGTCGCCGTATATTATATGAATATCGCCCGCCTTGCCGTACCATCTGCCCATATATTCGCCGCGCACGGCAAGCCGTCCCGCGTCGTTCATAAGCTGCATAAGCTCTGCGGCGATCCCGATAAACGCCTCGAGCGCAAAGCCGTCAAGCCGCTCTCCTATATACCTGTCATAAAAGCTCTCCGCTCCCGCGCGCTCCAAAAGCCCGTAATAAGGATATACGAACCTGAACCAAAAGCCCGTCAAATCATCCTTTATCCGATAAAGCCCCTTGCGCACGTTGCGGCTTGCGCCCGATTCGTATGAAAAAATCTTCTCCGCAAGCTCGCGTCCGATAAGATTATTCAGATATACGCTTATTTTGTCCCTTCCGTAGCCTGTGTAGGCGTGTATATCGTTAAGCTTGTTCATGCCCGCGGCAAGACAGCCCAGTATGGTGCGGTACACGCCCGTTTCGCGGAATTCCTCCTTGACGAAAAGCTCCGCCTCTTCCCGGAAGCGCGCCCCGTCCTCCAAAAACAGCCTGCATATATTGCTCCTCACGTCTCCGCCGCCGTCCCATGCCGCAAGGTACCTCGGCACGCCGCCCGTTACCGCGTACATATAAAGCAGATCGCGCGCGCGCATTTCGGGAAACATTGCCACCGTATCGGCGTAGCTTAACTCCTTAAGCTTAAGAAAGGCGTTAATCGAATACGCCGCGTCTCCGATCGCCTTGACCATGGAGTTTTCCACCCACAGCACCGAGGAGCTTGCAAGGATCACCATGACCTTGCGCTCTCCGAGATTTCCGCGCATCATCGCCGCGAGCGCGCCCATAAACGAAGCGTCCGCCCTGACTATATTCTGAAATTCCTCAAAAACAAAAAGGACAGGCTCCTCCTGCCTCAAAATAACGCCTCGAAAAATATCCGCGTAGTCCCCCGACGCCTCAAAGCCCTCAATCTGCTCTCGGACGCATTTCCTGAAGCCCTCCAGCAAATCAAAGTCCGCGGCGGGCGCGGCGTTGAAGCATATATGGCGCTTATCGCCCGCAAACGTTCTTATAAGCGCGGTTTTGCCGATTCCGCGCCTTCCGTACAGAACCGTCAGATTATTTTTGTCCGAAACGTAATAACCGTTCAGGACCTTAAGCTGTTCCTCTCTTCCGACCATAAACATATATCCCCCGTAGCCTTATTTGGATTCGTCAAGCGTAAGCTCGTATGCGGGCATAAAATTTTTCATAAAATAGTCCGCCTCGCGCATTCCCATATCTTCGATTATCCGCTTTACCGATTCCCCCGCCTTCTCAAAATCACTGTTTCCCATACGTTTTTCCTCGACGCATTTTATATAAGCGGAAATTTTGTCCGCAGCCTTTACAAAGCGCCAAAGCTCCTTTTCCTCCTCCGTTTCGTCAAGAATGCCCGAATACGCGTCCCTGATCTCGCGGGGAAGCCCCGTCAGCAGCTCCTTTGCGGCAATCCCCTCGACCTCCTTGTAGGCGTCGCGGATCGCAGGGTTGTAATATTTTATCGGCGTCGGCATATCCCCCGTTATTATTTCGGTGGCGTCATGGTACATTCCCATAAGCGCGAGCCTTTCCGCGTTTACGCCGCCCCCGAATATGCTGTTGCTTATCACGCCCAAGGCATGGGCGATCATCGCCACCTCAAGGCTGTGCTCGCTTATGTTTTCCTTAAAAGTATTGCGCATAAGCCCCCATCTGTTGATATACTTCATACGGGACATCATGGCAAAAAAATGATTGTCCTTCATCTATGCGCGGCTCTCCTTAGCTGTGTCAAAATGATATACGGTACGGCTTACCTTCTCCTCGCCCGCCCTGATTATCGGCGAGGGAAAGGAGGGGTGATTGACTGCGTCGGGGTAACACTGCGTTTCAAAAGCCACTCCGCCGTAGGGAGCGTAAACCGCGCCGTCCTTGCCCTTGTTTTTCGGGCTTATATAATTCCCCGTGTACATCTGCAAGCCCGGCATATCCGTGCTGATTTCCATTACTCTGCCGCTTTTTGGCTCCGCAACCCTTGCGGCGGGCATAAGCCTTCCGTTGTTTTCAAGGCAGAAATTATGGTCGTAGCCGCCCTTTGTCCTTATGACCTCCTGCTCGGAACGCAGACCGTCCCCGATTCTCTTGGGCGCTCCGAAATCAAGCGGAGTTCCCTTCACGGCGTACAGCTCGTCGTCCGCGATCCTGCCGTTCGTTCCGAAGGTAAATTTGTCCGCGTATATCTGCACCGTATGCCCGTCGATGCTCCCGCTCTTATGTCCGCCGAGGTTAAAATACGAATGGTTCGTCATATTAAAAACCGTGTCGGCGTCGCTCAAAGCCCTGTACTCGATAATGACGGAGTCGTCCTCCGTAAGGATATAGGTTACGGAAAGCTTAAGGTTCCCCGGCATTCCCTGGTCGCCGTCGGGGCTGAAAAGCGAAAACTCTGCGCCCTCGCCCTCGTCCGTCCTGACGGCTCTGCTCTCCCAAAGCCTCGTGTAATAGGTATTCGGTCCGCTGTGCAGATTATTTCCCGAATCATTGTCCGCGAGATCGTATTCACTGCCGTTAAGGGCAAATTTATGCCTGTAAATACGGTTCGCATTGCGTCCGACAGTCGCGCCGAAAGCGTCGTAGCTTCTTTGCTCGTATTCCTCCCCCGATTCAAGCCCGAGAACCACGTCCTCCGTCACGCCGTTTTTATCCCTCACAAGCATGGAAACCCAAACCGCCCCCATATCGGTGAGCTTAAGCACAGTATTGCCAGAGTTGGCGACCGTATAAAGCTTTATCTCCCTGCCGTCCTTCGTTTTGCCGAAATTTGCCGTCTCAACAGACATCTCGCATCTCCTTATGAAAAATATTTTATGACTCGTTTACTATTTCGTACACGTCTATTTTAAACTGCTCCGCGGGATTCAGTCCGATAAACTTGCAGCCGTAGGTAATATCGCCCTCCAAATCCTCGTTTTCCATTCTTATGATCTCAAGCACCGCGTTAAAGCTGTCCTTCGTCCACAGCACGACCTTGGCGTCGTAGTACGAGTTGAGCGGTAGCAGCTCCTTTGTGCGGAAAGCCATTCCGCCCTTGGAGATATTGATTACGTCCACCTCGAATTCCTCCTGCTTCGGCTCAAAAAGCATTTTTTCGTTCCTGATGGTTTTAAGCTTGATGGTGGCGTTAATCTCCATTCTTTTGCTCCATCTTTTTTCGTTTTGTTCCATTTGGCAACCTCCTGATTATTTTATAAGCATCGCGTCCCCGAAGCTGAAGAACCTGTACCGCTCCCTTACCGCCTCCTCGTACGCGCGCATTATTTTATCCTTACCCGCAAGAGCCGAAACAAGCATAAGCAGGGTTGACTCCGGCAGGTGAAAGTTCGTTATAAGACAGTCAAGCGCTTTAAAACAATAGCCCGGATAAATAAAAATATCGGTTTCCCCGCTTGCGGCGGGAACATACCCGTCCTCTGCGGCGGCGGACTCAACGCTCCGGCAGCTCGTGGTCCCGACGCAGACGACGCGCCCTCCCGAAGCCTTAGCCGAATTAATAATATCCGCCTGTTCCTTTTCTATGCAAAAAAACTCCGAATGCATACGGTGCTCCCGTATATTTTCGACCTTGACGGGTCTGAACGTCCCCAGCCCCACATGAAGCGTCACCCTCGCGAGCCGTACTCCCTTCGCCTCAATCCTTTGCAGCAGCTCCTCCGTAAAATGAAGCCCCGCGGTGGGCGCGGCTGCCGAGCCGTCATGCTTCGCGTAAACGGTCTGATAGCGGCTCTTATCCTTAAGCTCATGCGTGATGTAGGGCGGCAGGGGCATCTGTCCCAGCTTATCGAGAAGCTCCTCGAAAATGCCCTCGTACTCGAAATGTATGAGCCTGTTGCCGTCCTCGACAATCTCCGTTATCTCTCCCCTAAGAAGTCCTCCGCCGAAAGAAATCACCGTACCCGCGCGCGCCTTTTTCCCGGGACGCACAAGGCATTCCCATGTATCGCCGCTTCTCCGTTTCAGCAAAAGAATCTCTATCAGAGCGCCCGTATTTTCCTTCGTGCCGTAAAGCCTCGCGGGAATAACCCTTGTATCGTTTATGACCAGACAGTCGCCCTCGTTCAGATAATCCGCTATATCCGTGAATCTCCTATGCTCGATTTCTCCCGTGGTGCGGTCCAAAACAAGGAGCCTCGACGCGGAGCGTTCCTCAAGCGGATCCTGAGCGATAAGCTCCTTCGGAAGATAATAATCAAATTCCTTTAATTCCATTTTAACACCTATTTAAAAAAATTCAAACAAATATATTCACGATAAGCACCGCCGCGCTCAATACTATGAGAATAACGCCCGTCGCCCTGTTCAAAAACACGGGCTTCGCCCTGTTGGCTATAACCGCCGCAGCCCTAGCCCACAAAAAGGTGGACGCAGCACACATCAGAAGTATGCGCCAATCGGGAGCGCCGCCTATCGCAAAATGGCTGACGGAGCCTACGAGCGCGGTAAAGGTCATAATAAAAACGCTTGTGCCGACGGCGGTTTTAAGCTCATAGCCCAGCACCGAGGTCAGTATCAAAAGCATCATCATTCCGCCGCCCGCTCCGACAAAGCCGCAGATAAAGCCTATCAGACTGCCGCACAAAAGCGACTGTACGGCGCGCTTTTTCGCGTCCGCCGACAGCATTTTTTCCTTGGTCGTCATAACGGGCTTTACGATAAATTTTATTCCGAGAAAAAGCGTCATCACCACGGAAAAATTACCCATGGCAGTATTGGGCACCTTGCTCGACGCAAAGCTCCCAAGCATCGTAAACGCGAGCACCGCCGCCATCATTATAAGCCCGTTTTTAACGTCGAGGTTGCGGCTGCGCCCATAGGTGCAGGCGCTTACCGCGCTCGCAAGCACGTCGCTGGCAAGCGCGATTCCGACCGCCTCGTAGGCGGGAAGTCCGAGAAAGGTAACAAGCATGGGCGTGATGACCGCCGCCGCGCTCATTCCCGCAAAACCCGTACCCAAGCCCGCTCCCATTCCCGATATAAAGCAGACAATTATTTTAACCCACATATTTTTAACCTACTGTCTGAGAACGGCTCCCAATCCCGCAAGCTCCGCGAGGATTTTATCCATAACGCCGTTTATTTCCGCGTCGGAAAGAGTTCTGTCGTTTGCTCGGAAAACAAGGCTGAACGCAACCGACTTTTTGTCCTCTCCGACCTGCTCTCCCTCGTATATATCAAACAGCTTACAGCTTTCAAGAAGCTTTCCGCCGCGCTTTTCTATCGCCGCCTCCATCGTGCCGATCATTAAGGATTTGTCCGCGACAAGGCTTATATCCCTTGTCGAAGCGGGAAATTTGGCTATTTCCCTGTACTTTTTGCCGAAGTCCGCCCTCGCCTCCACGGCGCGCATATTTATGTCGGCATAGTACACTCTCTCGCCGATTCCGTAGCTGTCGGCGACCTCGGGGTGGATTTCTCCCAAGAATCCGAGCGTTTCTCCGTCGTAGATTATATCCGCCTGTCTCCCCGGATGAAAATAAGGCTTCTTATCCTCGGGACTGTAAACGATTTTTCCCGTCAGCCCCGCCTTCTCGAGGAACTCCTCCACAACTCCCTTGAGTGAAAAGAAATCTCCCTCTCCGTACATTCCAAGGGTGAAGCGGCTTATCTCGTCGGGCAGCTCCGTCAGGGGAAGGCTCTTCGGAATATAGATATTGCCGATTTCGTAAAGGCGCACGTTTTTGTTTTTGCGGTTAAAATTCGTGGCGAGCGAGGAAAGCATTCCGTTGAGCGCCTGCGTCCTCATTATGCTGAAATCCTGTCCCAGGGGATTTTGTATCGTCACCGCGCCGCGAAGCGGAGAATCCTCGGGAATCAGAAGCTTGTCAAGCGCCTTGGGGCTTTCAAAGGAGTAATTCATCGACTGCGAGAAGCCGCAAAACTGCGCTACCTCCCTCGCGAGCGCCTCAACCGTAAGCTTGAACGAAAGCCGTCCGAAGGTCGATTCGCCCCTCGGCAGTGTAACGGGGATCCTGTCATAGCCGTAGAAGCGCGCGACCTCCTCAGCCAAATCGCAGCTTCTTAACAGATCCTGCCTGAACGAGGGTATCTCAATCATATTGTCCGCCTCACTGTACTTAAGCTCCAGCTTTTCAAAATACGACAGCATTTCCTTTTCGGATACGTCGGTCCCGAGAAGCCTGTTGTATTTATCGGGCTCAAAGGGAAGTTTTCTGCCCTCGGGCTTTTTGGGGAACACGTCGGCAATTCCTCCGACAACCTCTCCCGCTCCAAGCTCCTCAATAAGCCGGCACGCCCTGTTGATCGCCGCCTCGGCGTTGTACGGATCAAGCCCTTTCTCGAACTTGCCCGAGGCGTCCGTCCTCAAGCCCACCTTTTTGGAGGACAGCCTTATGTTTGTTCCGTCAAAGCAGGCAGCCTCAAACAGCAGGGTCTTTACGCCGTCGGTAATCTTGGAATTTTCACCGCCCATAATTCCCGCGAGTCCGACAGCCTTCTCGCCGTCGCAGATCATAAGCGCCGAGGAATCCAGCCTTCTGTCCTGTCCGTCGAGCGTCCGAAACACCTCTCCGTCGTCCGCCCTGCGCACCACAATGCGGTGTCCCGCAAGCGTATCGTAATCGTAGGCGTGCATGGGCTGACCGTACTCCTCCATAACGTAATTGGTTATATCCACAATATTGTTTATCGGCCTTATGCCGCTCGCGGCAAGCCTTCTTTGCATCCACTCGGGCGAGGGCGCGAGCTTTATGTTTTTGACAATCCGCGCGCAGTAGCGGGGGCAGAGCTTTTCGTCCCTGACCTCGATCTCGATCATGGAATTTACGTCCTCGCCGCTGCCCGCCGCCTCCACAATCGGAGGCACAAAGGACTTGCCGAAGGCTGCCGCCGCCTCTCTGGCTATGCCCAGCACGCTGTAACAGTCAACTCTGTTGGAGGTTATTTCATATTCAAAAACCACGTCGCGCAGTCCGAGCGCCTCAATGGCGTCCGCGCCCACAGCCGCCTGCTCTCCCATGTCGTAAATCCCGTCCTCGGGAGCGTTCGGGTAATAATCCTTTGAGGAGCCAAGCTCCTCTATCGAGCACATCATTCCGCAGGACTCGACGCCTCTGAGCTTGCCCTTTTTGATTTTGATCCCGCCTGGCGTCCTGCTCCCGTCATGACCGCCCGCGACTCTTCCGCCGTCAAGACACACGGGAGCTTTCATTCCCTCGTACACATTGGGCGCGCCCGTAACAATCTGAATTGTTTCCGTTCCAATATCGACCTGACAGATCACAAGCTTGTCCGCGTCGGGGTGGCGCTCGATTTTTTTAATCTGACCGACGACTATTTTATCCAAATCCGCGTCAAGTCTCTCAAAGCCCTCGACCTTGGTGCCCGTCAGTGTCATTTTATCCGTATATTCCTGTGCCGTGCAGTCCAAATCGGGCACATACGCTTTAATCCATGATAACGCTGTGTTCATATATGCAATCCTTTCTGTTTAAAACTGGTTCAGGAACCTTATGTCGTTTTCGTAAAGAAGCCTCATATCGTCTATCTCGTATTTCAGAATAGCGATACGCTCAAGTCCTATGCCAAAGGCAAAGCCCGTGTATTCCTCGGGGTCGATCCCGCTCATCTCCAGCACATGGGGGTGGACCATACCGCAGCCGAGAATTTCAATCCAACCCGAATCCTTGCAGAAGCGGCAGCCCTTTCCGCCGCACTTAAAGCAGGACACATCCATCTCCGCGCTCGGCTCCGTGAACGGAAAATGATGGGGTCTGAATTTAACCCTTGTCTTTGAACCGAAAAGCTCCTTCGCAAATACGTCGAGCGTACCCTTAAGGTCGGCAAAGGTGATATTTTTGTCTATGACAAGCCCCTCCACCTGATGAAAGGAGGGCGAATGCGTCGCGTCCACCTCGTCCGAACGGAAAACGCGTCCGGGCGCAATCATTCTTATCGGGAGCTTTCCCTTTTCCATTTCATGCACCTGCGTTGACGAGGTTTGGGTTCTCAGCACGATTTTGTCGGTGACGTAAAAGGTGTCCTGCTCGTCCTTCGCGGGGTGATTTGCGGGAATATTAAGCGCCTCGAAATTGTAGTAATCGTACTCGACCTCGGGTCCCTCTACCACCTCGTAGCCCATTCCTATGAAAATCCGCTCAACCTCTTCGAGCGCGACCGTATTGGGGTGCGAATGTCCCACGGCATTCCTTTTGGCGGGGAGGCTAACGTCTATAACCTCTTTTTTGAGCCTTGCCTCCCTTGCCGCCGCGGAAAGCTTATTCTTAATCTCGTCGATTTTCTGTTCTATCGCCTCGCGCGCGTCGTTGACCATGGCTCCGATTTTGGGTCTGTCCTCGGGCTTTACGTCCTTCATTCCCTTCAAAACCTCGGTAAGCTCGCCCTTCTTGCCAAGATACGCCACGCGGATCTCGTTCAGCTTTTCCAAGCTGTCGGATTCTGCGATGCGGGCAAGGGCTTTCTCCCTTATTGCCTGTAATTTCTCCTTCATATGTCCCTGTCCTTTCCTTGATTGCCGCGCCGTTTCCCCGACGCATTAAAAAACCCCGTCCCCAAAGGGACGAGGTTAATCGCGGTACCACCCTGATTCCGATTGCAGTAAATCGGCACTCTATGCGTAACGTGCATTGACGTCGGTCCCTACTCGCCTGCGCTTTAAGGACCGCGGCTCCGGCATGAAATTCGTCAGCGGACTTAACCCGAAGAGGCTTACAGCCGACGACCTCTTCTCTCTGTCGGTGCTTTTCGCTGACTACTGTGTGCCTTCACAGCCTTTATCAAAACTTGTTACCAACATAACACTATTTAAAGCTGCTGTCAAGCTGTTTTTCGGGCAAGGTCCTTTTGCCTATGCAGTAATAAAAGCTCAGCAGAAGGAAAATCAGCGCCAGCGCAATGCGCGTGCGAAGCCTTCCGCCCTTCTTTCCCCAAGCGACAAGCCCTGAGAAAATACGCTCCTTCTTTTCCTCGGACATTCCGTTCCTGCCCGTCGTAAAACAGAGAAGCGCAAGCATAAGCAGAGCGCATACTCCGAGCGCGACACAAAGCGCGGCGGCGGATTTTACGCCCGTCGCGACAGGCGTCCTCTCCTCGTAAAATACGATTGCGTAGGTCGAAAACAGGTCGGTTTCAACGGTAACCGTATTCGGATTATCGTCCCGATCCTCCAATATATCAGCCCTGCCGTCATGAATGCGTATTATCGCGCAGCTTCTGTTTTTGCCCAAAAGCTCCTCTGGCAGCTCAAGCGTTACGGCTATGGGCTTCGAGGTTTTGACGACCCTTTCGCGCGCCTCCCCGATCTCCTTGATAAGACCTATGTCGAGGTACTGTCCGAGCTTATAGCCGTCCAGCCCCCTCAACGCGTCCTCCACAGCCGTTTTATCCTCGGCGGAAGCCGTATTCCGCGCGTCCTCAACCGTCAGGATAATCTTTATGTCAACGCCGTCCTTTATTTTTGCGAGCTCTTGCTCCGTCAGAACCGCACCGGCAAGCTTCTCGAGCGTCATCGAAAACTCCGCCCTCGGCGCGTCGGCTCCTATCTGCGTATCCTCCGCAAGGCTTCCGTCGTCGGGATCGACGGGCGTTGTCGGCTCCTCGGGCGAGGTCGGTTCTTCGGGATCTGTCGGCTCCTCAGGTGAGGTCGGCTCCTCAGGCGTATCGGCTCCGCCTCCCGTTTTGGGAAGAATAACCGTAACCTTTCCGTAGACGCTCGTGTACTCCTGCGAGCCGTCGCGATCTTTCGTCGGCTCAACTCTCGCTCCCGCCGTCCATACCGCGCCGTCCTTAAGATTCGGAAGCGAAAGCTCCTCCTTATGCTCTGAATTGCCCTCGCATATCCGCTCCGCCGTACCTCCCAAAGTCTCGCTCGGCGCAGAGGTTATGCTCCATTCGCCCCATTTGTGGGTGTGTCCCAAGGCGGGAACCGCTTTCAGCGTCTCGGCGCCGCAAAGGGTACAGGTATATTTTGCCTCTCCGTCCTCGGCTTCCGTGGCGGGAACCGTAATCACCTCCTCATTCCATTCATGAAGCGTGTCTATTTGCAGACCGCATTCGCACAGCCGACGGTGATGCGTATCGCTTACCTTTTCGTATTCTCCCGCGCCCGAATGCTCCTTCGCGCTGTCGGGCTTTATTTCGCCGCACGCCGCGCAAACCTGCCAATGTCTGCTCTCGTCCGAATCATAATCGGAAAAATCATGCGGCAGCACTACGTCTCCCGAATAAAGCGCCGCGCCCTCGGGGAATATGTCAAGTCCCATTTTTGCCTTTATGTCCGAATCGGTCAGTCCCGACGGGAAATATATTTTTTCAAGGCTGTCGGGAAAGGCTTTGGCACCTACGGTTACGGCGTCGTCGTTTAATCCGTCGAAACGCACCTCCTTCAAATTGGGCAGCGAATAAAACGCCCCGCCGCATATCTGTGAAACGGTCTTTGGAATCGTGACCGAGGCAACGTCCGATCTGCCGCCGAGGTCATACACCTCCGTTACGGTTTTGCCGCCTATGCGCTCGGGAATCACAACCTTTTCGTCCCCGCCCGTATAGCCGCGTATAATAAGCGTGTCCGAGCCGTCCGAATTTACCTCCGTTTCAAAGGGAAACAGCCTGAGGCAGACCGCGTTGCCCTCTCCGTTAATCACCTCGTACAGATCGCCGTCGCTGTGAAAATATTCACGGTAATCGGAACCGCCGCCGTCAGTAACCTTGACGGACGCTCCGTCTGCGGGCGCAGCCGCCGTCGTCACTCCCACGCTTGCTTTTTGCGATAAATCCGCCGCCTTCACGGTCCTGCCTGTCGGCAGATAGAGATTTCCGCCCTCGTTGTCCGCAATCCTCGTATCTCCGCACAGCTTAACGATTCCGCCGTTATGATAAATACCGCCGCCGTTCCTTGAAGCGGTATTGCCGTATATTTCTCCCGATTCCAGCGTCAGCTCCCCGCTCCACGTTATGATTCCGCCGCCGTTGGGAGAGGCGCTGCCGTATATTTTTCCGCCGCTTATAAGCGTCGTTCCCTTCGAGACAAGCGCGCCGCCGTTATTGCCCGACGCGTTTGAATATATTTTGCCGCCCGTAAAATTAAACATTCCCTCGTTTATAACGGCTCCTCCGCTCACGGAGGCATAGCAGCCGTAAATCTCGCCGCCCTCCATTTCAAAAGCACAGCCGCTGCCGACCTGCACCCCCCCCCGCGCCGCCTCCGGCGCTGCTCGTGCCCGTCGCGCTGCAATTACGGATAACCGCTCCGTCCTTCATAACAAGACTGCCGGCGGCAATCGACACGCCCGCGCCGTTGAAGGACGCCTGTTCCAGATCGTTGTTCTGCAAAATTGTTCCGCTCTCCAGAATCGCCGACGCTTCATCATTCGCGATATAAATAATATTGGTGGTTCCGCTGCTCTTATAGCCGTCATCGTTTGTACGGTTCTGCACATCGGAGGCGTCGTCCCAAAGCGCGCCGCCGTCGATTACTATATTCTTAAAGGTCACGGCGCCCTCGCCGCTCAGGGTAAACATCTGCGCATTGCAGCTCCCGCGGCTGATTGTGTGTCCCTGTCCGTCTATGGTCGTATGATTCCCGTTAATAACGGGAACAATCGAACCGCTTCCCAGCTCAATATCCTTATTGAGACGCAGAATCGTATTGTCTTTAGTCATATAGTCCGTAACCGCATTAATATCTGCTAATTTCTCCACGTCCGTCCATGTTTTTCCGCCGTCCGTGCTGTAAGACGCCTCCGCCGCGCTTTCGTTCCCGGCGTAAGTCCTGTCCGCCGGGACCGCCGCCGCGGCAGGCATGGCAAGCATTACAAACGCCGTAAATGCCGAAAGTAATTTTCTTATTATTTGCTTTTGGCTCATAATTTTATCCTCCGTTGCGTAATCAAAAGTACTTTATAATTATATCTTATTTTTCACCCCTTGGAACTGCATTCTACGCCTAAAAAGCTACACTTCACGAAAAACGTAGACAAAACTGCCCGGCACGCGCCCGACGCATTGCTTTGCGGCGCAACAAAAAAGGGAGGGCAAGCCCTCCCTTTAAATTCCTTATTTGGCTGTGATATATTTCTGCGCCGTCAGAAGCTCGGCGCTCAGAACCGCTCCGCCCGCGGCTCCCCTTACCGTGTTGTGCGAAAGACCTACAAATTTCCAGTCGAACACGCTGTCCTCGCGCAGCCGTCCGAACGATACTCCGAAGCCGTTCTCATAATCAACGTCAAGCGCCACCTGCGGACGGTTGTCCTCCTCAAGATACTGTATGAACCGCTTGGGCGCGCTGGGAAGCTCAAGCTCCTGCGGCAGTCCCTTGAAGCTTACAAGCCTGTCTATGATTTCCTCCCTGGACGGCTTTTTGTTGAAATTTATAAATACCGCCGCCGTATGCCCGTTAAGAACAGGTACGCGTATGCACTGCGTCGTGATCACGGGAAGCTTCGCTTTCTCGATATGCCCATCGACAAGCGTTCCCATAAGTCTTAACGGCTCCTGCTCGCTCTTTTCCTCCTCGCCCGCGATATAGGGAATCACATTACCCTCCATCTCGGGCCAGTCCTTAAAGGTTTTGCCCGCGCCCGAAATTGCCTGATACGTCGTGGCAACCACAAGCGTAGGCTCAAATTCCCTGAGCGCGAAAACCGCGGGAGTGTAGCTCTGAATCGAGCAGTTGGGCTTAACGGCTATAAAGCCTCTCTTCGTTCCAAGCCTTTTTTTCTGATATTCTATAAGCCCGTAATGCTCGGGATTAATCTCGGGCACAACCATGGGCACGTCCTCCGTCCAGCGGTGAGCGCTGTTGTTGGACACCACGGGAGTCTCGGTTTTGGCGTAATCCTCTTCTATCTTTTTGATTTCGTCCTTGGACATATCCACGGCGCTGAATACAAAATCGACCGAGGAGGCGACCTTTTCCACGTCAAGCACATTGTAAACAATCATATTTTTAACGGCGTCGGGCATGGGAGAGGTCATCTTCCACCTTCCGCCCACTGCCTCCTCGTAGGTTTTGCCTGCGGAGCGCGGGCTTGCCGCGATTGCGCTCACCTCAAACCAAGGATGATTTTCAAGCAGCGAAATAAACCGCTGTCCCACCATTCCCGTTCCTCCGAGAATACCGACCTTCAGCTTCTTTTCCATATTCCTTTTCTCCTAATCTGTTTAAAATTTCTGATACTCCGCAAACTCATAGCCCCTCGCCCTGATTCCGTCAATCATGTCCGAAAGCATCTCTCGGTTCGCGGACGACGCTCCGCTGAGCTGGTAAACAGCGCCTCCGTGCGCCCTTTCAACCGCGTTGCTCAGGGCTTCGCCCACATCGGGCTGATTGCTTATATCCCAATCCGCATACGCGAAGCTCCAAAATACCGTGCGGTACCCTAGGCTTTGCGCCACCGCCAGCGACTGCTCGCTGAAATATCCCGACGGCGCTCTGAAAAGATACATTTCATAGCCGTATGCCGTGTAGACGTAATTGTACAACGTATCAAGCTCGCTTGTCAATTCCTTTGAGGTTAAATCGGGAATATTGGAGCAGTTGGCAGTATAGCTGCCGATTACATGTCCCTCGTCAAGCATTCTCTGCACAAGCTCGGGATTGTTTTTCACATAGTTAAGCGTTACGAAAAACACTGCCTTAACGTCCTTTTTCGCGAGCGTGTTAAGAATCGACGTCGTGTTGCCGTTTTCCTGTATCTCGTTAAAGGTCAGCCATATGTACCTGCTGTCGGGCTGTATGAAATCAACCCTGAATTTGCCGTAGGCGTTCGTGTAATAATCTATAACGGGCCGTCCCGTTCCCGGCTCAACGGTATTCCCCACGCCGTAATACACGCCCGCCGTCCCGTAGTCAGCCAAATCCGTTATTTCGGCTCCGCCCTCCGTGTTCATATATCTCGAATAATCCGTCACGACGTTCACGTCCTCGGGAGCCTTTCCCTCGTTCACGACGAAAACGCCGATCTCTTTTACGGAAATATTGCCGTACTCGTCCCTCGCTATAATCTCGGCGGTGTACTCGCCCTCCTTGTCGTAGCTTATGCTCTGCCTCATGGCTTTATCGCGGTCCGCCTTGGTCATATCGTCGGAAAAGCCGTATTCGCACTCCGATATGTCGGTCACGCTTTCCACGACGTCCTCCAGCCTCAAAACGCCCTGAAGCTCAAAATAGATTTTGTCGCTCTTAAGCTCTATGCTCGGCGCTTCGATGTCCGCCACCCTGATCGTGAATTTCCTTACATTGTCCCCGTGCGTAACCGACGCCGTATAGCTCCCGATTATATACGGATTTACGGAGGACACGTCGAGCGTCATCTCGGAAATAAGCTGCTTTGACGCCCTTACATAGTCCCCAATATCCTTGCTCACCTCTCCGCCGACATTTATAACCACCTCGTCGGAAATTAAATTTATCGTATATTCGCCGCAGCCCGCGCAAAGCATTCCGGCAAGCCCCGCCGTGACTGCCGCCGCAAGCCGCCGAACGGCGTTTCTATGTATTTTCATTTGTTCCCTCCCGCCGCGCCTTTCGCGCCTCCTGCGTTTATCCGTCCGCACTGTCCTTATATTACGATAATATCAGACTACTGTCGAAAAAACAATTATTTTCGGGCGTTTGGCAAATACTGTCAAGACCTGCTCCCCGCGCTCCTGTTCATATCTCCTATTGCGGAAAGCGACAGAGGAATCGCCAGTATAAAGGAGAGAATATCCGCCGCCGACTGCGTAAGCTGTATTCCCCCAAGCCCCAGCAGATGCTCCAGTATAAACAGCGCGGGAATAAACATAACGCCCTGCCTTGCCATTGCGATAACAGTCGCCCTCACCGTCTTTCTCGTGTTCTGCAAAAACATATTGCTCATGACCACGAAGCCTATGAACGGCATCGTCATGCACTGGTACCTGAGCGCCTCCGCCGCGATTTTCGTGAGCAGCGCGTCGTCCTTGCGGAACAGCCCGATCAACGGCTCCGCGTAGACATACAGGGCAGCGCCTATTACGCTCATTGCGGCGGTGGCGACCCGCACGCAGAACCAAAAGGCTTTCTTTACGCGGTCATAAAGCCCCGCCCCGTAATTGAAGCCGCACACGGGCTGGAAGCCCTGACCGAAGCCTATCAGAGCCGAGCCCGCAATCATCGTGACGCGGCTTACCACCGACATCGCGGCTATGGCGGAATCGCCGTATGTCTTAGCCGCGTTGTTCAGGCATATGACGGCAATGCTCGCCATACCCTGCCGCCCCAAGGAGGGCAGTCCTCCCGCTCCTATTTCAAGCAGTCCCGACCATTTCAGCCTATACTCCTTAAGCCTGATTTTAATGCCGTCCTTTCTGCCGCTTAAGAAGAAAAGCAGCACAAAGCCGACGGTCTGCGATATTGCCGTTGCAAGCCCCGCGCCTGCCGTGTCCATTTTCATCACGAATATAAAAAGCGGATCGAGCGCAACATTAAGGAGCGCGCCCGAGCTTATCCCGATAACCGCGAGTCTTGCGTTTCCCTGCATTCTCATCACGTTGTTAAGCACAAACGAGCCCATTATAAACGGCGTTGCGCACAAAATATATTTAAAGTAGCTTACCGCCTCTGGCATTATCGTGTCGGTCGCTCCCAACAGCCCGAGTATGGGGCGCATAAAAGCAAAGCCCGCCGCTCCGAGCAGCACCCCCGTCGCGAGGGCGGTAAAAAATCCGAGCGACGCCATTTTCTGCGCGCCGTCCGAATTGCGCTTTCCGAGCTCTCTCGATATATAATTGCCGCTGCCGTGCCCGAAAAAGAACGCAATCGCCTGTATCAGCGTCATATACGAAAAAACCACGCCCACCGCGCCCGTCGCCTGCGTGCTGATTTTTCCCACAAAAAAGGTATCCGCCAAATTATAAAAGGCGGTCACAAGCATACTCAATATTGAAGGCACAGCCATACTGCAAACAAGCCTTTTAACGGGCCTTGTCGTCATCTGTATAAATTTGTCCTCTCTCACGTCTTTGTTCATCGTTTTTCCTTATACCGTTAATTTATATGCCCTTCGCCGCGGCAAACAGAACACCCCCGCCGAATAAGGCGGGGGCGCGTAATACGTCCTTCGGAGCGTCACTGAATCGAAGCGATCAAATCCGACATTTTACGGTAGGCTTCGTCCACCTGAGGCATAAGCGCCGCCCCCTCGTCGAACTTATCCGCCCTGAAAAGCTCTGTCTGCTTCGCAACCGCCTCAAAAAGCGGAGTAAGCGAAAGATTGCTGCACACGCCCTTGAGGGTATGAGCCGCCGTAAACGCCTTTTGGCAGTCCCCCGCCTCGACCGCGGTCTTTAACGCCTCGTAATTGGGGTCGTTTGCGAACTTTCCGAGAAATTTTTTGTACATGGCGGCGTTATTCATAAATCTTTCAAGCGCGCCGTCGGTATCAACACCGTTTTCTTTTAATACGCTTATAAATTCATCCATTTCCTTAACCTCTCATTTTCTGCCGCAGCCGCTACATATTGTCGGCAAATTCTTCAATTTCTTTCTTGCAGCGTTCAAAGCAGCCAAGCAGCTTGGGATCGAAAACACCGCACTGCCCGCTCATAATCATATGGTACGCCGTTTCCTTATCTATTGCCCTCTTGTACACACGCTCGCTTACAAGCGCGTCGTACACGTCGGCAATGGACACGAGCCTCGCCGATACGGGAATTTCATCGCCCTTAAGCCCGTCGGGATAGCCCTTTCCGTCAAATCTCTCGTGATGGTACCTGCACACCTCGTAGGATGCCTTAAACTGCGCCTGCTCCTGAACGTCCGAAAGCATATTGAGGATCTCGCAGCCCTTGGTGGTATGTGTCATCATAACCTCGCGCTCCTCGTCGGTCAGCCGCCCCGGCTTCAGCAGGATACTGTCGGGTATGGCTATTTTGCCGAGGTCGTGAAGGGACGCCGCCCTCACTATTATCTCTATCTGCTCGTCGCTTAAATTCTCCTCGGGATAAAGCTTCTGATAGGTCTGCGCAAAAATCCGCGTAAAGCCTTTAACCCTCTTGACGTGCGTTCCCGACTCAAGGTTTCGGAACTCGACTATATTGCTTACCGCCTCCAACAGCGTGTCGCTGAACGCGTTAAGCTTCTTTTCCTGCTCCTCGATCTTTACGTGCTGCTCGTTGATCGTCCCCTCCATCTCGTCAACGTTGCGGTACAGCTCAATCGTGCTCGTAACTCTTTTGATAACGGTCTGAGCCACAAACGGCTTATTGATAATCGCCGTCGCTCCCATTTGATAGCACCTAAATTCAGTCTGCTCATCGTCCTGCGCCGTTATAAGTATTACCGGAATTTTGTCCAAAAGCTTTTTGTTGTTTATAACCTGCAACACCTGAAAACCGTTCAGGACCGGCATAACAATGTCAAGCAGAATGATGGCGATTTCGTTTTTATGCCTTTCAAGACACCGAATCGCCTCCTTGCCGTCATTGGCGGTAAGAATTTCATAGTCTTTTTCAAACATCTGCTTGAGCAAGTCTCTGTTAAGCTCTTCGTCATCGACTATCAAAATCGTATTTCTCATCTTTATGCCCCCAATCGTACAAATTTCCTAATATAGGATACCACAAAGAAGCCCGTTCTTCAAGCATTTATCTCGGGTTTAAAAAAATTTGATCTCATTTTTCCAAAATCCCCACTATATCGCCGTAGCCGTATATATCCGCCATATAGCGCAGTCCCTGTGCTATTTCCTCCCTCGAAAAATTATGCGCCTCAAGAAATTCGTCGCTCATTTCGTTAAGATGACCGTAAAAAAGCACCGCCCTGCGCAGACCGTACGTATTCGATACGTCCGCGCTTTGAACAAGCTCGTTTTCCGCGCCGCATATGTCGCCGTTGTCCGCAAGCCTCACAAGGCGCTCGTAATCCGCTCCTGCCTGCGCGTCCTTGAATTCAGCCTGCTCCCACCGTTGCGTATCCTTGCCGAAAAGAAGCTTTATAAGCATTCGCACCATTTCGTGAATCATACGCATAAAATAATCCTGCTCGTACATTTTATCCGCTTATCTCCCCGATTATCTCAGCCGCCTCTTCCTCGCTGACCGGCGTCGCGTACACATTGTCGCCGAAGCGGGCGACGCCGCCGATTCCCTTTTCAAGCACGAAGCGGAGGCAGCCGTTTTTCACCTTTTTGTCGGTGTAAAGCTTTTTTACCAGTTCCTTGCAGTCTATATAATCGGGAACCTCCGTCGGAAGCCCCGCGCTTTTAAGAAGCCCCTTGACGCGCTCCGCCTCGCTTTCGCTCATATAGCCGCGCCTGAGAGCAAGCCTTGTCTGCGCCGTCAAGCCGATTGCAACCGCTTCGCCGTGAAGCAGCTTGTAGCCGCTCACCGTTTCTATTGCACGCCCTACGGTATGCCCGAGGTTTAAGATTTCGCGGAGCCCGCTTTCACGCTCGTCCTTCATAACCACGCGGTATTTTATCTCGCAGTTGCGCCTCGCTATATGCTCGCACGCCTCGGCGTCGATGTTCAGAATGCGCTCCATATTTTTTTCGAGATAGTCAAAAAGCTCCCCGTCCGCAAGACAGGCGTGCTTAACGGTTTCAGCCATACCGCTGCTTATTTCCCTCGGAGGAAGCGTTTTCCACGCGGCAATGTCTATGTAGACCTTTTTCGGCTGGTTGAAAAGACCGATAAGATTGGTCGCAAGCGGAGTGTCAACCGCCGTCTTGCCGCCGATCGAGGCATCCGCCGCCGCAAGAAGCGTCGTCGCGTAGTTGATAAAGGGCACGCCGCGCCCGTAGGTCCCCGCGGCAAAGCCCGCAACGTCCGTTACCACTCCGCCGCCCACCGCGATTATGCAGCAGTCGCGCCTGTAACCCCTCGCAAGCATCGTATCCTCTATAAATTCCTTGGTTTGCCTCGTCTTGCTTTTTTCGCCCGCCTCAAAAACGATAATATCGGCAAGATAGCCCGCGCCTACAAGCCCGTCGTATATTTTGTCCGCATAAAGCGGCTTTACGTTCGTGTCCGTCACGACCGCGAATTTTTTAATTTCTCCCGCAAGTCCCGCCTTCAAATCCTCAATAAGCCTGTCCGTAAGCCCGAAGCCTATCTCGATATTGTAGGAATCGTCAACCGTCCTTACAAGCTCAACTCTGTATGTGCTCATTTCGTGTCCCTTTCTTTGATACCGCTCTGCCCTTAAAGGCGCAAGCCGCTCACGCTTCCCGTCTCCCGCGCTCACGAAAACTGGCTGTTGTACAGCTCGCTGTAAAAGCCTCCGCGCGCCAACAACTCGTCGTGGCTGCCCTGCTCGATAACGTTTCCGGCCCTCATTACAAGAATGATGTCGGCGGACCTTATCGTGGACAGCCTGTGCGCGACGATAAAGCTTGTGCGCCCGTTCATCATACGCCCAAACGCCTCCTGAATCTTCATCTCGGTACGCGTGTCTATCGAGGAGGTCGCCTCGTCAAGAATCAGCATAGGCGGCAGGCAAAGCATTACCCTCGCTATGCACAAAAGCTGCTTCTGCCCCTGCGAAAGACTTCCGCCGTCCTCTCCGATTACCGTGTCGTAACCGTTCGGCAGCCGCTTGATAAAGCTGTGGGCGTGAGCCGCCTTCGCCGCCGCGACGATTTCCCCGTCCGTGGCGTCGGGCTTTCCCGTGGTGATGTTTTCACGGATTGTTCCCGATTTCAGCCACGTTTCCTGCAAAACCATTCCGTAATTGCTTCGCAGACTGCGGCGGGTAACGTCCCTTATATCCCTGCCCTCCACGCTTATCGAGCCCGAGCTCACGTCGTAAAACCTCATCAGGAGATTAATGATCGTGGTTTTGCCGCAGCCCGTGGGTCCTACTATCGCCACTCTCTGTCCGGGACTTACGTCAAGATTGAAATTCTTTATAAGCTCCTTTTCCTCAGTGTATGAAAAAGCAACGTTTTTAAGGCTGACGCGTCCCCCGCCCTCGTTTACGACAAGCATATCGGGCGCGTCCTCGCTCTGAGGCTCCTCCTCTATCAGATCAAGCACCCTGTCGGCGCACGCCAAAGCGTTCTGAAGCTCGGTGATAACACCCGTAATCTCGTTAAATGGCTTGGTATACTGGTTGGCGTAGCTTAAAAACGCCGAAAGCTTTCCGACGGTAAGCGCTCCCTTAACCGCCGCAAGGGAGCCCGTCAGGCACACCAGCGCGTAAACCACGTTGTTTATAAAGCGCGTTGACGGATTCGTGAGCGACGAAAAGAAAATAGCCTTGAGCGAATACTTTTGCAGCCTTTCGTTGATTCCGTCGAATTTTTCAAGCGCCTCAGCCTCGTGGCTGTACGCCTGGACTATTTTTTCGTTGCCTATCATCTCGTCTATAAAGCCCGTCTGCTCTCCCCTCGTTTCGGACTGCTTACTAAACATCGCGTAGGTTTTTTTGGCGACAAAGGACGACACGAAGAACGAAAGCGGCGTAACAAGCACGACCACAAGCGTTATTTTCCAATTAATGGTAAGCATAAACGCAAGCGTTCCGACAATGGTCATAAGTCCCGTAAAAAACTGCGTAAAGCCCATAAGCAGACCGTCCGCGAACTGGTCCGCGTCGGAAATAACCTTGCTGACAATCTCGCCCGTCGGGTGCGTGTCCGCGTAACGCACGGGCAGACGCTGAAGCTTTTCAAATGCGTCGCGCCTTATGTCGTGCACCACCGAATACGTTATTTTATTGTTGCAGATATTCATAATCCACTGAAGAAGCGAAACCGCCCCGACCGTAATCATAATAATGACAAGTATTTTTGCAACCGCAGCAAAATCAACTCTGCCCGCGCCGACAATCCTGTCAATAGCCCGTCCCTGAAGAATCGGTATATAGAGCTGTCCCGCGACCGTCACAAGGGCAAGAAAAAGCGACGCGGCAAGATACGCCTTGTATTTGCCGATATATTTCAAAACTCTTTTGACCGTGGAGGATTTTTTCTTCATTTATGTGCGCCTCCTTCTTCGCTGTTGCTGTCCGTGCCGTATATTTCCTTATAGACGGTACAGCCCGCCAGCAGCTCCTCGTGCGTCCCTATTCCCGCAACCGCGCCGTCCTCCATTACGATAATTCTGTCCGCGCTCCTAAGCGACGCGGTTCTCTGCGACACGATAAAGGTGGTCAGCTTTCCGCCAAGCCCCCCGATTGCTTCGCGGAGCTTCGCGTCCGTCGCATAGTCGAGCGCCGAGGAGCTGTCGTCAAGAATCAGTATCTGCGGTCGGCTCACAAGCGCCCGGGCTATCGTAAGCCTTTGGCGCTGTCCTCCCGACAGGTTGCGTCCCCCCTGAGCTATCATATAGTCAAGCTCGCCCTCCTTGTCGCCGACAAACTCCGCCGCCTGCGCGCATTTGAGCGCCTCCCTTATCTCCGCGTCCGTCGCGTCGGGCTTTCCCCACCGCATATTTTCGCGGATCGTGCCGTTAAAAAGCACCGCCTTCTGCATAACGATCGCAATCTTGCCGCGCAAATCGTCCTTCGCGTAATTTTTTACATTGATTCCGTCAACCCTGACCTCTCCCGCCGTCGCGTCGTAAAATCTGGGGATCATATGGACCAGCGAGGATTTTCCCGAGCCGGTGCCGCCGATAATTCCGATGGGTTCGCCTTTTTTAACCTTGAAATCTATATCGGCGAGCGCCTCCGCTCCTCCGTTTTTGTACGTCAGGGCGACATTTTCAAATTCGACCGCATAAGGGCTGTCCGTATTCTCGGGAGAGCTTTCGGGGAACTCCATTGACGGTTTTATTTCAAAAATCTCCTGCACCCTGTTTGCCGAGGCAAGAGCCTTTGTTATCTGTATTATAAGGCTTGCGAGCTTCACCAGCTCCACAAGGATCTGCGACATATAATTAACAAGCGCGATGACCTGTCCCTGCGAAAGCCTGCCGATATTCACCCTGACCGCACCCGTATATATCAGCACCGCCATCGCCGCGTTTATGACCGCAAAGGTTATCGGGTTCATCAGAGCCGATATTTTTCCCGCGAAAACCTGTATCCCCGTAAGCGACGCATTGCCCCCGTTGAACGCGTTTATCTCGTCCTCCTCTTTGTTAAAGGCGCGGATAACCCTCGTACCGTTAAGGTTCTCCCTCGTGGTTTTGAGAATCGCGTCGAGCCTTTCCTGAACCTTGCGGTAAAGCGGAATCGACGCGATCATTATCCCGAAAACGACCGCCATAAGCACGGGAATCGCCACGCAGAATATCAGGGCGCATTTTACGTCAATCGAAAACGCCATAATCATGGCTCCGAAAACGATAAAGGGCGAACGCAGAAAAAGCCTGAGCACCATATTGACGCAGCCCTGAACCGAATTCACGTCGCTTGTCATACGGTTAATCAGCCTCGCGGTGCCTATCTCGTCTATCTCCGAAAAGGACAGCTCCTGAATATGCGAAAACAGCTCGCGGCGGAGCTTTGCAGCGAAGCCGACCGCCGCCTTCGCCGCAAAATACTGCGCGGTAATCGAACAGGCAAGCCCGACCACGCCGAGGGTAATCATAATCAGAATCCTTGTCACAATATATCCGCCGTCCGCTCCCGCGATTCCGTTGTCGATTATCGACGCCACCACGAGCGGCACAATCAGCTCAAACGCCGCCTCCAGCAGCTTGAACAAGGGTCCCAAAACACTTTCTTTAATATATCCCTTAAGATAAACCAATAGCTTTTTCACGATTAAAACCTGCCTGCTTAAACTTCGCCGTACCTTACGTTTACATAGTTTAATATTATATCAACGCACTGCTCGTATGTAAAGTCCCCCGTATTAAGACATATATCATAATTATAGGGGCTTTCCCACTCCTTTCCCGTGTGGTACTTATAATAGCCGCGGCGGTATTTGTCCGTCTTAACGATAATCTGCTCCGCCTTCCTTTTGTCGGTTATATTATAATACGCCATCTCTCTTTGTATGCATACCTCCATGGGCGCGTAAATAAAAACCGTAATAAGCCTTTTATGCTCCTTGAGCACAAAATCCGCAGCCCTCCCTATACATATAAAGGACTCGTTTTTCGCAAGCTCCTTAAGCACCTTCGCCTGATAGTTAAAAAGATTGTCATTGGAGGTAAAATCATCGCTCTCGGGTCCGATAAGCTCGCCGTTGTAGACCTTTTTGGAAACCTTATACAAAAGCCCCCTTTTCATATTCTCGTCCGCCTTGGCGAAAAGCTCCTCGTTAATGCCGCTGTCCTCGGACGCGAGCCTCAAAAGATTGCGGTCGTACAAATTAATCCCCATTTTCTTTGCAAGCAGACGGCTTATCAGCGTAGCGCCGCTGCCGCAGGTCCTCGTAACCGCTATCACAAGATTATCCATAATAAACGCCTCCGTTATAATTTGTATGTGCTTATTGTACCATAAAGCTTACGCTTTCACAAGATTTCGGCGCCGTTCGGTAAAATCTTTAAACTATATTGACTTTTCGGGCGGTTTGGCATAGTATGTAAGCAAAAAGAGGATTTGTATGTACGGTCATTTCGGCTTCTCGTATATTGGCTTGATTTTTCTTCTGCTGCTTTTTATTCCCAATATTATATGGACAAAAAATATACCGCAGGGCTATTCCGCGGAAAACGAAAGCAGACTGCTTCTTGTTTTTGAAAGAATCGGCGAAGCGTCGGTAAGCTGCCTGGTCCTGATATTTTCCGATTTTAATTTGCACGGATTGGAGCCGTGGTCGCTGTGGCTTGCGGCGGCTTTTTTCTTAATGGCGTTATACGAGCTTTGGTGGCTCCGTTATTTCCGCGGCGAAAAGACCCTGCGGGATTTTTACCGAAGCTTTATGGGAATCCCTCTGCCGGGCGCGGTCCTGCCCGTCGCCGCCTTCTTTTTGCTGGGCGTATACGGCAGGGTAATATGGCTGCCCGCCGCGGCGGCAATACTCGGAGTCGGTCATATAGGGATACATTGGCAGCATTACAGGGCGCTTGACAAACAATAGAATAAAAACGGCGCGGTTCAACGCCCGCGCCGCCTCGAGCCTTTCGGCTGCCGCTATGTCGTTTCCTTCTCCCTCGGCGCGGACGGGATCTGCCTGCCCGTATTGTCAATGGTGTAATTGTCCGTATAAATCAGCTCGGAAATCGGAACGATTGTGTAGCCCTGCTCGCGCAGACCCACAATCACCCTCTCAAGCGCGTCCTTTGTGTATTTCGCGCCGTTGTGCATCAGAATTATCGAGCCGTTTCTAAGGTTTTTATGGTTCAGCACCCTGCTCACAATATTGTCGGCTCCGTAATCCTTCCAGTCAAGGCTGTCAACGTCCCATTGTATCGTATAGTACCCGCATTTTTCCGCCGATTTTATAAGATTATCGTTGTAATCCCCGTAGGGCGGTCTGAAAAGGAACATATCCTCTCCCGTAAGCGCCTTTACCTTATCATGCGGCTCCATCAGCTCCTCCTCGCACTGCTTCCCGTTAAGCTTGCTCATCTCCTTATGGTTCTCGCTGTGGTTGCCCAAATCATGTCCCGCGGCGGCAATAGCCTTCACATCGTCGGGATAGCTTTCTATCCAGCCTCCCGTCATAAAAAACGTCACATGAACGTCATGCTTCGCGAGAATATCCAGAAGCGTATGGGTGTCCTCGTTACCCCACGCCGCGTCAAACGAAAGAGCCACCTTTTTTTCCTCCGTATCGACACTGTATATCGGCAGCTCGCGCTTGGAGATATTGGAGGACGCGGAGCTTATCCTGCGGTACGGTATGTAGACCGCCGCCCCGATTAAAAGCAAGGCGGCGCAAAGGAGCAGGAGCGCGCGCGTCCGATGCTCTTTGGCAGACCTTAAGATTTTTTTTAAGAATTTCATCATATATTTCCAAAACGGCTTTTTACATATATATTAATATTATTCTCAAAAAATCCCCGTTTGGCTGACGTATTTTCCTCACGGATGGGTTGTTTTTTACTGTTAGTGAAATATTTTTACGTTTGTGTAGAAAAAAGGCTTGTATTATTTTCAAATTCAGTCTATTATTAAAATATAGATAATACGAGGTGACAAATATGGAAAACAAAAGAACAAATGCCAAAAATACCCCTTGGGAAATTATTTTTTTATCACTGCTATCAAGGCAGGATATGTACGGCTCTCAAATGTACAAGGAAATCAAAACCTTAAGCGACGGAAAATTATCCGTTACTACGGGAGCAATGTATCTTATACTGTACAAAATGTCGGACAATAATTATGTGGAATACTACGAGAAAACCTCGGGACGCAGGCGCGTAATGGTCTATTACCGCATAACGGACGCGGGGCGTGAAAAGCTTAAGGCGCTAATCAAGAAGTTTCGCGAGCAGGTCGGCGCGGTCGAAAAGCTTTTAAGCATATGCGAAGCAGCGCCGCGCAAATAAGAGCGGCACATTTTTCGACATTTGTCGTTTCGGTGACGATTTTTGTCTGTCGAATCTTGTTGACTGTGCCGTAAGCTTCTTAATATAATGGCAATGTAAGAACAAAATTCTTACTCCCCCCTCTTACTCAGAGCTTAGGCTCTGAAAATAACCCACATATATCCTTAGAAAACTGCAAGGGTCGTTGTCGGCGCTTGCAGTTTTCCTTTATAATTACGAGGAAATCACTGTGGCAAGCCCCTTCTTCATTCTTCCGTAAATCCTGTTGCCCGACACGACGCAGTTTCGCCCGTTTTGCTTCGCGGTATAGAGCGCCCTGTCCGCCTCCTCGTACAGCTCGTCAAAGGAGTTTAAGGCATTCGGGACGCAGCAGGCGGTGCCCATGCTGACGGTAACGTAGTTCGACACTCCCGCGTAAGCGTGCGGAATCTTCAAATCGTTTATGCCGCCGCGTATTTTCATGGCAAAATCAATTATTTCTTCCTCGCTCATTCCCTGTACGAAAATCAGAAATTCCTCTCCACCCGTTCTCGCCGTTATATCGGAGCTTCTCCTTGCCGACTGCTTTATGGATTTCGCAATCAGCTTAAGGCACCTGTCGCCCGCGGGGTGTCCGAAGCGGTCGTTGTATTTTTTGAAAAAATCAATATCAATCTCTATTATGCCGACAGGGGTCGAGGTTCTCGAGCAGTAGGGCCACAGCACAGCCGCGTTTTTGTCGAGCCCGCGCCTGTTCATAAGCCCCGTGAGCGGATCCTTCTCCGAGGTTATCGTTTTCGCGCGGAGATTTATCCCCATTCTGACGTATTCCGACGCGCAGTTATGCACCGTATCGCAGGCGATAAAGGCGGCAAGCCCGATCAGGGCGGCGTCCGCAATGCTTCTTCCCGAAGCGCGCGCGATTAAAACGGAAGCGACGCTGCCCGCGGCAAACACCGCGCCGTAAAGCCTCCGCAGTCCCCTCTGCATTATAGGAACGAGAGCCGCGTAAAGCAGTCCGAGCAAATAAAAGACGAAGCTTCCCGTATTATACCTGTCGATGCCCGCCATCGCCACAATACAGAGCACCGTGACAAAAAAACAGGAGTTATTGTAAAAAACGCGCCTGTCCATCTCATTGCGCGATATAACATAATAACCCCATACTGCGAAAACAAGCTGCACGCCCTCGCACACAGCCAAATAAATTATTATTCGGGAGGAAAGTCCGCCGTACATATCGGTCAAACGGATAATCAAAATAAGGACAGGTATCGCAACGAGATGAATAAGAGCCGACAAAAAAGCCCTTACCGTGTTCTTGCGGTCAAGCGTTTCCTGAAGCTCTTTTTTGGTTGAAAGCGTTCTTACCGCTTCTCTCGCCATAATTCTCCTCCGCCGTGTACCTTTTTATATTATATATTTATCGAATATAAAAATCAACTACAAATTGTAGTTTTTTCACTTATTTTGTCATTTCCGAACAAGATGTTGTGTTTTTGCGCCATCACCAACCGACATAAGCTTCATAGTATATTATTGAAGATTAAATTTTATGAAAGGAATTCTTATGCCTTATTATCACAATCAACGCGCATACGGCGCAAGAGGCTCAGGCTGTCAGAACCCGCGCACCAACGCTTCGGGCTGCCGGAGCGCCGCACCCTCCGCCTGCCCCTCGCAGCCGTCATGTCCCTCCGACGTGCCTGCGCGCGCACAGACGCGTCCCTCCTGCCCGGTAAAAAATTCCTGCGGCGACGACACTAACCCCTGCTGCTCCCTTGCGGTTGCGGGCGTGGTCAACCAAAAAACGGGCAGTCCCACATATGACGTGGAGCGCGCCCTTACGGCAGGCACAATTTACACCGAGCTTGACAAACCTTTTCTCGGGAAAGGAGGCTGTAAACGATGAGTCAGCAATGCCAACAGCTTTCAAAATGCGAGCTTATGCGCAGGATAGACGAATATTTTTTCGCGCTTTACGATTTGTCGCTCTACCTTGACACACATCCCGACGACTGCGGAGCGCTTTCAAATTACCACAGCCTTAACGAGCAGTATCAAGAATACTACAACGAATATATAAAGACCTACGGACCGATTGCGTTTACCGACGTCAAATCCGAGGATTACTGGACATGGGTTGCCGAAGAATGGCCTTGGGAAGGAGGAATGGCATAATGTGGGTATACGAAAAAAGACTTGAATTTCCCGTAAACATCAAAAATCCCGACCCGAAGGCAGCTATGGTTATCATAAGCCAATACGGAGGAGCGTTGCGCCGTAAGGTATGAAATTTTCGGCTCCGTCCGAGCAGGCTCTCCGCCAAAGCCGCAGACGGTACGGCATGACAGGGCTGCCGCGCGGCTATTTTTTCAACGAATCCGTGTCAGTCCAAAAGCTGACCTGCCCCTTTTCTCCCGCTCTCGCCGCGCTGTTGGTCATTCTGACACGCCCGTTTACAATATCCTCGGACCAAGCATAATACGTCCCCGTGCGCGTCCCGACGGAGGCTCCCGTTTCACTGTCGTAAACGGCGGCTTTTTTCAGCTCGTATTTCTCCCCCGCCTTTATAATCGGCTCCCCGCTTTCCTCGGTAAGTCCCACGTCCGCGATATTTATCCAGCAGGTCACCTGCCCCGCCGCGCCAACCCTGTCGGCGGTATTTGTAATTCTGACGCGCCCGTTTGCAACCGTGCTGTCCCAAAGAAAATATCTGCCCGTTTTTCGGTCGTACTCGGACGCGGCGGTTTCGCTCTCATAGCAGGGTACGGAATTCAGCGTTACCTCAAGCCCCGCGCTTACCTCTCCCGCAGGCGGCTTTTCCCCGCCGTCCCCGAACTCGATTCCGCAGTATATAAAGCCCTTAAACGGTCTTGTAGGCGCGTAGTTATAGCCCGACGCCGCAGTCAGGGTTTTCAGATAAAACACGCTGCCGCCGTATGCGCTGTTCGAGGTGACAATATCCCCGTTTGCCTTTATTTCCTCAACGACGGAAATATGTCCGGCTCCGCCGTCCGTCACGTCAAAGCAGCATACCGCGCCGAGCTTTGGCGACGCGCCCGTTTCAAGCCCCGCCTCAGCCGCCTTGCCGTACCATGTATGGGCGTTTCCACCTATAAGCCCGTCAAAGCCTCTGCCCGTGATTTCCATAAGCCGCCCGTAGACATACGCGGTGCAGTTCGGCATCATTAACGGACGGCTGCCGTTTTCGTCCTTATACGCGTAAAAAGGGTTTTTGTCACTGTAATAATTTTCGTTGCTTTTATCGGGCGCGGTAAGTCTCGGAGTAAAAGTTTCCGCCATGTAAAGCTCTCCTTAATTGTTTATGATTTGATTCAGGTCAACCTGCGAGCGAAGCTCCTCGGGCAGGCTTCCTATAAGCTTAATTTTATTCAGCGCCTTCGTCTTTGCCGCATAGGTCCCCGTCACTCCCGTGACCTCCACCCACACGATGCCGATAATCGCGATAAGGCTCCCTATGTCATGCCCCAGCGCGTCCCTTACTATCGCCCATACGGTGCAGCCAATCGCGATTATCACCGACGCCGCGACAATGATTTTGTTAAATTCCGTCTTTTTCATATTATCTCCTCTCCTGGGATTTTGACGCGGATTTCTTTACTTTCACGGGTTCATAGCCGAGAGCCGCAAGCGCCCTGCCGTTAAGCTCCCTTGCCGCCCTTTCCCTGTCGTCCCGCGAAATCCCGTCCCACTCTCTTGTCCGTTCCTTTTCGATAATAAAAACCTTTACCGTCATGGCAATTTCCCTCATCCGCCGTCGATATATGCTATTCGTCACGGCACGTCCTTGACAGCCGTTTTTTACATGGAAAGCAAATAAATATACGCGGTTATTTTTACGCTTCCCCGCAAGTAAAATTTACGGGAGGCGATGCTATGTCAGAAAATTTACCGACAAAAAGAGCCTGCGCGTACATACGCGTATCGACGGACAGACAGGAGGAGCTGTCGCCCGACGCGCAGAAGCGGCTTATAGCCGACTACTGTAAAAAGAACGGTCTTATCATAAAAGAAGAAGATTTTTTTGCGGAAAACGGAATTTCAGGCAAAAAAGCGGACAAACGGCCGCTTTTTCAGCATATGATTGCGGCGGCGAAATCAAAGGAGCACCCTTTCGATGTAATTTTGGTATGGAAATTCAGCCGCTTCGCGAGAAATCAGGAGGAATCCATCGTTTACAAGACCATGCTCAGACGGGCGGGCGTGGAGGTTGTCAGCATATCGGAGCCTTCCGTGGACGGTCCCTTCGGTTCGCTGATCGAGCGCATAATCGAGTGGATGGACGAATACTATTCCCTCCGTCTTTCGGACGAGGTAATGCGCGGCATGACGGAAAAGGCGCTGCGCGGCGGCTATCAGTCCGCCATGCCCATAGGCTACAAAATGAACAGGGAAACGGGGATTCCCGAAATATACGAGCCCGAGGCAAAAACCGTGCGGCTTATTTTCGACAGCTTTTTAAATTCGGGCAAATCCTTTTTGGAAATCGCCCGAAGCATGAACAGCCTCGGCTTCTCGACGCGCCGCGGTTCCCCCTTCGAGCGTCGGAGCATAATGTACATTTTGCAGAATCCCTTCTACTGCGGTCTTGTCCGTTGGAACCGCCAAAACCGCGAAAGGCACGCGCTTAAAGCGTGCTCCGAATGGATCACCGTTCCGGGCGCGCACGCTCCGCTCATAAGCCGCTCCGATTTCGAGCGCGCGCAGTCCTTGATTTTGGTGCGCTCCCGTCCCCGCAAGTCCAAAGGAACCTCCGGCATAAAGCACTGGCTGTCCGGCATTGTAAAATGCTCCTCCTGCGGCAGATCGCTCGTCGCGAACGCCTCATGGAAGAACCGTCCCGCAAGCTTCCAGTGCGGCGGCTACAACAAGGGGCTTTGCCCTCACAGCCACTTTATCGGAACCGACAAGCTGGAGCAGGCGGTTTACGAGGGCTTTAAGCAAATTATTCCGTCCGAGGACACAATCTACGAGGCGAAGCGCTCCGACAGCCGCCGTTCCGACACGCTCTCCCGCACCGACGCGCTCGAAGCCCTGCTCTCGCAAATCAAGGCACGGGAGGAGCGCGCGCGGCAGGCATACCTTAGCGGCGCCGACTCCCTTTCGGAATATCAGGAAAACAAAGCCCGCCTCGCCAAACAGCGCGCCGACGCCGAAGCGCGTCTGGACGCGCAGAACGCGCCCTCCGACTGCGCCTCCCAACCCAAAATGCCCGACAAGCTCCGCAGCGTTTATGAAATCATAACCGACGAATCCCTCGACAAACTTATACGCTCCAATGCGGTGCGCTCGGTGGTTGAGCGTTTCGTATACGACAAGGAAAGGGATTCGCTCGAAGTATATTTTTATCTCGACACTTAACGTATACCTTACGGCGCAACGGAGGACCTGACGGCGAAGCCGCCGCAAGCATGCGCTATCTCTCGCAGCGCTACTCCATGCCCGATAAAAGGGTGGCGGGGCTGCTGACGGATATAGGTAGAGAAGCCCCTAAAATGTTCCTTTTAGGGGCTACCGCTTTTTTTGATGCTTTTGCAACCGTGTAGCTCCATTTGAGTGGAAGCATATTCAAATATACATCTATGTTTTCTCTGTCGTTGATTACCATTTTATCGAGAAGTTGTGTGTAAAATTCATCTTCGTACTGGATACCGCCGATAAGCTCATTAACGGCAGTTTGAATATCCGCCATCAATTCCTGCTGCTTGGTTATCGCTTCCTGTTGTTTTTCGATACTCTCCACCATGGATTTTAAGCTGTCGATTTCAGCGTCATATTTTGCTCTGAGAGAAGAAAACTCATTTCGACTAATATCACCGCTTGTATAGAGGTCAATCAAATCGGTACGCTTTTTCTTTGCCGCTTCAATTTTCTCTGCCAGAGCATCCGTATCTGCTCCTGTTATATCCATTGAAATAACCTTGTTAATCGTCTTGATTAGGTTATCGGATATTTTCTGGCGGTCAAGCTCAAGCTGTTTGCAGACAAGATACATGATGTGGATGGCTTCTTCATTTCGGATACTCGTTCCAGAGCAGCCGACTTGGTTTCCCGCTTTGTCAACATGAGGGCTTCCGTGCTTTGCTCCCTCAAAACAACGCCATGCCTTGTATTTACTTCCGTCCTTTCGGGTTTTATATCTGGCAACATAGCTTGCACCGCATCTACCGCATTTGATTTTTCCAGAGAAAGGATAGCGGTTGCTATGCTTTGCCTTGCCCTCCTGTGAGAGCGACTTTTCATCTAAAATACGGTTTGCCTTATCGAATAGCTCACGGGAGATAATCGGCTCGTGGTGGTCTTTGATAATGACAAATTCTTCCTGTCCTCGGTTGTATTTCTTTTCGTGGGATAAGAAGTCTGGCGTATAGGTTTTCTTCTGTACTAAGTCACCGCAGTATTTTTCATTACGAATAACACGGAGAATAACTGTATTCTGCCATTCTTTGACACGCATAGGCAATATACCTTCCTCCCGAAGCTCACGGGCAATTACATGAGTTCCCTTACCCTCATTCACAAACTTGTGGAAGATAAGGCGAACGATTTTTGCACCCTCTTCGTTGATGGTCATTTTGCCATCCTTTACATCATAGCCGAGCATACTGCGTCCGAACACTACGCCTTGCTCCATCTGGCGTTTCTGCCCCCATTTCACACGCTCGGAAGTCTTGCGGCTTTCTTCTTGTGCGATAGAGGACATAATAGCAAGACGAAGCTCCGCATCGCCGTCCATTGTGTCGATGCCGTCATTCATAAAAATAACGCCTACACCATGCTTTTTAAGGTCACGGGTGTAGAATATGCTGTCAAGGGTATTCCTCGCAAAACGAGAAATCTCCTTTGTGATAATCAAATCAAAATCACCATGCTTGGCACACGCAATCATGCGGTTAAATTCTTTACGCTTTTTGGTGTTCGTGCCAGAAATGCCTTCATCGGCAAAAATCTCATATAGCTCCCAGTCTGGATTGCGCTCGATATACTGCCTGAAATATCGCTGTTGGCTTTCAAAGGAATTAGCTTGGTCTTCATTGTCCGTGGAAACACGGCAGTATGCGGCAACTCTTTTCTTTGTATGCTGTATTTTTCTCTCATGATTGAGGGTTTCATATTTATCTATTGACATAAGAATTTCTCCTTTCCCGACAAGTGCCTGTCGTATTATTAAGTATAAATAGTTAGGGGGAGTATGTCGAATGTACGAATTTTCAAATGGTACATCTTTATATGTAAAGAGCCAAGCGGTTAGGCTTGGCTGCGGTTTTTCCTACTGTATTGATTTTCCATTTCTTCGATGCAGCGGTTATATTGCGAATGGGTCAAGAGCTTCCTTTTTTCAAGGGAAGCAAGTATTGATTTTTGAAATTGCAGATAAAACGCTGCGTGTTCCTGTTCCGTAATCTGTGGCGCAGGCTCTCCGACATAGACAAACTCACGGCACTTCAATCATCAACACCACCTCGCTATAAATGTATTCATTAGGGTTTGTACGATATAACAGCGGGGTTAGTCCTTTTTTGAAATGCCGATGCTGACAGCTAAAGCATTGTCTACCGACAACATCAAACGCCTGTCAAAAGTACCGATGTACTCCTGCAGGCGTTGTTTGTCGAGCGTTCTGATTTGTTCAAGCAGTATGATAGAGTCTTTTTCAAGGCACTCACAATCATTCACGATGACATGAGTGGGTAAGTTAGGCTTGGCGTGTTCTTTGCCTGTAATTGCCGCCACAATGACCGTAGTGCTGTGCCTATTGCCTTTGTTGTTGGAGATGATAAGTACGGGTCTGTGCTTGCCGCCCTGTTCCGAGCCGACAACGGGGTTTAATTTGGCATAATAAATATCGCCACGCTTGATGTTCCTTTCCATTATGTGATTGACCTCCTATCTGGTATTTAGGCAGGTATGTACTGCCTATGTAGCAGCCAGACACAAGGAAGCATTTAAGGTCGGCAGGGCATAAAACAAATCCCTGTTTCCATAGACCGCCTTATGCCTGGCTTTATGATAGGAGCGTTCCTATTTGTCCTCGACACCCCGAAACGCTTTGGGAAGTCGCCAAACGGTCAGTAGCGAACTGACGCCACGGGAGTTTCACCCCAACTGTCGTTCTGACAGAGCCGCCC
>JAMPDT010000039.1 GCA_023665525.1 Butyrivibrio sp. | reverse complement strand
GCGTGAGCGACAATATCGAGGTGCGCTCGATCGTCGGGACCTTTTTGGAGCACAGCCGCATTTTCTGCTTCGGGAATAACGGTCAGGAGGAAATATATATGGGAAGCTGCGACTGGATGCCGAGAAATCTCGACCGCCGCGTGGAAATTCTTTTCCCCGTCGAAAACAAGGCGCTTAAGGCAAGAGTGCGCCATATCCTTGAGGTGCAGCTCTCCGACAACGTAAAAAGCCGTTTCCTCGGCAGGGACGGGAGCTACGAAAAGCACCCGCGCGCAGCCTCGCCCAAGGTAGCCTCGCAGAAGGTGTTCTGTGCGGAGGCGGACGCTTTGGTAAAAAACGACGCGGCAGAGGAGAACACGAGGGTTTTCGTTCCGCTTGAAAAATAGACGGCGAAGCGGCAGTTTAACGATTACAATCGGGATATGAGGAGATTGGCAATGATAGATATTGACAGGACAAAAGAGTTTTACAGGGGGCTTAATGCCGATGATATATGCCGGTGCGACTACTGTCAAAACTATGTCAATCGGATTAAAGCGGCATATCCCGGCGTCTCGGAATATCTCCAAGCAATCGGGATAGATATAGAAAAACCGTTTGAGGCAATTTCTTTGGAGCCTGAAAAGGATTATTTGGATTATATTGCAGTTTTGTATATAGCTGTCGGAACAAAGGAGGGCTTTTCGGGCGGCTTGATAGATAATGTAAAGGTCGAAACAGAAGAATCTCACCCGACCACCGAGGTCGCGGAGGAGCATTTTGTTATTTCTGTATATCCTATCAGGCTGCCTTACGAAAAATAACGCACCGATTTATGATGTTCGCGGTATTGCCCTCATAAATTAGCTTCTTCCGTATTTGCGCGCAAGCTTCTTCGACAGCTTGTTTTCGGTATCGTATGATTTATTTTTTTCGCGCTGCTTTTTTTCGGCAATAAAGACATAATAGCCGTCAATTTCCTGCACCTTAACTCCGCCAAATACAGAGGAAAGCTTGTTTTTATACCATGTAAGACGCTTTGTTACCATGACCATACGTCCGCCAAGGACAAGTCTTTTATATCTGCCCTCAATAAAATTTTTGGCAACGGAAAAGTCGGTATGATACGGCGGATTTGATAAGATTAAAGTAAAATCGCCGTCTGTAATATTTTTATAGCCGTCGCTTACTTTAATATCAATATCCGTTACTTGATTAAGCTGTGCGTTGATTTTTGAATATTCTACTGCCGTTTGTGATATATCGCACATAATAACATTTTTACTGCCTATAATTTTGGCGGCAAGAATACCGACTATCCCATATCCGCACCCTAAATCCAATACTTTATCATTTGGTGTAAAGTCAATAACAGAGAGCATTGCTAAAGTTCCCGTATCAATGGCTTTGGGCGCAAATATTGTTGTATCGGTTTTGAAAATCAACGGCACATTCTTTACGGTTACAGAAATCATTTTAACGGCTCCTCATTGACTGCAAGCAGTCCCGTGTTTGTATTTGTCCCTTTGCGGCTTTCTGCCCTAAGAGCTTCCATATACGACGCGCTTATGCGCAGATTGCCGCAGCCGCTGCCGAGGCTTATATGGGGCTTGTTCGCTCCGTGGAAATCGGAGCCGCCCGATTCGAGAAGCCCGAATTCATGGGCGAGCTTACGGACGTTAAGCTCGTCAAAGCCGCGGTAGGTTGAGTACATGGTTTCTATTCCGACAAGCCCGAGGTTTTTAAGCTCTGCGCAGAGGGCGCGAAGCTCTCCGAGCGTCAGGCGGTAGAGCAGGGGGTGAGCCAAAACCGCAACGCCGCCCGCAGAGCGTATAAGCTTTATGGATTCGGCGGGCGTATTAAGCTCCTTGGGGACGTAAAGCGGCATTCCCTGTCCGAGGTATTTGGCAAAAGCCTCGGCGGCGTCCTTCACGTAGTCCTTTTTAACCATATAGTTGGCAAAATGCGCCCTTGATATAATGCTGTCGGGAAACATAGACGCCATTTCGTCGGCGCTTACGGCGAAGCCGTATTCGTTAAAGCGGTCGATAAGCTTAAGATTGCGCCGTTCGCGGCGCGCCGCCTCGTTGCCGAGGGCTTCCGAGAAGCCCTCGCTTTTGCGGTCAAGAAAAAGACCGACTATGTGGATTTCCTTATCCTTGTAACAGGTGCTTATTTCGACGCCGGGAATTACCTCTATGCCATAAGAAACGGCGGCATCCGTCGCCTCGTCCACGCCGGATACCGTGTCGTGGTCGGTTAGGGCAAAGGCGGACAGACCGACCTTTGCCGCCTCCTTTACAAGCTCGGCAGGGCTTAATGTGCCGTCCGAGGCGTTTGAATGTACGTGCAAGTCAACTATATTCATATAAAAACTCCTTAAAAAACGCAAAAATTGTCGAAATTTGCTATGGAATAAAAATAATCCTTATGCTATAATATGTAGGAAGGTTGCGAAAGAGCTTTATCCGCAGCCTGTACGCGGAATTAAAATTTTATATCAGAATTATTATAGAAGCGGCCTGTGTTTTTTTCAAGACATATTTTTATCCTTAGTTCGTTTGCAGGCTGTAAGTTTGGTTTTGTAACTTTTTGATTTGGTTTATTGTCCCGGTCGTTTATATCGGCCGAAGGTTTGTATATATGATAAATAGAAGATTGTTTGCTGCCGCATCGACGGCAGTATTGTTCGGTTGCTTTATTTCCGCGGCGTTGTCTGCCTGCGGAAACGGCAATTCTTACGGTGATACCGATGAATCGGAGTCGTATCGCCTTTCAGATTATTCGTATGGAGATACGTCGAAAGACGCTCCTACGGAAACCGTTCCCATAACGGAGGATAATAAGAGCACGATGGAGGAGGCTGTTTCGTCCGCTGACGGCACGCGCCCTTCAGAGTCTGTTGCGCCCTCCGTCAATCCCGTCACAACGGAAGAGTATACAAAGGTCGGTCAAGGTCTGCCTGAGGGCGGGACTTCTGTCGGCGCGCCCTCGGATAATAAGACAAGCGCCGCAGAGTACACCTTGGGGAACGGCGGGGACAGGACCGAGCCTTCTTCCTCTGCTGCCGCGGAAACGGGAAGTACGCAGGCGCAAAGCTCCGAGGCGTTTTTGGTGCAGAACCCGATCAGACCGATAGATCATTCCGTGGAGTTTTTCTTTAAGGTTCCGGGCTATACGGGCAAAAGCTATTACGATTTATACCTTCACGACGGCTTTGTCCCCGTTGACAGCGTAAACGCGCTTGGCAGCTATTGCGAGAAGAACCTTCTTACCTTGGCTCATGGAAAAAAATCGGTAAATTACATAATTACTCCCAAGGGACTTTTCGATGAAATGAGCGACGGTCTTGCCAGGCTGGACGAAAAGGCGGCGGGCGGAGACGTGACCGACATATACGCGAGGGACGCGTACCTCTACGAGCGGCTGGGGCTTGACTATCAGACCTATTACAGCCGCGGCATAGCTATTTTTAAAATTAAAAAAATGGGTGACGTGGGGAACGGGAAGCATTCGGTCTATGCCGTTTACTATTATTCCTATGAGGACTCCGGGCAGGCGGCGTTGGTCGATGAAACCGTGAGCCGTGTGGCAGAGGGCTTTAAGGGGAGCGATTACGACAAAATTCTTGCGGCGTACAAATATCTGTGCGACAGTACCGTTTACGGCAGACAGGAGGATTCCTACGAGGCGCATTCGGCATACGGGGCGCTGGTGTCGGGTAGCGCCGTCTGCGAGGGCTATGCGAAGGCGTATAAGCTTCTTTTGGATAAAATGAATATTCCCAATTATATAGTAATTAATTCGACCCATGCATGGAATGTCGTATTGTACGACGGCGAATGGTACTTTGTTGACGTGACGAACGGCGATTTCAACAGTTGCTGTGCGTACTTTATGCTGGGCGGCGACGTGCTGTGCAGCGAGGCGGACCTGCTGGTTGACAGCTATATTTTTACGGCGGAGGCAATCGCGTACTACGGTTATACCGACGGAAACAATACCGACACAAATACGCTCGCCGCCTCGTCGGTTCCCGAGCGCGACATCGCGTACAGATAAGACGGCGGCGGACGGTGACAGACGGCGTGTCTGCCGTCAAAATTCCCTTGCTCACCAAAATATATTATAGTATAATTATACAAATAGTGATAATATGAGCGGAGGATTTTATAATGAAATATTGCGGCAAATGCGGAAAACAAATGAACGACGGGGATAATTTCTGCCCCTCCTGCGGCGCTCCTTGGACGGGCGCGGCGCCGCAGCCCGCACGGGAATATTCCGAAGCCCTTGCCGCACCGTCATATACCTACGGTCCGTCGGACGGGGCGGGCTCCATGTATACCTACGATACGTCGGACGGAGCGCGCCCGATGTATATTTATGACACGGCGGCAGCCGAAACGCAGATACGGAATATTTCCGAACAGAAGTCCTCCGAAAAGGGAGAGGCTAAGGCAAGGCTTAAAAGGCGTATTTCAAAGCGCGCGCTTATTCCCATATTGGGAGCGGCGGCAGCGCTTTTGGTATTGCTCCTTGTATTCTTTTTCAGATGTGTGGCAGGCAGCGGGAGCCTTACCCAAAACGGGGCTGTCAAGGCGTATTACGATGCGCTGGGCTCCAGAAACGGGGAGAAGCTGCTTGACGCGACGGTATCGGACAGCCTTCTTAAGGCGATAGAGGAGGAGTCGGGCTTTAACAAGAGCCATATAATACGGCTTATGAGAGCGTCGCTGACCGCCTCGGGAGATAACGTCTCATACAGACACGTTAAAATTACGGACGCGGAGGAATACGACAAATCGGAAATTAACGATTTTGTCCAATCGCTCGAGCGGAAGCTGGGGACGACGGTTAAAATCAGCGCCATGTGCGCTGCAAAGGTCAGCTATGAGATTTGGAACTCCTATTATGAGGAGTGGCAGGAATATACCGGCAAGCTGGTGCTGTACAAATCGGGCGGCAGTTGGTACGTTATGCCCGATAATTTGGATTATTAAAAAAACAGTTGACAAATTTATCCGTCGGTGTTAGCTTTAATAAAGACACTGTTTGGTTTTGCAGTATCAAATAAGCTTAAGGAGGTAGGAACTATGATTAAAACCGTTAAATTTTCAGTCGATTTTGACCGTTACGACAGTATGGTTACAGCCTGCCTCGCAATATTCTGTTAAGCTTATCGTCGGATTGATATTCAAGATATAAGCCTATCGGTAATACGCCGCAGTCTGTAACGGGACTGCGGCTTTTGTTCTGCTTATATGCATTGACGGCAGAACGGTATTATCGGCAGGCTGTTTTTTTATAAAAATATTAGGAGGAGTTATGAGTAGAGAAAAGGAAAAGGTCAACAAAAATCCAATCGGGAGATATGTCGCGCGTAATTGGTGGAGGTACCTGATTGCGCTTGCCGCGCTTGTGGTTTCCGTAGCGCTCGACGTATGGTTCCCGCTTGTCACAAAGTCAATCGTTGACGATGTGCTTGTGGGCGGCAATATGGAGATCCTGAAAAGGGATTTGGTTTTTATACTTATCATAGGCGGAGGGCGCGCGGTATCGCAGTACGTCAAGGAATTTACCTGCGATATATGCGGAAGCAGGGTCGCGAGCCTTAGCAGGAAGAATCTTTTTAACCACATACAGACGCTGTCGCGGTCGTATTTTAACAAAAACAATACGGGCGAGCTTATGGCAAGGGTTAAGGACGACGTTGACAGGATATGGGACGTTTTCGGCTTTGTCGGAATGCTTATAATAGAAGCGGTGCTGTACCTTGTGGGAGTGGTCGTATGTATGCTTAGGCTGAACTGGCAGCTAAGCTTTATCCCGATTGCCGCCATGCCGGTAATGGGCTTTATGGCGATCAGGCTTGAGCGCAGGCTCGACAAGGTTTACGACGACATAAGCGAGCAGAACGCGGTGCTTAACACGGTGGTTCAGGAGAACCTTTCGGGCGTGAGGACGGTTAAATCCTTTGCCAGAGAGGATTACGAGCTTGAGAAGTTCAGAAGGAACAATGAAAAATATTCCGAGCTTAACGTTAAGCAGGCGACGATTATGGCGAAGTTCGACCCCAATATGGGCTTTGTGCCCAAGGTTATGCAGCTTGCCCTGCTTCTTATCGGCGGCTACGCCGTAATAAAGGGAAACGTTTCGCTGGGCGTGCTTACGGCGTTCATACAGTACGCCAACAATATCGTGTGGCCCATGGAAAATATGGGCTGGCTTACCAACGCGCTGGCGGCAGCCTTTGCCTCCAACAAAAAAATAAATAAAATACTGGCTGAAAAGCCCGAGATTTACAATGCGCCCGACGCGCTTTCGCCCGATGAAACGGAGGGGAACCTCTGCTTTGAGGGAGTGTCCTTTTCGCTTGACGGAAGCAGTATTCTTGACAATATAAGCTTTGAGCTGCCCAAGGGAAAAACGCTCGGAATAATGGGCGTTACAGGCGCGGGCAAGAGTACGATCGTCAACCTTATAAACCGTTTTTACGACGTAAGCGACGGGAAAATAACGATAGACGGCAGGGATATACGGGAACTGTCGCTTGAAACGGTGAGAGGCTGCACCTCGGTCGTAACGCAGGACGTATTTCTTTTTTCGGATACGATAAGCCAAAACATAAAGCTCGGAAGCAGAGGCACAATGTCCGACGAGAGAGTGAAGAGCGCGGTTGCCGCCGCCCACGCCGCGGAGTTTGTCGATAAGCTCGGAGAGGGCTACGACACGGTAATAGGCGAGAGGGGCGTAGGGCTTTCGGGCGGACAGAAGCAGCGTCTGAGCATTGCCCGCGCGCTTGCGAAGAACGCGCAGATCCTTATACTGGACGATTCGACCTCGGCGCTCGATATGGAAACCGAGTATGAAATCCAGCAGAATTTGTCGCGAATGAAGGACACAAGCAAAATCATTATAGCCCACAGGATTTCCTCGGTGCGCCATGCCGACGAGATAATCATACTCGACCGCGGACATATCGCGGAGCGCGGGACCCACGAGGAGCTTATGGAGGCTAAGGGCTTGTATTATTCGACCTACGAGGCGCAGTACGGGGACTACCGTAAGGCGCTTGAGATTATCGGAGAGGAGGAGCTTATATGTCAATAAATTCCGTAAAAGAGGACGAGGAGCAGAAGGATTCCGTCAAAATAAAGGTAATCCTCCGTCTTTTCAAATATATGCTCGCGTACAAGAAGCAGATTGTTCTTGTGCTTGCGTGTATGCTATTATCGCTTGGGATTTCCGTAATAAATCCGCTGCTCTTGGAGCGCGCGATCGACGTGGAAATAAAAAACGGGAATTGGAGCGGGCTTGTGATTGTGGTCGCGGTATCGCTTGCCATAAGCGTCGTATATATGCTGGTAGCCAAATTTTGGATGAAAACAATGGCAAAGGTTTCAAACAACGTGCTTTTGACCATAAGGGACAATCTGTATTCGCATATACAGACCTTGAGCTTCAGCTTTTTTGACAGCCGTCCCACGGGTAAAATACTGGCGAGAGTTATAGGCGACGTAAACTCGCTTAAGGACGTTATTCAAAGCACCGTGACCCAGCTTCTGCCCGACCTGCTGACGGTGATCGTCGTATTTGTCATGGTGCTGGCGCGAAGCGCGTGGCTCACGCTTTCTGCGGTCGCGGCGCTGCCGGTAATTATTGCGGGCATGTACGTTGCCGAGATTCTGGCGCATAAGCGCTGGCAGGTGCTCCGCAAAAAATCCTCCAATATATCCGCCTTTGTGCATGAGGATTTTTCGGGAATCGGGATCGTTCAAAGCTTTAATGCCGAGAAGGAATCGAGGGAGGAATTTTCGGAGCTTGTGGACGAACACCGCAAGGCGTTCCGCAACGCCGTCGTCGTGGCGGACGCGTTCAGCCCCACCATCGAGATTTCGTGGGGAATCGGAACCTTTTTGCTTTACTACATAGGAATCCGCAAGCTCGGCTTGGAGGCGGTGGGCGTCGGCACATATACGGCGTTCGCGATTTATTTGTCGATGTTTTGGGGACCAATCCGTAATTTGGCGTCCTATTACAACAAGCTTGTCACGAACATTTCGGCGGCGGAGCGCGTGTTCGACGTACTCGACACGCCCGCCGAGGTGGCGGACGCGCCCGAGGCTTACGAGTTGCCCGATATTTCGGGAAGGGTGGAGTTTGAGAACGTTTCGTTCGCATATCCCGACGAGCCTGAAAAATATGTTCTGCACAATGTGAGCTTTGCGGTAAATCCGGGCGAAACCGTCGCGCTTGTCGGACCTACGGGAGCGGGCAAAACGACGATAGTCAGCCTGATAAGCCGTTTTTACAACTCTACCGAGGGGCGGGTTCTGGTGGACAGCCACGACCTTATGAGCGTAACGATTAAAAGCCTGCGCCGACAGATGGGAGTTATGACGCAGGAAAATTATCTTTTCTCGGGAACAATCCGCGAAAACATAAAATACGGCAGGCTCGACGCCACCGACGAGGAGATGATCGAGGCGGCGAAGGCGGTTCACGCGCACGAGTTTATCATGAGGCTCGAGAATGGCTACGACACCGAGATAAGCGAGCGCGGCTCCAGCCTGTCGATCGGTCAGCGCCAGCTCCTTGCCTTTGCCAGAACAATGGTTTCAAATCCCGCGATACTTGTGCTTGACGAGGCGACCTCAAGCATAGATACGCATACGGAGATTTTGGTTCAGCAGGGCATAGAATCGCTTCTCAAGAACCGCACCTCCTTTGTGATCGCCCATCGTCTTTCCACCATAAAGAACGCCGACAGGATTTTTGTGATCGACGACGGCGGAATACAGGAGGCGGGCAGCCACGAGGAGCTTATGGCAAAAAAAGGCAGCTATTACGAGCTGTACAGGGCACAGTTCAAGAATATACAGTAAAGTAATAAGAACAGAGAATACGGCGCGGCTCCGATTAAGGGCGGCGTCGTATTTTTGCTGTTTCGTACGGCTTTGCGGGAATATTTTTATTGTTAAGGGGTGCTGTTTATGGTAAAATAATTTAAGTGATTAAATTTATACTGGCGTATTGGCAGGCGTTTGACGCTGCTGTTCATAGGTTGGAGGATATTCGGATATGGAAAACGATATTGTATATCAGCAGGCGCTTGAGCTGTTTGAACAGGAGGATTACGAGGGCGCGGTAGAGCTTTTTATACGGCTGTATGAGGCGGGCTATGAGAGGGAGGCGCTTCTTGGGATCCTTTATGACTGCTTTGTTACGCCCAATGAGGCTGAATTTCTTAAGAATTACGAGGAAAACTGCGAAGGGCTTGACCTCGGCGGCTGCGAGGAGCTGCTTTTGGATTTTATTCCCGTGTCGGATACGAAATATTACATATTTCACAAGAAGCTCATGTGTTTTTTGGGGAGCATGGATATTTCGGGGGAGCAGGAGGCGCCTGACGGGCGGGAGGCGCACGGCGTGCTGATTGCCGATATATGGGATCTGAGGGATATGTTGCCCTATATCGGAATGCGTGCGTGGAACGCCTGTTATATTCTTTTGGACGAAAACAGAAGCGGGTTCCTGTCGTTTTTTAAGCTGCCCGGCATAAAGCGAAAATATTTGAGCAGCGCCATGGTATTTCTTGATTCCGAAAGCATGAAGCGGTTTTTTACGGAGAATCCCGATTATTATCTTCCGAAGCAAATCGTGTCGGGACACGCGCCGAAGTATCGTGAAATATTATACGGGCTGCACAGAAGCCGTCTTGAGGATAAACGCTCCGAAAGGAAGAACGTTTTGCTGTCCGTATGCATACCCAGCTACGGGCGAGGCTCGGTGTGCCTTGAAAACGTGCAAAATATTCTTCGGACCGAATATGATGCCGAGATAGAAATCGTGGTTTCAAACAACGGCTCGACAGCCGATACCGAGGGCTACGAGGCAATAAAAAATCTGCCCGATTCAAGGGTTACATATTTTGAATTTGAAGAAAACCAAGGCTACGGAGCCAATGTATGCAAGACGCTTGAGCTTGCAAGGGGCAGATTTATCGTATTCACCAGCGATGAGGATTTCATGAATGTCGAGAAGCTTCACGACTATATGAATTATCTGATAAACAATGCGGACAAGGGCATTATAATGTCGCTGGGAATCGGAGATAGTTTCAAGGAATTTTCGCATTCCGAATACCGGGCGGGAATAGATACTCTTAATCAGGTAATGAACTGTAATTATCTGACGGGCATTACCCTTAACAGCTTTTGGGTACAAAGCAACAAGGTGCTGCAAAGGATTGCGCAGCACAGGGAAAATAAATTCGTGGAAATTTATATGCATATTGCGCTTGCGCTTCTGACGTCCGAGCATTCAGGTATGGGCATAAGCGGTATTAGGCTGTGGCATTCCATGAGGGAGACGGACGATACTGAGGAGGCGCGGGAGCGTATTCTGCCGTATATGCATTACGACAGCCGTATGGAGCAGATGAATTCAGCGCTTGAGTTCTTGGATAAGGTTATGGATTTGCAGTCCGATGAATTTGTGTATATGATCACGGAGCGAGTCCAAAAAATATACTTCTTGTGCTGGCTGGCATATTCCGAAAGGGCGAAGGCGTACAGTAAGATAATAGACTGGAGGGTGCTCTGTACGACGCTTCACAAAAACAACACAAAGCTTTTGGAGAATTACGGAGAATTCTTTTCAGAAAACGGCAAATTGAATTTCGGGATGTTTTTGGCGGATACTTTTTTTACAAATGTAAGAGAGAATCCCATGGAGCGTTTTATGACGCGGAGGGAGCTTGCGGATTACAAAATGGTAGGAGAGCTTGCGGCGTATCTGTTTGAGCAGGGGAGAGATATTTCGGATATAGACTATCCCAAGCTTGAACGGGAATGGCGGGAATTTACCGAGAAAATTTAAGTACAGGGTGATAAAATATGAAGGTAGTATTGCTGGCGGGAGGATACGGAACAAGAATAAGCGAGGAGAGCAGCATAAGACCCAAGCCGATGCTTGAGATAGGCGGAAAACCCATACTTTGGCATATTATGAAGTGCTATTCCCATTACGGCTACAATGACTTTATCATTTGCTGCGGCTATAAGCAGCATATGATAAAGGAATGGTTCGCGAATTATTATCTGTATAACAGCGACGTTATGTTTGATTTTGCAAAGCGCAATGAGATGACGGTGTTTAACAATGTTTCGGAGCCATGGAAGGTGACGCTGGTGGATACGGGGCTGAATACGATGACGGGAGGGCGTATAAAGCGCATACAAAGGTATGTGGGCGACGAGCCGTTTATGCTGACCTACGGAGACGGCGTTTGCGACGTCAATATATCGGAGCTTGCCGAGTATCATAAAAAATGCGGCAAAAAGGCGACCGTTACGGCAGTGCAGCAGCAACAGCAAAAGGGCGTGCTGGATATAGGCGCAGACAACGCAGTCCGCTCGTTCCGTGAAAAACAGTCGAGGGATTCGGCTCTAATTAACGCGGGCTTTATGGTTCTGGAGCCGGAGGTTTTTGATTATTTGGACGGCGACGGCTGCATCCTTGAACAGGAGCCTCTGCAAAGGCTTGCCGCCGAAGGCGAGCTGATGTCGTACAGGCACGTCGGCTTTTGGCAGTGCATGGACACGAAGCGCGAAATGGATATTCTCGAAAAATACTGGGCGTCGGGGAACGCGCCTTGGAAGAAGTGGGAGGAGTGACGCAAGTGTTCGACATCTCATTTTATTCGGGTAAAAAAGTATTCGTAACGGGGCATACGGGCTTTAAAGGCTCGTGGCTGTGCAGGCTTTTGGCAAGGTCGGGAGCCAAGGTGACGGGATATGCGCTGGAGCCGCCGACAAGTCCCTCTCTTTTTGAGCTTGCGGGTATTGCGGGCGACGTGCGTTCCGTCACGGGAGATATAAGGAATTACAAAGCGCTTGAGGAGGCGTTCGACGAGGCGGAGCCCGAGCTTGTTTTTCATTTGGCGGCGCAGCCGATTGTCCGCGAAAGTTATAGGAATCCCGCGTATACATATGAAATCAATGTGATGGGAACCGTCAATATTCTTGAATGCGTGCGCAATTCCGACTGCGTGAAATCCTTTCTTAACGTGACCACCGACAAGGTTTACCTGAATAAGGAATGGGAATGGGGGTATCGGGAAAACGAGGAGCTGGACGGCTTCGACCCTTATTCCAATTCCAAATCCTGCTCGGAGCTGGTTACGCATTCGTATAAGAACAGCTTTTTTGCGGACGGAGCGGTTGCCGTGTCCACGGCGCGCGCGGGAAACGTGATCGGCGGAGGAGATTTTGCCGCGGACAGGATTATTCCCGACTGCGTGAGAAAGGCGTCGGAGGGCGAGGACATCATAGTAAGGAACCCCTTTTCGGTAAGACCGTACCAGCATGTTTTGGAGCCGCTTTACGCATATCTTATGATTGCCGCAAGGCAGTATGAGGACGGCGCTTACGCCGGCTGCTACAATGTCGGACCGAACGATTCGGACTGCCTCCGAACGGGCGAGCTTGCGGAGCTGTTTGTCGAAAAATGGGGCGGCGGTCTGAAATGGGTAAACCGTTATGACGGAGGTCCCCACGAAGCAAATTTTCTTAAGCTGGACTGCTCAAAGCTTAAAAGCACCTTTGGCTGGAAACCTCGCTGGAGTGCGGAAAACGCTGTCGAAAAGGTTGTGGAATGGAGCAAATGCCATCTTGCAAACGGGGATATAAGGGCGTGCATGGAAAGGCAGATTGATGAATTTTTAAACGGATAAAACGGTTAGGAGAAGCGGATTATGGCTGTTTGGAGCAATGAGGAAGAGGCAAGGACCGAGATAAAGAGGCTTGTTGCGCAGTATTATCATGATTTTAAGGAAAAAAAGGAGCCGTACAGGGAGGGAGAGCGCATAAGCTATGCGGGGCGCGTTTTCGACGAGAGCGAAATGTGCGCCCTGACTGACGCGGCGCTTGATTTTTGGCTTACTACGGGAAGGTTTTCGGACAAATTTGAAAAGGAGTTTGCCGAGTGGCTCGGAGTTAAATACGCTCATCTTGTAAACAGCGGCTCGTCCGCGAACCTGATTGCGTTTATGGCGCTGACCTCGCCCGAGCTGGGCGAAAGGCGTATTAAAAGGGGGGACGAGGTGATTACGGTTGCCTGCGGCTTTCCGACCACTGTCACGCCCATGCTTCAGTACGGGGCGGTTCCCGTTTTTGCAGACGTTTCAATTCCTCAGTACAATATAGACGTGTCGCGGCTTGAGGAGGCGCGCAGCGATAAAACAAAGGCGGTTATGCTTGCGCATACGCTCGGCAATCCGTTTGACATTGCGGCGGTCAAAGCCTTTTGCGATAAATACGGACTTTGGCTGATTGAGGATAACTGTGACGCTTTGGGAACGAAATATACGCTTAACGGCGTTACGAAATATACGGGGACATGGGGGGATATAGGAACAAGCAGCTTTTATCCGCCGCACCATATGACGATGGGCGAGGGCGGCTGCGTTTATACGGACAATCCGCTTCTTCACAGGCTGATACTTTCCCTGCGCGACTGGGGACGCGACTGTATCTGTCCGTCGGGGCGCGATAATTTCTGCGGGCGCCGCTATGACGGAAAATACGGAGAGCTGCCGCAAGGCTACGACCATAAATATGTTTACAGTCATTTCGGATACAATCTTAAGGTAACGGATATGCAGGCGGCAGTCGGCTGTGCGCAGCTCGAAAAATTCCCTTCTTTTATTGAGAAGCGCAGACATAACTGGGATAGACTGCACAGGGCGCTTGAGCCGCTTTCGGACAGGCTTATTTTGCCCGAGCCCTCCCAAAACAGCGTTCCTTCATGGTTCGGTTTTTTGATCAGCGTAAAGCCGGAAAGCGGATTGAATAGGAATAACGTGACTAAGTATATAGAAGAGCATAACGTGCAGACAAGGCTTCTTTTTTCGGGAAACCTCGTAAAGCAGCCCTGCTTTGACGAAATGAGGGCAGCCGGGGGCTACCGCATAGCGGGCGGACTTGAGGCGACGGAGTATATTATGAACAATTCGTTCTGGGTCGGCGTATATCCGGGAATGACGGACGAAATGCTTGATTATATGGCAAGGGTAATAGCCGAGGCTGTTTCCGAATAAAAAGGAGTTGAGATTATGTATTATTCTTTATCGGACGCGGCAAACCTGCTTCAGGGTCAGCCCATGTTTAAAATATTGTCAAGAATAAAGGAAATGGAGCGCGCGGGAGAGCATATAGTACATTTTGAAATAGGGGACCCCGATTTTTCAACGCCGAACAATATTATTCAGGCGGGAATGAGGGCGCTCGAGGGAGGAAGCACCCATTATTCCGATTCTATGGGCGATTACGAATTCAGGCGGCTCATAGCGAAAAACAATATGAATTCCCGCGGCTTTGAGCCTGACATAGAGCAGGTGCTTGTAACGCCTGGAGCCAATATTATGATATATTACGCCGTGAGGTGTCTGGTGAATCCGGGCGACGAGGTAATCGTACAGGATCCGTGCTTCCCGACATATTTGTCGGTATTCGGCTTCTGCGGGGTGAAGCCCGTGGCGGTTCCTCTGAAGGAGGAAAACGAGTTCCGTCTTGATCCCAAGGATTTGGAGGCGTGCATTACCGACAAAACAAGGCTTATTATTATAAACAGTCCCCATAATCCGACGGGAGCGGTTATGCGTAAGGAGGAGCTTGACGAGGTTGCCAGGATTGCGATAAAGCACAGGATATATCTGTATCTTGACGAGATCTATTCGAGAATGAATTACGGGGAAACTCCCTTTTACAGTCCGTCGATTATTGATAAATGCAGGGATTACCTGATTTTGGCAAACGGCTTCTCAAAGGCGTTCGCAATGACGGGCTGGCGTTTGGGCGTGGGCATAGGACCCAAGCATGTTATGGAGAAGATGGGACTGCTGCTTCAAACCACGTCGTCATGCGTGCCGAGCTTCATTCAGAAGGCGGGAATCGAGGCGATACTTGGGGACCAAAATCCCGTAAAGGAAATGATGAGCACCTACAAAAAAAGAAGGGATTTGCTTGTTTCGGGACTTAACGGAATCGACAAAATAGAATGCCTCAATCCGGGCGGCGCGTTTTATGTGTTTCCCAATATCAAGAAAACAGGTCTGTCAAGCAGTGAATTTGCATACAGGCTTTTGGAGCAGGGAAAGGTCGGCGTATGCTCGGGAAGTGATTTCGGAAGCTGCGGGGAGGGCTATATCCGCCTTTGCTATGCCGTATCCGAATCGGAAATTATCGAGGGCATTAAGAGAATCAAAGCGTTTGTTGAGCAATTATAAAAGGAGAGCTTCATGAGAGTATGTGATTTAATAGCGAAAACCATATATGAAGAAGGTATCAAGGACGTGTTTATGGTATCGGGCGGAGGTCTTATGTACCTGACGGACGGCTTGGCGTGCAATACGAACCTGCGCAAAATCTGCTGCCACCACGAGCAGGCGGCGGCAATGGCGGCTGTCGGATACGCGAAATATTCGGGAATGGGCTGCGCGTATGTGACGACGGGCTGCGGCGGAACCAACGCTATGACGGGGCTTTTAAACGCATGGCAGGATAACGTCCCCTGTCTTTTTGTATCGGGGCAGTGCAAAAAAAAGGAAACGCTTGGCTATATAGGGCTTCCTATCCGTCAGGTGGGAGTGCAGGAGGCGGACATTGTGACGCTGGTTTCCTCAATTACGAAATATTCCGTAATGGTCGATAGAGCCGAGGACGTGCTTTATCATTTGGAAAAGGCGTTTTTTTTGGCGAGAAGCGGGAGACCGGGACCCGTATGGATTGACGTACCCATGGACGTACAGTCGGCGGAGGTTGAGCCCGACGCGCTTAAGCATTATTCTCCGCTTGAGTGTTCGCAGGCTAAAACGGAGCCTTCGGATTGGGAGATAGCGGATTTGGCGGGAGAGCTTGTAAGAGCGAAAAGACCCGTGATTGTGGCGGGACACGGAATCCGACTGTCGGGCGCGGTAGAGGAATTCACGAGGCTCGCAGAGAGTCTGCACATACCTGTGGTCTGCTCGCGAATGGGAACGGACGTGCTTCCGACAATGAATGAGCTTAATATCGGAAGAATCGGCAACAAGGGAACGCGCGCGGGAAATTTTGCCGTACAGAATGCGGATTTGGTCGTTGCGATAGGAAGCCGTCTGAGCGTGAGCAGCACAGGACAGCAGTATGAATATTTTGCGAGAGAGGCAAAGGTTATAGCGGTCGATATTGACAGGTACGAGCATATGAAAAACACGGTTCATGTTGACCAAGTAATCGTTGCCGACGCAAAGCGCGTGATTGAAAGGCTGAACGGCGCAGAGGAGCTTAAAGCGTGCGATTACGGTGATTGGGCGAAACGGTGCCTCGAATGGAAAAACAAATATCCCGTCTGCCTGGAGGAATATTACGACGATACCGACGGGATCAATATGTATGTATTTGTGGAGGAGCTTTCCAAGGCGATGAAAGAGGACTCCGTTTTGGTAACCGACGCGGGCTCCGCGGTATATGTTCCCGCACAGGGAATTAAGACATGGAGCAAGGAGCAGCGTTATATCACCAGCGGCGCGCAGGCGGAGATGGGCTTTACGCTTCCCGCGTCCGTTGGCGTATGTATGGCAAGGAACGTGGGACAGACCTTGGGTATTACGGGGGACGGAAGTCTGCAAATGAATATTCAGGAGCTTCAGACCTTGGCGCATTACCGTTTGCCCGTTAAGCTCTTTGTGTGGAATAACGACGGGTATCTGTCGATTCGCGCGACGCAGCGCAAATTTTTTGACGGCAGGTTTATCGGTACGGATTCAACGTCGGGAGTGTCGTTCCCCGATTTGGAAAAAATAGCTTCGGCATACGGGATACGCTATTACCGTATGGACAAGATTAACGAAATGCAGGAGCAGTTTAAAGAAATCATGGCGTATGATGAGCCCGTTATCTGTGAGGTTATGTCTGTCCGCGACCAAGCGGTAATGCCGTCCGTAAGCTCAAAGCAGCTAGAGGACGGGAGACTGGTATCCGCTCCGATAGAAGATATGTTTCCGTTTTTGCCGAGAGGGGAATTTCTTGAAAATATGATTGTCAAGCCGATAGGGGAATAGGAATAGCGTAATGGAATCAATAGTTGTAACGGGAGCCACAAGCATGCTTGGAGCCGCGCTTATTGACGAGGCGCTGGCGCACCGTGAAATCCGCAAAATTTATGCGGTGGTCCGAGAGGACACCTCCAAAGAGGACAGACTTCCGAAGGACGGCAGAATCGAGCTTGTGCGCTGTGATATTGAGGAATACAAAAGCCTTGCGGATAAGATACGGGGCAGTGCCGATGCGTTTTACCATTTTGCGTGGAAAGCTACGGGGAGCTTGAGAAACGTCGATATTTACGGGCAGGCGGATAATATAGGCTATGCGCTGGACGCTGTTTCGGCTGCCTGTAAATTAGGCTGCCGCAAATTCATAGGGGCGGGCTCGCAGGCGGAGTACGGCGACGCAGCGCAGTATTCCGCGAAAATGTCGCCGCATTCACGGGCAAACCCGACGGACGCTTACGGCATTGCCAAATTCTGCGCGGGAAAGCTTGCCGGGCTTGAGGCAGAGAGGCTCGGCATGGACTGCTTTTGGGTGAGGATATTGAGCGTGTACGGCGAACTTGATATGCCGACGACAATGGTTGCCTCGACAGCCGCAAGGCTTATGCGCGGGGAGAGCCCCCTGTTTACTCCCGCCGAAAATATATGGGATTTCCTTTACAGCGGCGACGCGGGAAAAGCCTTTTATCTTATAGGCAAAAAGGCTTCGGGAAATAAAATATACTGTCTCGGAAGCGGAGAGGGAAGAAGGCTTCGGGAATATATTGAAATTATCGGAAAAACCGTGAATCCCGAGGTAAGCTTGGGGATCGGCGCGCTGCCCTATCCCGAGGGAGGAGGCAGGAATATATGCGCAGATATTTCCGAGCTTTTTGAGGATACGGGCTGGCGCCCCGAAACTCCTTTTGAGGAGGGAATTAAAAGGGTGCGCGATTATATGTCGGCTTACGGCATGGAGCCGCGCAAACAGATTTTATAAGTATTTAAAAATTTTTTTAAACAGCGCTTGCAATGCAGGCGCTGTTGCTTTATAATCTATTTAAAGAATTTTTTAAATATTAAAAATCCCGCGAAATGCTCTGTGCCTTGCGGGAGGATTCGGAGGCGGTTTATGGCGATAGGAAATACCTTTAAGGCGCTGTCTGAGCCTGCGCGCCGTCAAATTTTGGTTATGCTCAGAGACGGCAGGCTCGCCGCGGGCGACATCGCAAAGCGGCTGGAGATGACCCCGGCGGCGCTGTCGTACCATCTGTCAATGCTTAAACGGTGCGATTTGGTGACGGAGTACAAGGTGAAAAATTATGTGTACTACGAGCTTAACACGTCGGTGTTGGACGAGGTTATGCTTTGGTTCAAGGAGCTGGGAGGTGCAAAAAATGAAAACAAAGACAAGGCTTCTGTGGCTGATAACAATGCTGCCGACGATAATAACGGCGGCAGCGGTTCAATTTATGCCTGACAGCGTGCCCGCACATTATAATTTTAAGGGCGAAATCGACAGGTGGGGCTCGAAATACGAGAATTTCATAATGCCCGCCGTTATAATTGTCATGACTGCTTTTTGGCTTGCGGCGATTGCCTCCGCCGATAAAAAGGCGGCGCGCGCGGAGCTTGACGAAAAGCAGAGGAAGGAGGCAGCCTCCAACGCAAAGGTGCTTTATTATGCGGCGGCGGCGACCACGCTGTTTGAAACGGCGCTGCACTGCGTGATGATGTATAACGACTTTAAGATTGTAAACGGTGAAAAGGTCGGGCTCGGCGCGGACTATTTTAAAATAAGCGGCGTGATATTGGGCGTGCTCATTGTTGTTTTGGGGAATATTATTCCCAAGGTAAAGCGCAATGCGCTTTTTGGCGTAAGGACGAAATGGAGCCTTGCCGACGATGAAAACTGGAGAGTCACCAACCGCTTCGGAGGAGGGCTTCTGATGATCGGAGGGCTTTTGACAATAACGGAAAGCCTTATTTTGGAGGGAATGGCGACGATGATCATCGCCGTGGCGATTATGCTTGCCTGCTGCGCCATGTGTGTGCTATACTCATATTTGGCGTATATCGGAAGGAAGCGCAAAGGTGAAAATGATAAGGACAAAAACCTATAACGGAGTTATCGACTGGTGGAAGCTTGTATTCTGTATGGTTATACTCATTATGCATGTCGGGGAGTATTACGGCGGAGAGGCTTATCCG
>JAMPDT010000038.1 GCA_023665525.1 Butyrivibrio sp. | reverse complement strand
ATTACTGGATTAGAGCTTTGATATGGTAAAAACTTGGGAAGCCGGACTAAAATCACAAATATTCATTTAATCACTCCGACATACATATGTTCAATAATCTTTATATCACGGCGAGCACAGCAGCGGGGCGAAGCCTTGCAAAAGGGAGTAACATAACTACCATGCGGCATGATCTGAGTAAAAAAATCCCCCGATATAAAAAGAGCGTTGTGCAAAATGCAGATACCGCGGTATGGCAGGCAAAGAAATTATATGCGAATACTACGTTATCACGGGGCAGCGGCGCGGAGAGGAGGGCGAAAACTGCAAGAAATTCGAGCCGGGAAGAAAAATCATAGTTAAAGGCTAAAATATTTGACATTACGGTAAGAATGCCATTAAAATATAAACAGATAGAGAGCCTAGAGCCATATGCCTGTTAAGGTATGTGGCTCTTTTTTTACAAGGGGGCGGTAGTAAAGGGCAAAGGGTAAATATGAAAAGTGGCTTCAGCCGGAAAATTTAATATTGCTTGAAGGGTGGACCAGAGATGGACTGACCGATGAACAACTTGCTCAAAATATGCAGATTTCGCCCTCTACGCTTTACGAGTGGAAGAAAAAGCATACGGAGATTTCGGAGGCCCTAAAAAAGGGAAAAGAATATTCCGACCGACTTGTGGAAAACGCCCTCTTCCGTAAAGCGGTGGGATTTGAAAAAAAGATTGTAAAGCCTGTAAAAATAAAAGAAGTGTTATACGAGGGCGGTAAGAGGGTCAGCGAAAAAGAAAGTATCAGGCTCGTTGAGGAAATTGTTTATTTTCCGCCCGATGTCGCTGCTCAAATATTTTGGCTGAAGAACCGCAAGCCGGAGAAATGGAGGGAAAAGATTAATCCCGAATCTGTTGCGGAGTACGAATCGGACGGATTTGTTGAAACCATGAAGGAAGAAATTGAAGCATTGGAGGATAGTGTAGTTGAAACGGAAAGCTCTGTTTAAATTCGGTCCGTTATCGCAAAAGCAAAAATGGGTGCTGCTTTGGTGGCTGCCCGAAAGCCCATATGCCGATAAAGAGGGGATAATATGCGACGGTTCGATACGAAGCGGAAAAACCACCGCAATGTCACTGTCCTTTGTAATATGGGCTATGGAGAGCTTCGACGGGCAGAACCTTGCGCTTTGCGGAAAGACCATACAATCTTTGCGGCGCAACGTAATAAAGCAGCTCAAGCTTATGCTCATCTCAAGAGGATACAGGGTAGACGAGCATCGTGCCGATAACAGTATGACCGTCAAATGGAAAGACCGTGAAAACGAATTTTACTTTTTCGGAGGCAAAGACGAGAGCTCACAGGACCTTATACAGGGTATAACTCTTGCGGGGGTGTTCTTTGACGAAGTAGCGCTTATGCCGGAATCGTTTGTCAATCAGGCTACGGCAAGATGTTCGGTAGACGGATCTAAATTCTTTTTCAACTGCAATCCCGAAGGTCCCGACCATTGGTTCAAGCTTAATTGGCTCGATAAGCTTGAAAAAAGGAACCTTATACGGATACATTTTACAATGCGGGACAATCTGAGTTTATCCCCCAAGATAATAGCGAGCTACGAGAACCGATACAGCGGAATATTCTATGACCGTTTTATACGCGGAATGTGGGTGTTGGCGTCGGGCATTATCTTCAGGTACTTTGCAGAGAATGACGAACCGTATTTGTTTGATGAAAGCGAATTGTTTGATACACGGGGTAAGCTGAAGGTGTTATTTTCCAAGCTGGTGATAGGCATAGACTTCGGCGGAACTGCCTCAAAAACAACATTCTGCCTTAACGGGTATATGAACGGTTATAAGGAAATGCGCGTTCTTGAGGAACGCGGGTTGCCGATTACGGAAGATATAGACGCCGACAGGATATGCAGGGAATTTGTGGACTTTTACAATATGTCCATAAAAAAATACGGAAGAGTAGACAGGGTGTTCCCCGATTCAGCGAGTTCCACAATGATTAATTCGCTAAGGAGCGCGGCGAGGGAGGCGGGGCTTCAGTACCGCAATATAAGCGGCTGCCGCAAGAACGAAATATCGGAGCGTCCCAAAACGGTTGATTTGCTGTTTAACACGGGACGGCTTAAAATCAACAGTCGGTGTGTTGAATTAAGAAAAGCCATAGCGTCGCTGCGCTGGGACGATGAACATCCCGATATACCCGAGGACAAAAACATAGGGAACTGTAACGACTGGTGGGACGCCTTTTGCTATACATGGCTGGACTATGTCGAATACATAGATTTACAACGATAAGGAAGGAGCGGTTTTAAGGGAAGAATGTGTAAAAAGCAAGCTTATTCAGCTTGGATATGCGGTTAATGAAGAGGCGCAGAAGGTTATTAAGGAGTGCAACAAATGGTATAAAGGGGAGATGCTCGAGGAATTTCATAAACGGAGAAATACAAACGGCATCAGATATGAACTGAAATCCTTAAGGTTCGGGAAAAGGTGCTGCTCGGACGATGCCAACCTTTGTGAGGTAATAGAGATAAGCACAGGCGGCAGCGGCGCTCAGAATGACGAAATAAACAGGCTCTTGCAGAAAAGTCGGTTTGACACGCAGTACAGGCGTCAGCTCGAACAGGTGCCAGCGGTAGGCACGGCAGCGGCGTATATCCGTTTGGAGAATGCCGACCTAATGAGGGACGGAACGGTCAAGAACGGCAATATTGTTATTAACTATGTTGATGCGGACGGCTATATTCCTCTTACCGTAACGAACAATGTTGTTACGGAGGCGGCATTTTCGGGAAGCGATTTATCCGAAGGAAAGAAACATACAACGCTTGTCGTCTTTACTAAAAGCGGCGTCAATTACCGGGCGCAGACATTCGGTTTTAACGAATACGGAGAAGAAATTGACAGCGAGGGAAGCGTACTCACCTTGGGCGAAGTATGTCCGTTTGCGGTTATGCGGAACGCGGAAGTCAACAATATCGACAATATGGACGGCTATGGGCTTCCGAAGCTTTATAATGCAATTCCGATATTGATGGGCTTGGATTTGGCTTACAATGTCCTTTTCTCCGATTTGGAGAAAGCCGAGAAGCTGCTTATTATCAATGAGGTGTTATGCGAATTTGATAAAGACGGAAAACGCTCGATGACGCCCGAACAAAAAAAGCTCTTTGTTATGCTTGGGGAAAAGCTGCCCGAACAGAAGGAGCTTATATATGAGTACAATCCCATAGTGCGCATTAATGAGATGACGGAAACCATTAAGCTTCTGCTTTCTCTTTTGTCAATGATGTTCGGATACGGAACAAAAAAATATAATTTTGAAAACGGTCAGATTACAACGGCAACGGAGTACATTGGGGAGCGACAGGATCAAATGCAGGAGCTTAACCGTCAGAGAAAGGAGTCGGTTCAGTATATCCGTGATATATGCAGGGCTGTAATGTGGTTTTCCAACAATTTCAACAAAAGCAGCTATGATATAGACGCTGAAATAATGGTTGATTTTGACGATTCGTATGTCGTAGACCGTGAATCCGAATTGGAGAGAAAACGCAATGATGCACAGACGTTCGATATTCCGATACTGCTGCTGTGGTATATAATGGACGCCTATAATTTGTCTGAGGAGGAAGCTAAAAAGTATATAGCCGAAGGAACTCCCGAGCAGGAGACGGAAGAACCCGAGGAGGATTAAGCGATGCTTACGAATGATCAGCTTAATATTATAGGCGATACGCTTACTCCTCTGTTTCAGTATTTGGAATCCGAGGTTATAAAGGACGTGGTGCGCCGTATAGGCAAAACGCTTACATATACGCGCACCGCCGAATTGCAGGCGCTTGCGCTGCGTGATTTGGGGTACAGTCCCGCGCGGATCCGCAAGGAGGCTATGAAAGCATTGAAGGCGACGCCGGAATATCGTAAGGAGGTTGCCCGAAATACTCTGAAATACAAGCAGGAAATAAAAAAACTGGTTGACGATATAGTCAAAAAAGCCATAGCGACGGGCGATGAGGTAATAGCGGAAGCCGGAAATATGGCATGGATAGATGATTTAAGGGTATGGAAATCTGCGGGGAAGTCGGTTATAGGTCGTTCGGCGTTAAGTCAGATTGTGGAGGCTGTATCGGAGCAGACCAAGAAAGAGCTGAAGAATATTACACGGACGACAGGCTTTAAAACACTGTCGGGATATGAAAGCCTCCAAACGCTGTACACGAAAGAGCTTGACAAGGCGGTAATCAAAGTGTGCAGCGGCGCCTTTACGCATAATCAGGTGTTAAAGGAAACAGTTAAATCCTTGGCGGGCAGCGGTTTGCGTAAAATTGATTTCAAAGGCGGACGCTCAATGCAACTGGATACCGCGGCAGCGCTGGCGCTCAGGACGGGAGCACATCAGCTCGCGGGCGAGGTATTTAAAGCCAATATAAAGGAATCGGGCGAAAACCTCGTATATGTGGACCGACACGAGGCAGCCCGCAACACAGGGACAGGAGTCGCCAATCATGAGGCATGGCAGGGTAAAGTATATTACATAAAGCCGGGGAAGGATTATTCTGAGGAGGCGGCGCGCATAGGACAGCGGGAAATAGAGGATCTTTGGGAGAAAACAGGTTATTCCGTTGACGGCGCTCACGAGAACGACCCTAGGGGGCTGTACGGCTATAACTGCCGACATCTCCTTAGCCTGTGGTTCGAGGGCGTGTCACAGCCCCTTCCCGAACCGCCCAAATTCAAGCCTGTGGAGTTTGAGGGTAAAACCTACGACCAATATGCAATAACGCAGAAAATGAGAGCTATGGAGCGTGAGATAAGGGCTTTAAAGCGTGAACGCGACGCTTTGTTTTCTCTCGGAATGGACGGTACGGAGATTCAATCCAAGATTAAGGCAAAAACAAGAACCTATAATAAATTCTGCCTTAAGACCAATATGAACCCTCAGACGGAGCGCCTTACATACGACAGCGGAGCATCTGACATAACCAAAACAAAGGCATACTCCAAATATCACAAAATGATCGAGGATTCCATGGTTGACAAAACGGAGGAATTAAGCGATTATAAAGATAAGAGCAGTCTGATTCCAAAGCACAGACCGCCCGAGAAAATTTCCGATATTGATTTTAACGATGCGACCGCGGTAAAGAAAGTGTTTGCCGACTTTGAAAGCGCGGCAGTCAGAGAAGAAATTGAAACCGCCTGCGTCGTAACCAAGGACGGCGTGGTGTATAAGTGTTACGGAATATCTGACAGAATATTCCCCGATGCCGATTTGGGTGATAAGCTCATAGGCGCGAAGATGTCGCACAACCACCCTGCCGAAAAGACAGAATATTCGTTCAGTTCGGCGGACTTAAGTTTGTTTATGGATTACAAGCTTGATCTTCTAAGAGGGTGTGATAAGATTTACACTTATGAATTTACAAGGAATGCAGATGAGATTGAGGAACAGTTGCAGGAATGGACAGAATTTGAGAATTATCAGCATTGTCGGATTATTGATAAAGCCGTAAAATACGGTATAGGTTATAGGAGATGGAAGAATGACTAGAGAAGAGGCGGACGCGGAAGCTAAGAAGATAATTTCTGAATCGAATAGAAAAGAAGATGAAATTATAGCAAAGGCTAAAGCTGACGGTACATGGGTGTCGGGGCTTGATACTAATCGGGAATTATTTGAGCCAATAAAAAAAGAGACATGGGAGAAACTTCAAAAACTCGCCGCAATGATTGACGAATAATAATTTGTCCCAAAAAGTCCTTGACAACCTCCGTATTGGGAAGTTATTCTAAAGAAGAGGGTGAATGTATGGACAATTCCACATGGAAGCCGTGTCCGAAATGCGGCAACCCGCATTTCATAAAAATAAGGCAGGATACCAAAATCGAATGCTTTCCTGCATACTGTAAAAAATGTCATAAAGAAATGATAATAAATTTAGAGCCTAAGAGCCGAACAGTCAGCGCATGACTGTATCGGTTCTTTTCTTTTTATGGCGCAGGGTGGAGAAGCGGCATCTCGTAAGCATCCTTGGCTTAAATCGGCGGTTCGATTCCGTCCCCTGCAATTTTGATAAAAATAAAATAAGGAGAGTGCCATAATGAAGAACATTGAAGCAATTCTGACGGAAAATAACGTTCAGATAACCGATGAGCAGAAAAAGGCAGTCGCGGCAGCGGTGGGAGAGAATTATAAAACTGCCGCCGAATGGGAAGAGCAGGCGGCAAAGCTTGCCGAACAGGCGAAAAAGGTCGAAATGCTCACGGAAAGCCTTGAGAAATTCAAGGGCGTTGATGCGGAGGGGCTTGGAAAGCAGATTGACGAGTTAAAGGCGCAGCTTGAAGCGAAGGACAAGGAATTTGCCGAAAAAGAAGATGCCCGTAATTTGACCGATACGGTGAATGAGGCGATAAGAAAAGCAGGGGGCAGAAACATCAAGGCAATAACGGCGCTGCTCGACCTCGATGCGCTGCGAACGTCAAAGAACAGGGATAAGGATGTAAGCGACGCGGTGGAGGCGCTTACGAAAGCGGAGGACAGCGCTATGCTTTTCGGTAACTCCGAGGTCGGAAAGCTTGATATTCCGGGAAAGGTAACAAGAACCGCATCGGTTTCGGACGATTCGGCTATGCGCGAAGTAATGGGATTACCGCCTGTCGGTGAAAATAAAGCTTAAAAGGGAGGAATGACAAAGGGCTAATACAATTCAGCTTGCAAAAAACTACACAGACTTACTTGACGAGGTTTACAGAAACGCGTCGGTGACAGCGGACTTAAGGTCCGATTCCAAGCTGTCCCGCGCCGGAGCCAATGCCAACGAGATTATTTATCCGCAGATTGAGGTAAGCGGACTTGGGGATTATGACCGTAACAGCGGTTACACCACGGGCGCCGTTGACCTTAAATGGAAAACAGTGGCATTCAATTATGACAGAGGAACAAAGATTTCCGTTGACGTCATGGACAACGAGGAATCGCGCAATCTCGCGTTCGGAATGGCGGGCGCGACGCTTATGCGTGAGAAGGTGGCGCCCGAGGCGGACGCTTTTACATTTGCGACTATTGCGGCGCTTGACAATATATCGAGCGATACGGGCAGCATCGACAATGCGACACAGTTTCTTGACGCTTTGCTCACTGCGTGGAGCAGGATGGACGAGGACGAGGTGCCGCAGGAACAGAGGATTTTGTATGCCACGGCTTCGCTGTTTAACAGCGTAATGGCGCTTGATACCACAAAATCAAGAGAAATACTCTCGAAATTTGCGGTAAAAAAGCCTGTGCCGCAGGCGAGATTTTATACTGCAATCGAGCTGCTTGACGGAAAAACCGCGGGCGAGGAGCTTGGACATTACAAAAAGGCGGAATCTGCGCATGATTTGAAATTTGCAATCGTGCACAAGCCCGCGATTATTAAGTTCGACAAGCACATCGCAAACGACATCATTCCGGCAGAGCTTAATGCGGACGCGGACGCCGACATTGTAAAGTACCGTAAATACGGTCTTGTGGACGCATACGCGAACAAAAGAGCCGGAATATATGTGCATTACAATTAAGGGGGTGCGGATATGCGGACTGTTGGAATGGGCGCAAAAAAAGCCGAGACAAATGAGGAGCTGCTTTTGAGGCTTGAATCCTTGGAAAAGGAAAATGCCTCGCTCAAAGCGGCGCTTAACGCTTTGGAAACGGATAACACCGAGACTAAGGAATCAAAGAGCAAAAGGACAAAGAAGTCCGACGAAGAGTAAGGTAAAGGGGGCGGCAATATGACTTATGTTGACAGGGAGTATTACGGCTCCCTTTACGGAAATATTCCCGATGATTTCGATATGCTCAGCGTGAGGGCGTGCCATAAGCTTGACAGTGCGACGGCGTTCAGGAGCGAGCGGTTTGAAATGCAGTACGACGAAGAAACCGCGACAGACTTTGAACGCCGCAAGCACAGGCAGATAAAGGACACGGTTTGCGAGCTTATCAATATGTTCGATGCCGAGAAAAAGCGCGGCGCCGAATCAGGTATTGCCTCGGTCAGTAATGACGGTTACAGCGTGAGCTATGTTACAAACAGCCGCGAGCAGTCGGAAAAAGAACTGTTCGGCGTTATGCGGAGAGGACTTGCAGGAACGGGCTTAATGGGGGCTTTGTAATGTTCAACGAAAAAATGACCGTATATAACCATACGGAAACCGAAGGAAAAGAAGTTTGGCAGCGGACCGTAGTAGATCATATTATGTGGCGGCACGGTAAAAAGCATACGGAAATCGTGCAGGGTGTTATGACAAGCACGACGGTTGAGTCCGTAACAGTTGATTTCGAGCGTGGACGCAATGCGGATTATCTTACTCCGGCGCAGTTTGAACGCTGCGAAGATAAGGCGGCGCATTGGACGCTTGATGCCGAATCCAATATGGACATTCTTGTTCTTGGCGAGTGTGAAGCCGAAATAAGCGGCGATTACACTGTGAGCCGTCTGCTCAAGGATTACAAAGGGAATTGCGGAACGGTAAAATCCGTGGCAGATAGCCGCAATATGCCTATGTTACAGCATATAAGGGTGGTGCTTCAATGAAAGGCAAAATCAGAATCGATGCGGTTCTCAACATTGATGCGAAAAAGCTTGTGAAGCGGCTTGGAATGGAAAAGGACGGTACTCTTCAAAAGCTCGTAGATAATGAGGTGATCAGGGAATGCGACCCGTATGTGCCGCACGCCATTGGAACGTTAAGAGAAAGCGCGTCTGTTAATACGGTTATAGGCAGCGGGCGTGTAGTATATAAAACTCCGTATGCCCGCCGTTTGTATTACAATCCGCAGTATCATTTTAATTATGCGCCCACGCGCGGCGGTATGTGGTTTCATCGGGCAATGGCTAACGGCGGAAGAAAGCGCATATCAAAGGCGCTTGAAGCAGCGGTGGCAAAGAGGTTACGAAGGAGGTCGTAAATGGGTAAAAAGGTTTTGACAATATCTGAATCTATAATCGAATGGCTCAAATCTTACAACAGCTCGAAAATAGATACGGATTTTCTCAAAACAGTGTCGGACAGCTTCGGACTGTTTAAGCAGCCGAGCGAAATTGTCCGCAAAGACGTTTTGGGTAATCAGATACATACGGAATATTATACGCTGCGGATGCGCTTTGATTCCAAGGTCAATGACGAGCGGATAAGCAATCAGGCGTATTGTGACGCTTTGAGGGACTGGATAGACGCTCAGGAGGCGGCGCGCAATTATCCGACGCTTTGCGGTAAGCGGTGCGAGGGTATTTCTGTATCCATGCCGGGATTTGTAGAGGATACAGAATCGGACACATCAACGTATCAGATGACTATATGTATAGTGTGGAGAAAGGAGAATGCTTAAGGAGTAAGTTAGAGAGAAGTGCGTTAATGCACTATTTGGACACGACGTTTTTGGGAAAAACTCCCGAATGGTTTTTGATTGGCAAGGACATAGAGGATATGTCCGTTGAACTCAATCCCGATGTGGAAACGAAAAAGAATATATTGGGGGAGAACTCTATCGACGATAACGGATATGAACCGCAGATGTCGGCGGACCCGTATTACGCGAACCCTACTGACGCGATATATCCGCAGCTGCGCGATATTGCGCTTGAGCGCAAGAAGGGCGACGAATGCAGGACGCTTATCCTTGAGGTAATTATCGAGGACCCGAAAGCCGAATCGCATACGGCGTACACCGAGGAGGTATTGGTGAAGCCTCAGAGTTACGGCGGCGGCACGGAGGGTGTAAATATACCCTACGATGTGCATTATGCGGGAAACCGAATCAAGGGCAAGGTCACGCTGACGGCGGGAGTGCCTACATTTACGGCAGACTGAGTTACGGGGCGGTTCTTCCGCCCCTGTCACATATCGGAGGTAAAACATGGAACTGATAATTAATACAGGTCAAAAAGAATATGACCTGAAAGACCAAAACGGGAATATCATAGGCAAAATACATATAAATCCGAACGACCCGAATTTCGTTGCGCGAATGAACAGTTTTGCAAATAAGTACGCCGAGCTGGCAGGTAAGGCTGACAAGGTGGACGAATATTTCAGCTCGGGCGATTTGGATAAGGCGAGTGAAACGCTGCTTGAGCTTGATAATGCCATTAAATCCGAGATTGATATTCTTTTTGACGCCGAAATCTCAAAAATAGTGTTCAAGGGCTGTAACTGTCTGGCAACGGTGAACGGGGTGCCGTTTATCGAGCGATTTATCAATGCCGTGCTGCCCGAATTTAAAAACTCAATACTCAAGGAGAGGAAAGCGCAGAATCAGAGAGTATCAAAATATACGCAGAAATATCACGGAAATAAGAAGGGGTATAGCAGGTGATCGGGGAGCTGCCGAAATGTTTGGAGGTTAATGGTCGAAAATATGCCATAAGGTCGGATTTTAGGGATTGTCTGACCATAATTGAAGCCTATCAGGACGAGGAATTGTTGCCGGAAGAAAAAGTTTATGTCGCAATGGACATTATGTACGTTGATTTTGCCGATATGCCGCAGGAATGCTATAAGGAGGCATACGAAAAACTGGTATGGTTCCTTAACGGCGGCGGGACGGACGAGGAGGCGGACGAAAAAAAGGCGCGTAGGCGGCTGATGGACTGGAAGCAGGACGCGCCGTTATATTTTCCCGCTATAAATAAAGTGGCTGGTTGTGAGATCCGCCGGTCCGACTATATGCACTTTTGGACCTTTTTGGGATATTACTACGAAATAGGCGACGGGCTTTTTGCCACGGTTATAGCAATCAGGCGAAAACTTGCGGACAGGAAAAAGCTTGAAAAATACGAGAAGGACTTTTACAGGGAAAACAAGAAGCTTGTGGACATTAAGAAACCGATGTCCGCAGAGGATAAGGAGTGGAACGATGCCGTCGAGGCATTGGTAAATCCGGGAGGTAAGGCTTAAGGAGCAGCGGGGATACTTCGATAATTTTTAATACGGCAATCGACAATGACGGGTTAAACAAAGGAATAAAGGAGATGCGAAAATCGGCAGTCAGGCTCAAGGAAACCTTTAAACGGACTTCGGAGAGTATGTCTGCGGCTTTTTCGCGCGTGGATACGAGAAAGGCACGAGATGAGGTAAAATCTCTGCGCCAGCAGTTTGATAAGGCGAATGTCGAGCTTGAGCGCCATAAAAGCAAGGTAAACAGCTTGCAGGAGCGATACAATGCCATAATGAACGGTGAGATAAAGCTTGATTCAGTTGCGCGCCTTGAAAAGCAGCTCGTGGGGGTGGACAAGGAATATACCGCGATAAGGCAGCGTGTCAGGGAGATTGAAAGTGAACAGGAAGGACTGAGAGAGAGTTTAACATCTAAGCTGATACGTCCCGAAGAGGTTGACACGGCAAAAGCCAAAATTAAAGAACTGAATATTGAATATAGAAACCTTGAAAGAACGTCGCAGGCTCTTTACGCAAAAGGAGAGGTTCTTCGTGGGTCGCTGGAGGCTCTGTCAAACAATCCCGAACTTACAGATGAGGCTATCGTATTATCAGAGCGTATTGCCGAAGAAAACGCCCAAATCGACGCTTTAACCAATAAAGTAGATGATTTATCGGATAGCTTTGAAAACGTCGGAGATGAGGCTGTCGAAGCTTTTGAAAAAGCATCTGACGGAGCGAAAAAGACAACGACGCATACCAAGAATGCGGGAAAGGGAATGAAGCAGTTTGCTAGCCGCTTGAAAAGCATAGCGGCGGGAGCTTTTGTTTTTAATGTGATAAGCGCGGGCTTGACGGGGCTGCGAAAGCAGATGTCGGCAATGTTAAAGACAAATACCTCTATTACGAAATCCTTTGCCACTGTAAAGGGAAATCTTCTTACCGCATTTCAGCCGATATATGAGGCAGTTCTTCCGGCATTGCAGGCTCTTGCAAATATATTGGTTAGGGTGACGGGATATATTGCGTCCTTCACCAATATGTTGTTTGGGAAATCCGTATCGGCGAGCGCGGCAGCGGCAAAGGCGATGCAGGAACAGGCGGATGCCACGAAGAACGCTGCGGAAGCCGCAAACGAAGCCCTTGGCGGTTATGACAAGCTTAATGTTATAAGCAAGGATATGGCAGGCGGAAATTCCGACAGCGACAGTATAGCGCCGATTTACAATACAAATACAGAATCCTCAGGGCTGCTTACGAATATAGCAAATGCAATAAAAAACGGTAATCCCGAAGAAATAGCCACTGCATTGGGCGATTTGATTCGTAAGGGTGCAAATTGGATGTTGGATACGATCGATTCATTCCTGAACAGTGTGAACTGGACCAAGGCGGGTACGGCGATAGGTAAATTTTTAACGGATACTATTGAATATTTGCCCGAACTGGCAGTAAAAATCGGAACGGTTATTCTTGATATAGCAAAAGCCGGAGTGAAGATAGCAACAGGAGTTGGCGGAGGCATTAATAAATGGCTTGAAGAAAAAAGCGGAATACAGTTAAGTCCCGAAGATATGACTGTGAGTGAATCGCTTGAATATTTTTGGGAAGATATTGAAGAAGGTAATTGGAAGGAGTATCTCAAAGAACTTCCTGCTGCGGCTGCTGACGTTGGATCGGCAGCGGGAGAGCTTCTTTTTCAATGGATTTGGGATAAATCCAGTCGGAAATATGGGAAATATGGGGTTGACCTTAAGGAAATATACGGCGATAATTGGCATGACGCACTTAATAAGTTCGGTGAGAATTGGACAACTTTTTGGGACAATATAAAAAACACATTTATAAATATTTGGGAAAACATCAAGGGATTTTTCAGCGGTATAGGTACGTTTTTCAGCGGAGCATGGGAGGGTATCAAGGGAGTTTTTTCAAATGTTGGTTCGTGGTTCGGAGGAACATTCGGCGCAGCAGGAGAAGCGATAAAAAACGGCTTTAGTACGGTAGGGACATTTTTCGGAGGAGCATGGGAGGGTATCAAGGGAGTCTTTTCAAATGTTGGTTCGTGGTTCGGAGGAACATTCGGCGCGGCAGGAGAAGCAGTAAAAAACGGCTTTAGTACAGTGGGGACATTTTTCGGTAATACTTGGGATAACATTAAGGGGACATTCGCAAAAGTAGGCACATGGTTCGGGGACAAGTTTAAGGGAGGCTTCACAGCCGTAAAAGGAGCATTTGGCAGCGCAGGTACATTTTTTAAGAATACGTGGGGAAATATAAAAGGCGGTTTTTCAAATGTCGGTTCTTGGTTTGGAGAAAAATTCCGTGGAGGTTTTTCTGCAATAAAAGGGGCATTTGGGAACACGGGTTCATTTTTTAAGGGGGTTTGGGGAAATATCTCAGGCGCGTTCGGCAATGTGGGTGATTGGTTTAAGAATACTTTTTCTACCGCATGGACGAAAGTAAAGAATGTATTCAGCAGCGGCGGCAGGATATTCAGCGGAATTAAAGATGGAATCCTCAATGGTCTAAAAAAGGTTATCAACGCCCTTATCACAGGCATAAATAAAGTAATCAGTGTGCCATTCAACGGAATTAACGCGGCGTTGCAGAAAATAAGGGATATAAGTATTTTTGGCAATCACCCGTTCAGTGGCATAAGCACGATTAATGTGCCGGAGATTCCGAAGCTTGCCACGGGTGCGGTGATACCGCCGAACCGCGAATTTATGGCAGTGCTGGGCGACCAAAAGCGCGGAAATAACATTGAGGCGCCTGAGGCACTTATCAGACAAATTGTAAGAGAAGAAAGCGGCGGGGAACAGACGGTCAATTTGACGGCGTTATTGGACGGTGAGGTAATATACAAAAACACCGTTAAGCTGGACAGGAAGCACAGAAAACAGTTCGGGACATCTCAATTTGCTTAAGGAGGCGCTTATATGGCTCAGTTTAAAGGCTATCTGTTAAAGGCTGTAAAGACGGGACAAATTTTTAACTCAAAGTGGCTTGAGGCTGAAAGCTATTCGACTACGCCAAATCAGAGGGAAGAAATTTCAGCCAAAAGAGACGATTATACGAGGAATCTGATACGCGTTACGGCTCCGGGTAAAAAAACGGCTATTGAGTTCAGAACGAACGCCTGTAATCTCAAAACAAAAATGCAGATTCAGGATTTCTTTTACTCGGGGGAAACAGACCATTTGCAGCGTAAAATCGAACTGGAATATTGGAACGACGAAGATAACCAGTATAAAACGGGTTTCTTTTACCGCCCCGATATTAAGTTTGCTATTAAAACACACAGCGGAAATGATATTAAATACAAAGAATTAGAAATATCTTTGGTGGAGTATTGATATGAGCATATCCGATGAAATCAAAAACGGAACGGCGAGGCAGACGGTACTTCGGTTCCCAAACGGCGAGTATGAAGATATAACAAGCGGATTTGTGTCGGGAAGCACCTCTCTTACGAGAGCGTTATCGGAAAACACAAATGAAGTGCGGTTTATCGGCAATAAGGCGTCAAAATTTGAGGCGGAGATTGTCGGTGATACGGATCTTAGCAATGTTGTTATAAACGTCAGCCAGCTTATAGGAGGCTATGAGTTGCCTCTGTTTTGCGGGCGTGTTGACAGCAGCAAGCTTACCGATACGCGCGACAGCCGCACAGTTATAGCTTATGACGCTTTATATTATGCACGCGATATAAATGTGGCGGCGTGGTACAATGCGCTCCCGTTCCCTATAAATATAAATGATATGCTGATTTCCTTGCTTGCTTATGCAGGGATTGCTCCGGCAAAATCGCTGCTCTGTATTCAAAGCTTTAAAGTTTCAAAGACGATAGAAACTAACAGTCTTACCTTTGGAACTGTGCTTGACGCTGTATGCGAGCTGTGCGGAGGATTCGGAATTATAGATTCCGAGGGCAGATATGATATAATTTATCTTTCCAATGAAGAAGATCAAATTGAAGTAATGAGCGGAGCGCCGTTGGAGCAGTATGATGTTCGTCCGATTGATAATGTTATCATAAGGGATAATGCGGCAGCGGTCGGCGGCGTTGTCGGAGCGGGGACGAATCCGTACTGCGTACAGGGAAATATGCTTGTATACGGCAAGTCGGACGGTGAACTGAAGGATATAGCACAGGTATTATATAATTCGGTAGCGGGGTACGGTTGGAAACCGTGCAGCATATCAATGCCGATAAGCAATCCGCTTATCGGGTGTGACGGGATCCGTTACAATGTCACAACACCGCAGGGAGATAATTATAAGACTTTTTTCTTGTCTATGACATTGAGCGGCGCGCAGCTTTTTGAACAGTCATTTGAGTCTTTCGGCGACGAATACCGTGACGAAGCCGCTGAGGATACAGAAAGCCTGTATACCGCGATGTTGATAAGCAAAGTATACAATACATTGGAAGCGGATTACATAAAAGCGAAGAACCTTGAATCGGAGGTCGCCAAATTCGGATATGTCACGGCTGATACCTTTGGCGCTAAGTATGCAAAAATCGACTTGTCGAACGTCGAAAAAGAATATGTCGGGACGCTCTTAGCAAAGGTTGGGCTTCTGAGCAGCGCGACAATAGAGGAGGGTCATGTAACAGGTTATCTTGATTCCGTGAAAATCAATGCGAGTATGATAAAAGCGGGAACCCTAGCCGTTGACCGTCTTGTGCTTAACGGCAGCAATGAAAGCCTTATTTTCGCGCTCAACAATGTCGGGAAGCTTACCTCAACCCATACAGATACGCTTGACGGCGGGCTTATCACGCAGAGGACAATCACGGCGGATCACATTGTGGCGGGGACGATAACAGCAAATGAAATAGCTGCGGGGACGATTACCGCAAGCAAATTAAATACAGCCGAGATATTTTCAAACAGTGCGGTATTGAATCAGATTTTCGCCCAAGACATCACAGCGACGGGAAGCCTTACCTCCCCTATACTTAAATCGGCGGATTATGCTTATAACAGTGGATATTTTAACAGTAAGGGCATGATTGTGGACTTGAAGAACAAAATAATCCGAACGCCAAATCTTAATATAAATGGAGGCATTGCATCGAAACTTGACAGTATACTTAGAACATTCGGAGATGACTGTTCGATAAGTATTAGACCAAATGGGATAGACATAGAAAAAGATAATGGTTTAGGGTGTAACATAGCGCCAGCAACAATGTCATGGTGGAATGCAGATAATTCATATCAGGCACAAGTAGGCGTTAAACAGTGGTCGTTGTATAGCAATACAGAAATAGAAGCGAAAAACATTATCATTACAGCTGGGAATATCAGTATTGCGAATCAGGAAAATGCATCAGACTACCAAAACGCATTAATTACCGGCAGAAGCGCGCAATTTTCAGCGTCTGACGCGTCAAATTGTTCGGTTTACATCGCAAATTCACTGAGGAAAGCAGGGCTTCTCGTAAGCGCGAGCGGAATCACGGGATTGTGGGACACCACAAATCAAGCTTGGATATTGTACAGCGCTACAAACCAAAACGTAGCCATACCGCACGCTTTGTCTGTTACAGGCGCAATAACCGCCACGGGGGCGCTAGCAGCGACGAGTGTAACTGCTACATCAGGCAGCGTTGTCGCGGCGGCGAACGTATATGCAGGAGCTACTTCCGATACTGTGACGCGCAGCGTTTATGCGCGCAATAGTTTAAGGTCAATCCGAATGCTTGCCAACGCAAGCGGAGTGATAGGATTGTACGACGAAACCAACGCTATTTTTATATTGCAAAGCAGTACGGCAAAATCCATACAAATCGGGGAATCCGCTCAAGCAACATCAATCGTACTCCGCCATACCAACGGATACGCAAGCTTCGCGGGAAACGGAATGGAATTGTACGGCGGTACGCCTTATGTGGATTTTCATTTTGGTGGCTCGACAGCGGATTATACGTCGAGAATCATTGAGGAAAGTTCGGGAGTGCTTGCCTCAATAGGCACATTTCGGTCATATAAAAACTTAGGGTTTGGTTGGGGCGACGCTGCTACTACATACGCCATATATTCCAAATGGAAGGACGGTAATCAACACAACGTTGTCGAAAGAAACGCAGATGGACTGTCAGCTTATTTTGGTTGGGCAGGTAGCAGTACATATCCTACCCGAACTATTTTACGAGGACGCAATGTTTATTTTGATACAGGACCCGTTCGCCCGGCTAATGATAATGTAAGTTCTCTTGGCGATGGAGCACATCGTTTTACACAGCTATTTGCCGCCATAGGAGCAATATCTACATCCGATAGAAATCAAAAGAGAAATATAGAGTACGATTTGGATAAAATGGACGCTGTGTTCGATGCTTTGAAACCTTGCAGCTTTTACCACACAGACGGAGATCGAATGCATTTCGGGCTTATTGCGCAGGAAACAGAAAAGGCGTTCGTCGGCAACGGAATGAACATTGACGAGATCGGCTTGGTATGCCGTGATCATATTTATAAGGACGGTGAGGACGGCGCCAAGATTTACCTTTACAACACGGACGGTACGCCGCAGTACCGCTACGGGCTGCGTTATGAGGAGCTGCATGGGCTTGAAATATGGCAGATACAGCAGTTAAAGAGGCGCGTTTCAGAATTGGAGTGTAAACTTGCGGCAATGGCCGCTTGAAATAAAACGAGGAGGCTTATTATGTTAAAAATCAACAAAACAATCAGCGTATACGGTTCGTCAAGGATTGAAACATCGGGAGGAGGGGAGGAAACCATAGTACAAATGAATGCGAGTATTAATGACGAAAGCAAAGGCTCGGTCAGTATAAATACCGCAGTCATAAATACAGAGCAGTATTTTGCGAATAGGGAGGCAGTAGACAAAGACATAAAGGAATTTAACGATTATGCCTATTCTTTGGTTGAAAATTAAATGAAATACAAAAATAAGAGCCTAGAGCCGTTTGATTAAGATACAATCTGACGGTTCTTTTTTATTTTCGGAAGGAGATTTTTTATGAAAAATTATGAAGTTTGGAATCTGTATACAAGGCTTGCGGCGCTCAGGGAGTGCGACAAGGAATTTTCGCCCAAGGTCAATGACGCGCGCTTCAAAAATATGCGGCTGTTAAAGCCGTATGCCGACGCTTACGCCGATGCGCAAAACGAGATAGTCAAAAAATATGGGGAATCAGCAGGTGACGGGTCGTACAAAATTAATCCCGAAAAGCTCGAAGAATATTCAACGGAGCTTGAAGAGCTTAATGGGATTGAAAACGATATAACTCTCGTCCGCTTTCCCGCTGACGAGCTGAATAGTATAAATTTGCGTACCGCAGAATATGAAACGCTGGCGGAGTTGTTTGAGGATTAAGATATAACCGTTTGAATTTAACGGTTGGAAGGAGGACGTATGAAACAGGGAATTTGTTCTGTCTTGGGTGTGGTCGGCTCGGCTATTGCCGGAGCTTTCGGCGGTTGGGACGCAGGTATGGTGACGCTGATTATTTTTATGGCAGCGGATTATATATCCGGGCTGGTTGTTGCCGGAGTATTTAAGAGCAGTGCAAAAACAAGCACGGGCGGATTGGAAAGCAAGGCAGGCTGGAAAGGGCTTTGCCGCAAGTGTATGACTTTGGTGTTTGTGCTTGTGGCGTACCGAATCGACGTGGTGGTCGGTACGAGCTATATCAGGGACGCGGTTATCATTGCTTTTATTGCCAATGAGCTTATATCGTTGGTGGAGAATGCGGGGTTAATGGGCTTGCCCTTGCCGCAGGTTATAGTTAAGGCTATTGACATTTTGCAGAGAAAATCAGACAAAAATGAAGGAAACTCAGAAACGGAGGATAATGATAATGAGTAGAGTATTAAAATCGGGAAGTAATCAGGTAACGCAGACATACGCGCAACACTGCGCCAATGTCGCCGCAGGCAAGGCTTGGGCGAAGGGCGTTGACGTGGTCAAGTATAAGGCGCAGATTGACAAGATAACAGCGCACAGCGCGGGCAAGGTTATCAAGACCGTTGATTATCTCGGCGGTACGAACGGCGTTATCGACCGTGAGGGCATGGGCTACGGCAACTATGTGATGATCCTGCACGACAGCAATTATGTGACCCTGTACGCGCATTTGGAGGCTGTGTACGTCCGCGAGGGTCAGACGGTAAAGCGGTGCGACGAAATCGGGCTTATGGGGAACACGGGCAACAGCTTCGGCGCTCATCTGCATTTTGAGGTGAGGAGGTACAAGGCGGCTCCCGCGGGGAATCTGCACGATGTGAATGCGTATGAGTGGCTCGATCCGACGGAATATCTTGATAAGGAGCTGCCGACGAGAAAGGCTGCTGTCAATGCCGTGGCTTCCGCAACCGCGGTTAAAGCCGGGACGAAGGTCAAGCTGAAGGATACGCCTGTTTACAACACCGAAACAGGAGCGAGCGTCGGTAACCGCAGCGGGGTATATTACATATGGTCCGACGAGGTAAAGAACGGGCGCGTCAGAATGACGAACAGCGCGGCGCGTGTGGGAGTGAGCGGACAGGTGAGCTTTTGGGTGA
>JAMPDT010000037.1 GCA_023665525.1 Butyrivibrio sp. | reverse complement strand
CAACTGCGAATATCTGTTCATAATGAAGGTTACGCCAAGCTTTAAAAAGGCGTGCATAAAAATCAAATTCAACGGCGTATACAGCGGAGTTGAGGCAGGTTATACGGTTGACGGCAGGAGCTTCAGAAAACAGCAGGCGAATATAAGCGGAAGCATCGACGAGGTAAAATACAACGGGGATACCGTCAGCATAACGGGCTGGTGCGCGGACGCGCTTCCGATAGACATAAGCCTTGAGGGCGCGAAGGACTGTAACGTCCGCAGGGTGTTCAGAAGCGACGTTGCCGATTATTATCAGGAGGACGGGCTTAAGGAGGCTGCCGGATTTGTTATAGAGCTTCCCAAGGAAAGCTGTCCGAAAAAAGCGGACGTGCTTATGAGGACCGGCGCGCGCACAACGGTAAAGACCGTTTGGCTTGATAAGGAGGTCCGCCATAAGCATTACGGAATGTGGCGTAAAATAGCGCTCGGTTTTGAATATTGCAGACAGCACGGAGCTTCCGAGGCGTTTTCAAGGGTAAGGGGCAGACTTGCCGGTAACAGCAGCGCTCAAAAATACAAGACGACCGAGTACTCTCGTTGGATAAAAAAGCATGACGCTTCAAAGAGCGAGCTTGACAGGCAGAGAAAGGTCTGTTTTGAAAAAAAGCCCGTATTTTCGATAGTTGTTCCCGTATACAGACCGAATAAGGGCTTTTTTACGGAAATGCTTGAATCCGTCAAGGTCCAGACATATCCGAATTGGGAGCTTTGCCTTGCAGACGGCGGAGGAGAGGGCTTTCTTACGGAGGAGTGCGTCCGAAAGGTCTTTGGAGATGATGAAAGGGTTAAATATCAAGCGCTCTCGGAAAACACGGGAATTTCGGGCAATACGAATAGGGCGCTTGCGCTTGCCGAGGGGGATTATATCGCGCTTTTGGACCATGACGACCTCTTAAGACCCGACGCGCTTTATGAGTGCGCGAGGGTCGTCAACGAATTTGAGGCTGTTGACGTGATATATACCGACGAGGACAAGCTGGATTCCGAAACGGGCGAAAGATTAGTACCGCATTTTAAGCCCGATTTCAATCCGTATCTGCTCAGGAGCTGCAACTATATAACGCATTTCTTTGTTTTTTCAAAGGAGCTTAGCTGGCGCGTGGGGGACTTCAACAGCGAATGCGACGGTGCGCAGGACTACGATATGATACTGCGCTGCACGGAAAAGGCGCGTAATATAAAGCATATCCCCAAAATCCTCTACACATGGAGATGTCACGAAAATTCCACCGCCAATAATACGGACGCCAAAAGCTATGCTTATACGGCGGGCGTAAAGGCGCTTGAGGGACATTATAAAAGGCTCGGAATTAAAGCCTCGGTGAGCCGAAGCAAGCTGTTTGGCTATTACGATACGAGATACGCGCTTGAGGAGGAGCCTTTGGTTTCCGTGATAATTCCCAACAAGGACCATACGGACGACCTCGACAAATGCCTCCGCTCGATAATAGGCAGGCAGAGCTACGGCAATTACGAGATCATAATTGTCGAAAACAACAGTACCGACGGCGCGACCTTTGAATATTACAAAAGGCTCGAGAGCGAAAACGACTGCGTCAGGGTGCTTTATTACGAGGGAGATTTTAATTTCTCCCGAATCAATAATTTTGCGGTAAGGCAGACAAAGGGCGATTATCTGCTTTTCCTCAACAACGATACCGAAATGCTTGGGACGGACTGTCTAAGGGAGCTTGTCGGAGTGGGAGTGCAGCCCGAGGTCGGCGCGGTCGGCGCGAGGCTTCTGTACAGTGACGACGTTGTACAGCACGCGGGCGTGATAATCGGGCTTTCGGGAGTTGCGGGACACGCCTTTGCGGGCGAGGCGGGGGATAATTCGGGATATTTTGCCCGCGCGGTCATTACGCAGAATTACAGTGCGGTAACGGCGGCGTGTATGCTTGTGCGCAGGAGCGTTTTTGATGAGGTCGGAGGCTTTGAGGAGGCTCTCAAGGTCAGCTATAACGATGTGGATTTCTGCCTCAAAATAAGGGAAAAGGGCTGGCTTATCGTGTATAATCCCGCGGCGGAGCTTTATCATTACGAGTCAAAGAGCCGCGGCATGGAGGATACGCCCGAAAAGCTTGAGCGTTTCAATAAAGAAATAGATTTTATGCTGAAAAAATGGAAAAAAATATACGATGAGGGCGACCCCAGCTATAACCCCAATCTGTCCCTGAAGATAGCGGATTTTTCATTGAGGGAGTGAGCATGAGCAGAGTAAAAAAAGCCCTGTCGGCAGTACGAGATAACGGAATATCGAAAGCCGCGGCAATGCTCCGCCGCAGGCTTATTGCCGAGCCCAAGGTTCAGAGCCGCAGGGCGGCGGCGCTTGTGCGCAGGTCGATGAGCAAGAGCGTGCTCGACGCGCAGAGGGCGCATAAATTTACCGACTGGCCGTTGATAAGCATACTGATGCCCGTATACAACACCGACATAGATATGCTGTGCCGCGCCATAGAGTCGGTCACCGCCCAAACCTACGGGGCATGGGAGCTTTGTATCTGCGACGCGAGCGACGGCGCGCACGGCGGGGTCGGGGACAAATGCAGGGAGTACGCGCAGGCGGACGCGGCATGCCGCATAAAATATCGCAGGCTTGCCCGAAACGGCGGCATATCCGCCAACACCAACGAATGCGCGAAAATGGCTTCGGGCGGGTATCTTGCCCTTTTGGATCATGACGATATGCTCCACCCGTCCGCGCTTTACAGGGCGGTTTCCGAAATCGCGGAATCGGGCGCGGATTTTGTATATACGGACGAGCTGACCTTTTCGGGCGAAATAAAGAACGTGCTGCTTACGGATTTCAAGCCCGATTATTCGCCCGAAACTCTCAGGGGCAGCAATTATATATGCCATTTTACCGTATTTTCGGCGGAGCTTTTTAAGCGGGCGGGCGGCTTCAGAAGCGAGTACGACGGCTCTCAGGACCACGATATTTTTCTGAGAATGACCAAAACGGCAAAAAGAGTGAGCCATATCCCCGAAATACTGTATTTTTGGAGGGCGCACCAAGGCTCCGTCGCGGGCGGTTTGGCGGCGAAGGAATATGCGGTTGACGCGGGGATCCGCGCGGTGCGCGACAATCTTTCGGAATGGGGAGAGAGCGCAGCCGTCGGTCCGTCGGACGTTTACCCGACCGTGTACAGAGTGCGCTATGAGCTTGCAGGCGAGCCGAAGGCTTCGGTCATCATAACCGACGAGGCGTGCCAATCGCCGCAGGAGTGTGCAGAATCCCTGAAAATTACCGAGTATAATAACTGCGAAATTATTTTTGTAAGCGGCGGCAGCGCCGATATAAACGAATGCGTGAAAAACAAGGCGGCGGGAAGCTTTGTCGTGCTGATGGACGGCTCCGCCGGGGCGGTGAAGCCCGACTGGCTCGCGGAGCTTTTGAGCTATGCGGCGCGCCCGGTCTCGGGAGCGGTCGGGTCGGGGCTTATAAACCGAAACGGCAGGGTTGAATCGTATTTTATGATAACGGGAATAGGCAGGGACAAAACGGCAGTCCCCGCGGGGTGCGGGCTTAAGGAGGGTGATAACGGCTATCTCGGAAGAATGGGCTTTGCCCAGAACGTGAACGCGCTCAACAGCGCCTGCCTTGCGGTGAGCCGCGCCAAATATCTGGAGGCGGGCGGTCTTGACGAGGGGCTGTCGGTGGCATACAATAGAATAGATTTGTGCCTTAAGCTCGGAAAGCTTGGCTATAATAACATATATACGCCGTTTGCGGCGCTCAGACTGCTTCCCGCGTCGAATCTCAAAGGGAGCAAAAGCCGCGCGGAAACGGAATATTTTCTCGCAAAGCATCGGGGAGAGCTGCGCGACGCTTATTACAACGTCAATTTCAGAAGGGACGGAACATATCTGCTCTAGGGCGGTTAAGGGATATATGGGAATAAAGGTATTGCTTTACAGGATAAAAAAGGGCTTTGGGTATCTTAGGCATTACGGTCCGCGCAAATTTGCGGTCCGCCTTAAGGAACGCCTGAAATCGGACAGGGTTTCCTACGCCCCGTGGCTGAAAAAGCACGCGGCTGACGAGGGGACGCTCCAAAGACAGCGGGAGGACTGCGCCTCTTGGGAGAGCAGGCCTCTTTTTTCGGTGTGTGTTCCGCTTTACGGCACGCCGAAAAGCCTGCTTGCCGATATGCTGGAATCGGTGCGCGCGCAAAGCTACGATAACTGGGAGCTTTGCCTCGCGGACGGCACGGAGGATTCCTCCGTGGAGGAGGCTCTGAAGGAGCTTGCGGCGGGCGACGGGCGCGTTAAATATATCCGCGTTGCCAATAACGGGATTGCGGGGAACACCAACGCCGCGATAGAGCTGTCGTCGGGCGAGTGGCTGGGCTTTTTGGATCACGACGATATTCTTGCGCCCGACTGCCTTTACGAGGTGCTCGCGGCGGCGGGAGCGAATACCGTAAGGGCGTCGCGCGTAATCCGAGACGGAGGCAGGCAGGCGGAGGCAGACGCGGTTTACACGGACGAGGATAAAATAAGCTTCGACGGCAAAAAGCATTTCCAGCCGCATTTTAAGCCCGACTATTCGATAGATTTGCTGCGCTCCAACAATTATATAACGCATTTTTTTGCGGTGAAAAAAAGCCTTGCCGACAGGGCGGGCGGCTTCAGGGGCGAGTTCGACGGGGCGCAGGATTACGATTTTATTTTCCGCTGTACGCGTTTGGCAAAAAGAGTGGCTCATATGCCGCGCGTTCTCTATCATTGGAGAGCGTCTGCCAATTCCACCGCCGACAACCCCGAAAGCAAGAAATACGCCTTTGAGGCGGGCAGGCGCGCAATCGAGGCGGACCTTGAGGCGCGCGGTCTGCGCGCGAGCGTGGAGCAATCCGATGACTACGGCTTTTACCGCGTAAAATACGAGGTTATCGGCAGTCCGACGGTATCAATAATAATACCTAACAAGGACGAGACGGATACTCTCCGCAAATGCATTGCCTCGATTCAAAAAAGCACCTATGCGAATTATGAAATCATAATCGTGGAGAACAACAGCGTCACCGAGGAGATCAAGCAATACTACGAGGAGCTGACGGGTCAAAAATACGACGCCGGCAAGGAGCTTTCGGGAAAGCTGCCGACGGGCGCGGACATAAAAATCGTGACGTGGAGGGGCGCGTTCAATTATTCCGCGATCAACAATTTCGGAAGCCGTTACGCGGGGGGCGAATATCTGGTGCTTTTAAACAACGATATAGAGCTGCTTAACCCGGAATGGCTTGAGGAGTTTCTCGGCTGCTGTCAGCGCGGCGAGGTCGGAATCGTCGGCGCGAAGCTTATTTATCCCGACGAAACCGTTCAGCACGCGGGAATCGTCGTGGGCATAGGCGGAATCGCGGGAAATATGTTTGTCAATCTCCCCGCCGATTTCGAGGGCTATATGCATAAGGCGTCGGTACAGCTTAATTGCAGCGCCGTGACCGCGGCGTGCCTTATGATAAAGACGGAGGTTTTTTGCTTGGCGGGCGGTCTTACCGAGGAACTTGAGGTGGCGTTCAACGATGTGGATTTATGCCTTAAGGCGCGTGAAAAGGGCTTTCTTGTGGTATACAATCCCAAGGTGCTGGCGTATCATTACGAGTCCAAATCGAGAGGGCACGAGGACTCGCCCGAAAAGCTGGAGCGCTTTGACCGCGAAATCGCGTATATAAGGAGCAGGTGGCGGGAGTATTTTACAGACGGCGACCCGTTCTACAACCGTAATCTTTCGCTTAAAAAACAGGATTATTCGCTGAAGGAAATATGACGGCATACCGACATATTCATAAAAGGAGGGGCTGAGTGCTGAAATGAGAAAGCTGAGTATAGTCATACCCAATTACAACGGGGCGAAATTCATACCCGAATGCTTTGAGGCGCTGAAAAGGCAGAGCTTCAAGGATTTCGACGTGATTTTGGTCGATAACGCCTCCGAGGACGAAAGCCTGAGGCTTGCGCGGGAGAGCGCGGGAGAGCTTGAGCTTCGCGTGATAGAGCTGGACATAAATTACGGCTTTGCGAGGGCGGCAAACGAGGGCATAAAGGCAAGCGGCGCGGAGTATGTGATTCTGCTCAACAACGATACCAAGGCGGGCGTGCATTTTGCGGAGGAGCTGCTATTGGCGGTTGACGGATACAATGATATTTTTTCGGCGCAGGCGCATATGCTGCGCTACGACGACAGCGCTCTGACTGACAGCGCGGGGGATTATTTCTGCGTGCTCGGCTGGGCTTTTTCGAGAGGAAAGGACAAGCCGGCAAGACTTTACCGCGAGGACTGCGAAATATTCTCGTCGTGCGCGGGAGCGGCAATATACAGGAGAGCCGTGTTTGACAAAATCGGCTATTTTGACGAAAAATTTTTTGCCTATCTCGAGGACGTGGATATTGGTTACAGGGCGTGGCTTAACGGCTACCGCAATATTTTCGCGCACAGGGCTAAGGTTCTGCACGTCGGCAGCGGCGCGAGCGGTTCAAGGCACAATTCCTTCAAGGTAAGCCTTGCGGCGCGCAACGCGGTTTTTCTTATGCATAAAAATTTTGCCCCGTGGCAGAAGGCGGTCAATTTTGTGCCCGTGCTGATCGGCGTTGTGATAAAGGCGGCGTTTTTTGCCTCAAAGGGGCTTGGCAGGGATTATATAAAGGGAGTGTTCAGCGCGCTCGGCGGACTTTCGGATATTAAAAAACCCGAGTTTTCGGAGATATGCGTCTATAACAGCCGTTTTGCGCAAAGGGAGCTTTGCCGCGCTTTGGTGAAATTACTGCGCGAGTCGCTTTAACGGCGGCGTGATTTCGAGCAAATTTATAGTGACAATTTTAAACGCGTATGGTAAAATCATACTGTATTTAATCTATTCAAAAATCATATTTTTTGGGAAGGGACGGGTTTATGTCATATCAGGATACATACAAGGAATGGTGCGAAAATCCATATTTTTCAGAGGATACGAGAGCGGAGCTTAAAGCCTTGGCGGGTAATGACAAGGAAATCGAGGACAGGTTTTTCAAGGATTTGGAATTCGGGACGGGCGGTCTGCGCGGCGTTATAGGCAACGGAACCAACCGAATGAATATTTACACTGTCAGGAAGGCTACGCAGGGACTTGCCAATTTTATTATAAAAGAGGGAGGTCAGGACAAGGGCGTGGCAATCGCCTATGATTCAAGAAGAATGTCGCCCGAATTTGCCGACGAGGCGGCGCTTTGCCTTAATGCCAACGGAATCAAGGCGTATGTGTTCCCGTCGCTTCGCCCCACTCCCGAGCTGTCGTTTGCGGTAAGGGACAGGGGCTGTATCGCGGGCATTGTTGTCACGGCAAGCCATAATCCCCCCGAGTACAACGGATACAAGGTATACTGGGAGGACGGCGCGCAGATTACGGCTCCCAAGGACAAGCAGATTATTTCCGAGGTCAACGCGATCACCGATTATAACGTGGTTAAGACAATGGATAAGGACGAGGCTGTGGCAAAGGGACTTTACACAGTTATCGGCGAGGACCTCGACGACAGATATATTGCCGCCCTTAAATCGCAGGTAATCAATCCCGACGTGATTAAGGAAATGGGCGACAGCCTCGTGGCTGTTTACACGCCCCTCCACGGAACGGGAAACATACCCGCGAGGCGCGTGCTTAAGGAGGTAGGCTTCAACAATATAATCGTGGTTCCCGAGCAGGAAAAGCCCGACGGGGAATTTCCGACGGTCGGCTATCCGAACCCCGAGGATCCCAAGGCTTTCGCGCTCGCGCTTGCTCTCGGCAGGGAAAAGAACGCCGACCTTGTGCTTGCCACCGACCCCGACGCGGACAGGCTCGGAGTGTATGCCAAGGATTCAAAGACGGGCGAATATATGTCCTTTACGGGCAATATGTCGGGAATGCTCATTGCGGAATACATTCTTTCGCAGAAAAAGGAAAAAGGGCTTATTCCCGCCAACGGCGCTTTGGTTAAAACGATCGTTTCGACCAATCTTGCGGACATCGTGGCAGAGGAGTATAAGCTTAAGCTTATAGAGGTGCTCACGGGCTTTAAGTATATCGGCGAGCAGATTAAGTGGTTCGAGGAGCAGAATACCTACGAGTATATGTTCGGCTTTGAGGAAAGTTACGGCTGCCTTGTAGGGACCCACGCGAGGGACAAGGACGCGATAGTGGCGGTTCTTATGCTTTGCGAGGCTGCCGCCTACTATAAAAAGCAGGGGCTTACGCTTTGGGACCAAATGCTCAACATATACGAGAAATACGGCTATTTCAAGGAAACGCTCGTATCCATAGAAAAGAAGGGCGTTTCGGGTATCGCCGAAATCAAGGCGATGCTTGAGAAGCTCAGAAGCAATCCGCCCAAGGCTATCGGAGGCTATAAGGTTATCGCGGTAAGGGATTACGATTGCAATGTAATTGCCTATGCGGACGGAACAAAGACCGAGACGGGGCTTCCCAAGTCCAACGTCCTTTATTATGAGCTTGAGGACAACGCATGGTGCTGCGCAAGGCCCTCGGGAACCGAGCCCAAGGTTAAGTTCTATATGGGCGTTAAGGGCAGCAGCTTTGAGGACGCTCAAAGCAAGCTCGAATTTTTGAAGGAGGATATGATGCGGCTTATCGGCTGACGGATTATCTTTAATATGCGCTTAAAGGGCTGCCGCCTGCCTGCGGCAGCCTTTTAATTGATAAAAATGCGCGCAAAACGGCAAATTCTCACTTTGCGGGACTGATTTTCGGTATGCGGGCTGTTGTTTTTAATGTCGTTTTTGTAGAATGAGGCTGAAAAAATTCTTCCGTTCGGCAAATACAGCCCTGCGGAAATCCGAAGGAGGATTCGATATGGCAAAAAATACGATAGGTCAGTTTATTGCCGCCTTGAGAAAGGCGAACGGAATGACCCAGCAGGAGGTTGCGGAGCGGCTCAACGTTTCAAACAAGGCGGTAAGCCGCTGGGAGCGCGACGAGTGCGCTCCCGATTTGTCGCTGATTCCCGCCATTGCCGAGATGTTCGGCGTTACCTGCGACGAGCTTTTGAAGGGCGAGCGGATTTTGGAGCCCTCATCACAGGAAAAGAAGGAGCCGAGGGTAGAAAAGCAGCTCAAAAGCCTTATCAACAAAACCCTGTCCGATTTCAAAACGCTTATATGGGTATCGCTTGCCGTGGCAGTCGGCGGCTTGATTTGTATGTTCGGCATTTCATACGGATTTTACCGCCCCGTAATAGGCTTTGCGGTAATGCTTTTATTTGAAGCAGGCGCGTTTGTTCTCGCGGTATTGGCAGTCAACAAGGCGAAAGCCGTAAAAAACGGCAACGAGCTGTTTGAGGAGGCGTCCGAGGAATTAACGGGCGGCTTTGACCGTGCGCTTGGTTCATTTTCGTTTACGGCGTTTTTTGCGGTAATTTCCGTTGTGATTTTGTCGCTTCCGTTGGTAATAATTACCTCCGACTATGTGGAAAGCGTGCTGTCGCTCTCAAGCTACTTTATATTCTTCTTTCTTGTGCTTGTCCTGATACTGGCGGCTGCGTTTCTTAAATTCAGGAAGCCGTATATGGAATGGATTTCGGGCAGCCGACAGTCAAAAGAAGCCCGCGCCGCCGTCAGACGCAGAGTATTGGCAATGGACGCGGCACAGCTTGGCTTATTGGTTCTCGCGGGCTTATGCTACACGGTCGTGCCGCTTTTTGGTAAAAACAACGCGGCGTTTGAGGTCGGACCGATAGCCGCCCTGATATTTATTGCCGCAAATATCGTATGCTTTGTCTTATTTTTGGTGAAAAACAAGGAGGGACGTAGGGAATTTATAATACCCGGCATACGGAATATTTTTTTGAGCGCGCCGATTTGGATTTTGGGCAGGTTTCATGCTATGGGAATTTCTTACGACGACGATATGGCGCAGACAGAAAGCTACCATGTTTGGAACTGGAATAGCATTTGGTATGCCGCCGCTTCGGTAATAGCAGTGTTTGCGGTATTTGCTCTTATTGACGCGCTTGTAAAAAGAAAATCGAAATCAAGATAAAAATAAAGGCTGCCGCCCCGCGGATTTTCATTCGACGAAGCGGCAGCCGTATCTTATTCTATTGTTTGTTGTCAAAGCTTGTAGAGCCTTGTGTATTTTTCCTTAAAAAATTTAATGATTGGCTCGGCGCTGACTTCCTGTCCGCAGACGCTTTGTATTACCTCCGACGGCGTGCGCGTGCTTCCGTAGCGGTGGATTTTTTCGTTGAGCCATGCGGTAATGTCCTTGATTCTGCCGTCGGCAAGGAGTCTGTCAACGGGACCGAGGTCCTTTTCCACAGCCTCAAGGTACATTCCGTCGTAAATCGTTCCGAGCAGATACGAGGGGAAATATCCGAACGAGCCGTCAGCCCAGTGCGTATCCTGGAGGATTCCGACGGTATCGCTGTCGGGAGTGATACCAAGATACTCCTCCATTTTGGAGTTCCACAGCTTCGGCAGCTCCGACACAGGCACGTTGTCGCGGAAAATTGCCTTTTCAATCTCGTAGCGTATGATTATGTGGAAGCAGTAGGTAAGCTCGTCGGCGGAGCATCTGATGAAGCTGCTGCGGACATTGTTGATCTGCCTTTCAAAGTCGTCAAGGCTTATCCTTTTAAACTGCGGGAGAAGCTCGCCGAGCCTGCCGTATATCGGCTCCCAAAAGCTGCGGCGGCGTCCGAGAATGTTTTCGTAAAAGCGCGACTGGCTTTCGTGTATTCCCATATAGCGGCAGCTTCCCGCAACGGTGCCATCGTATTCGGGATTTACGTTCTGCTCGAAAATAGCATGACCGCCCTCGTGGATAGCCGTAAACATCGCGTCGATGGCGTCGTCCTCTTTGTAGTGATTGGTCACGCGCACGTCCCTTGACGAGAAATTCAGGGTGAACGGGTGCTCGCTTTCCGCGACGTTTCCCGAAGCGAAATCGAAGCCGATATATTCAAGCAGCAGCCTCTGAACCTTGCGCTGCGCGTCCGTGTCGTAGCAAGCTTTGAACGCGGAATCGTCGGGCTGCTCCGCCTCGGAGATTTTTTTGACAAGAGGGATAAGCTCCTCCTTCATTCTGTCAAAGAGCCTGTCTATGGTTGCCGAATCCATGCCCTTTTCGTATTCGTCGAGCAGCGCCTCGTAAACCTCCTTGTCGGGGTCGGTATAGGACGCCATTTTGCGCGTCGCCTCGATTACCTTCTCAAGGTGCGGCGCGAAGGAGGCGAAGTCGTTGTTCTGCTTTGCGTCAACCCATGCGTTTTCGGACGCGGTGACGGTTCTCACATACTCCTCGTAAAAGTCGGCGGGGATCCTTTTGTCCCTGTCGTAATCCTCCTTCATCTGCGTGACGATGAATTTCATCGTATCGTCAAGCTGCTCGAATTCCTCGGGCAGGCTTAAGCCCGAAAGCATCTGCCCCAGCTCGTCCGAGGTCGAGAGGGCGAAGCTTTTCGTGGAAAAATAAGCCGTAACGTCCTCCAGCGCGTCAAGCCCGCGCTTGGGCGCGCCTGTTTTCATATCCCAGTAAATAAGGGTGTTCGCGTGCTCGTAATACTGCATTTCTTTAAGATATTCGTTGAATTTTTCCGTTAAAGCGCTCATATGATTTCCTTTCTTTTTGTGCTGCGGTATGACCTATTTTAAGGTCTTTTGCGGCTCAGACTGCTGTTGTGGTACTCCTCCGAAAGACTCACGTCCTCGCCGAACCATTCGGGCGGAGTGTAGGCGAGAGCCTGCTCCTCGGAGAGAAATTCCACCTCAGCGAGGATAAGCCCGTCGTATTCTCCCCCAAAAACGTCAAGCTCGATCGTCAGCCCGTCCCGCTCGGGTATTTCGTAGCGGGTTTTCGTGATGATTATGCCGTCGTGCTTCGCAAGCAGGTGCGAATAAGCCTCCGCCGTTAGCGGCAGATTGTATTCCTCGCGCACCATAAGCCCCTTCGACTTGTAGGTAAGAAAAAAATCGCCGCCGTCGCGCCGTATCCTTACCACCGGCTCGGTGCAAAGGTATGCCTGTTCAATTTCGCGGCGCGCATAATCCGTAAGCTCAAAGGGAATTTTATTGATTAAAAATTTTCTCTCGATTTCCATTGAACAATCACTCCTTAAAGTATAAAATAACACATAAGAGCAAAAATAACCACAGAAAGGACAAAATTTTATGAAATTATATGCGTTTTTGGCGGACGGCTTTGAAACGGTGGAGGCTCTCGGCGTAGTGGACATTATGCGCAGGGGAGGCGTTGAGGTATGCACCGTATCGGTATCGGACAGGCTTGAGGTAGTTACCTCCCACAACGTTACGGTGCTTGCGGATAAGCTTTTTGACGAATGCGACTTTGCGGACGCGGACGTTGTCTTTCTTCCGGGAGGAATGCCGGGCACCAAGAGGCTCGAGGCTCACGAGGGTCTTTGCCGCCTTATCGACAGGGCGTTTGCCGACGGGAAGTATATAGCCGCAATCTGCGCGGCTCCGAGCATACTCGGACACAGGGGGATCCTTAAAGGGAAAAGGGCGACCTGCTTTCCGGGCTTTGAGAAGGAGCTTGAGGGAGCCGACGTGACGGGAGAGGGCTTTTGCGCCGACGGTAAAATAATAACGGGCAAGGGCATGGGCAAGACCGTCGATTTTGCTCTTGCGATACTGGAGGCATTGACGGGCAGGGATAACGCCGAGGAAATAAAATCAAAAATACAGTATTAAAACAAATGCCGAAAATTGCCATTATATTTTGACTTTATGTGCAGATACTAGGGTTACAACAGTAAAATACTGTTGAATATAGAGGAGCAATCCGAATCAGGGAAAGCTCCGGCAACCAGAATCACGCATGGAGGTGAACTATCATGGCAAGCAATTCAAATTCTAGCAACAGAATGACCGTTCCCGAAGCGAAGGGCGCAATGGATAAGTTTAAGATGGAAGTTGCATCCGAGCTTGGAGTACCCTTGAAGGAGGGCTACAACGGCGACCTTACTTCACGTCAGGCAGGAAGCATTGGCGGCGAGATGGTAAGAAAGATGATTAAGCAGCAGGAAGAGCAGATGTCATCTAAATAATCGCTGACGATTATTTTCAATTTTGAAAACCCGCTGTAAGCATGGAAGCAAACCGTGCTTGCAGTGGGTTTTCTCTTTTGCCCTATGAAAAAAAGCTGAGATAATAATACGGGACAAAAAGCTTTTCGACGAACCTCGCCGCAGGAACATAGCTTGAGGCGTTTATAAAAATATTGCAGAAAATGAGACAGCCGAGCAGTATAACGGGTATGCAGGCTGAAAAGGTGCGGCTTTGGCGCGTAATTGCGGTCATGAGCAGCGAAAAAAGACAGGACAAAAGGACCAGCGCGAGCATTGCCGTAAGCTCGGCTGAGGACACGTAAAGACCGAGCAGCGAAAGCGTCAGGAGCGATGCCGCTCCGAAAAATACTGTCGGAATCAAAATATAAAGTATTTTGCACAGACTGCCGTAGGAGCCCGTCAGCGTCGCGAAGATTCCCTTTTCTCCGTCGCGCAGCCATGTCACGCCGCCGAAAAGAGCGGCGAGAAATACCATGACGGACAAAATTCCGCGCACGGGAAAGGAAACGGAGCTTTCCGTAATATCCTTTTTCGTTAAGCCGCCCGCCCCGTAGGTATGGTAGGCAAGCTTAAAGGTCGCGTTGCCGTTAAGGTATCTGTCGTACAGCCTCAGCAGCTCGTCCGTATAATCCGTGTCGCTCTCCGCAAAAAGACCGAGCGCCCTGACGTGTTCGGTTATTATGCCGCGTCCCTGTATGCGAAGCAGCTCCGCGTATACCACCTCGTTGACGGATGCCTGTATCGTGTTTGAGGGGCAGTGCAGAACAAGTATGCCGTCGGAGGGAGTGCCCGCGCGCTCGGACAAATCCTTCGGGAAAACATATCCGCAGTTAAGCTTTGAGTTTTTCACATCGCGGTACATCGCGTCAAGGTCGTCGTATTTTACGAAATCAAACGAGCCCTCGTATTTAACGAGATTTTCGGCAAGCTCCGCGGAGGCTTCGCCGCCGTCGGCGTACACGCCCGCGGTTATTGAACTGCCGTCGTTTAGGGCGGGAATCGAGGAGGCGACAGCCGCCGCCGCGGGAATCAGAACCAAAATCGCGATAAAAAGAGGGCTTTTGAGCTGACGCTTGCTCAGCAGGGCGAGCCAGGTGAAAAATTTACGCATCTATCTGTCCCTCCCTTTTATAACGGTGACGGCAATTCCCGCAAAAGTAAAGAAAAGCCCGTAGCAGACGCTCATAACGAGGGCGGCGCGGTTGACTTCGCCCGATATTACAGATTCCGCGAGCCTGCACCAGCCGTAGGCGGGAAGCAGTCTGCCTATGCGCTCTACTGCGGGCGGAAGATACGCCGAGGGCACGATCCTGCCGCTTGCGTACATCATAAGCGCGGAGGAGAGAAACATCAAAAGAACGCTGACAAGACCTCCGTCCGCGATACAGCACAGGAACATAACGAAGCTTACGACCGAGGCGGTCAGTATTAAAAAAACAAGTATCCCGACGGGCGTAAGCTCTATGTATTTTGAGGAAAAGCCCGCCCTCGCGGCAAAAAGCAGAGCCGTAAACAGCGCAAAGAACATAAGCGTTACCCCCGCAAGCTCGCAAAGCTTTGTGTAGGTTCTCGAAATCCCGCTTGCGCGCAGGGACTCCGTGACGGCGGCGGGTCTGTTTGAAAAACGGTCGGCAGCCGTCATGCCGCCAAGCAGCAGCATAAGCACGATTCCCGAGCAGATATAATATCCGACTGCCGACAGGTTCCCCGTAGCCGACACGGGCTCGGACTTGAAAAAGCCGCCTCGGTTGAGCGTATAAGCTATGTAATAATCATAAAGCGAATCCTGCGCAGACGAGGCGGCGGAGGAAAAATCGTGCATTCTCAGCAAATCCCCGACCGCGTAAATTCCCGCCTCAGAATAGGACAAAAACTGCGCGCCCGCCCCGATTAACGAGCAAAAAAGCATGGATTCCATTCCCGCGTTTTCGGGCACTATTACGTTTCCGGGTGTGTTGCTGCCGTACATAAGGCTGTCGATAAAGCCCTCGGGAATTTGGATAATTGCGGAAAGCTCACCCCTGTCGAGCTTTTTGAGCGCGGCGTCTATGTCCAGGGTTTCAAATTCGCACACGGATTTGAGGCTGTCCATATTGGCTATGAGCTTAAAGGCAAGGGCAATATCGGAATCGCCCTCGGGAATTACCGCGGCGACCTTTACGTTTACCGTATTTTCCATGCTGCGTCCGAGAATCGCGTTTCCGCATATCCCCAGCGCGATTACGGCAACGGCGAAAACCGCCGTGCATATTATGAGCCTCGGCATGGAGCGGAATGTTGATTTTATATGAAAAAAAAGCAAAAGAAGGTGTTTTTTAAGCATTGGCGCCCCCAATTCTGCCTATAAGCTCCGAAAGTCTTGTACCTACGGGCAGAGCGCCCAGCACGCCGCCGTTCATAAGGTACATTTTGGTGCATACGGAAAGCTCGCCCTCCTCGTGGCTGGCGATAATCACAATCCCGCCCTTTGCAAGGTATCTGCGCATATAGCTCTTGATGTCCTCCTTGCACACGATGTCGAGCGAGGCGCCCGGCTCGTCCAAAATCAGAGCTATCGGCTCCTTTGCGATGGCACAGGCTATACTGAGCCGCTTTTTCATTCCTCCCGAAAGATGACGCACCGTGGTTTTGAGGTATCGGTCTATTCCGAAATCCGCGATGACGCCGTTTTTAATGTCGTCCCTAAGGCTGCGGCGGCTGTCGCAGTACCACAGCTTTAAATTGTCAAGCGTCGTCAGATTGTCGAAAAGCGGGTTCTCCTGCGGTACATAGCCTATGTATTTGCTAAAAAAGCTCTTGTGCGCAAGCGGGTTTTCCCCCTTGTAGCGAAGCGAGCCGCCGCCGGGACGCAGCGCCCCCGAAAGGATCTTGAGAAGCGTCGATTTGCCGCAGCCGTTTGCGCCCACGATTCCTATACAGTCGCCGCTCTCGGCATTGAACGAGATGCTTTTCAGAACCTCTCTGCGGCCGTACTTTTTGGATATATTTTTGACCTCTATTATTGACATTGCCGTTACCCGCGTTCCTTAAATTATCGTAATCTGCGGACTATTTTATCACAGAGCGGAATTAATGTAAACCCTTATCAAACCTTGAGCCGTTACGGATTTTGTGGTATGATGATAATATATAAGTAGGTTGATTATGAGGGAATGATTAATGGACGCAAATATCAAAAATGTTATACTGCACTATGATTCCCTTATAGAGGAAAATAACGATCCGATACATGACCCCGAACCCTTGCAAGATTATATGAATAAATGGGACGGACAAATTTTCATTGATGAAATGGAGCTTGATAAACGGAAATCTGTCCTTGAAATCGGAGTGGGGACAGGTCGGCTCGCGCTACGTGTTGCCCCTCTGTGCGGTCAATTTTTCGGTATTGAGATTTCACCGAAAACAATAGAGAGAGCAAAGGAAAACCTTTCGGGACAAACCAATGTTATTTTGCATTGCGGTGATTTTTTGAATTCCGAAATTTCCGAAACTTTCGATGTCATATATTCATCGTTAACCTTTATGCATATAAAGGAAAAACAAAAAGCTATAAACAAGGTTACCTATCTGCTAAAAGGTGATGGCAGATTGGTTTTGTCGATTGACAAAAATCAAGAAACTTTTATAGATGTAGGATCGAGGAAAATTGCAGTATTTCCCGATACACCCGCGGAAACGAAAAAATATATTACCAATTCGGGATTACAACTAATCGAATGTTTGGAAACTGAATATGCGTATATTTTTGTAGCGAATAAATGTCAAACAAATAATATTGGGAGAACTTAAAGCGATATTGCTATCAAAAAGGCTTTATATGAAAATCAAAAAGGTAATTATAGTATTCTTTATTATATTGGGAACTCTTTTCTTGGTGTTTGGCGTTCCTATCATAATTAATGAATGCTACAAGGCAAATTGTGGATATATCACTGTATGGGACAGTTCTGATGTGCTTGGGTACTATGGAAATATATTAGGTTCTGCTATTGCCATAATAACTCTTGTTGCAACTATTCTTTTTACAAAGAAACAATTACAAAGAGAGAGTTTTCTGAAAAAAGAAAATGAAAAATGGGAAAGGCTCAAATCAGTATTTCTGCAAACGCTCAACAGTATCAATCCAATGCTAATATTAAAGGAAGTAATGGACAATGGATTTACTGATACTAATAAGGCAATCAATATTCTTCAAAAATATCAAATAAATTGCAAAACCGCTAATGATTTATTGAATGCTCATTTGAACATAGTTGATTATCCCAAATTTAAGGAATTAATCGATAGAATAGCAGATGCTGCGGAAATATTTGTCATTGTAAGTCAAAAGCTAATTGACCAGTATTCAGATTTGCGTATTTTGAATAACAAAGATGACGCACTTAAAATGCTAAAGATTGAAAATGACAGACACGGATCTTTTTCAAAAGAAAATATTGAATTCAGTAAGAATATTATAGAAAAATCTGAGGCTATTAGTTTTGAAAATATCAAGTTACACGTACAGAACCTTAATGGTGAATTTGTCAAAGCATATGAAGAAAAATACAGATCACTACTGCAACTAATCGGCTCTACATTTGAATCTGTTGCATTAGAAACGCAACAGAAGGCAGATAACATTTTGAAAGTGTCGATGTTCAAGATTTAAAAATCGATTAAACGTTGCGTCGGATAATTCATTTGATTTCGGAGGTGCAATATGGTCCTTGAAAATAAATTGGGTCTTACAAGCTCTGCCGAGCTTGATCGCGAGGAGGAACGCATCAGCAAGAAAAAGGCGCTTGAGCTTTTTGAAAACGGTACGCTTGATAAACTCGAGGCGGGAACATTTTTTTCACTTAAGGCAATCCATAAATATCTTTTTGAAGAAATTTACGACTTTGCGGGCGAGCTGCGAACGGTCAATATATCCAAGGGCAGCTTTCGATTTGCTCCGATGATGTATCTTGAAGCGGCGCTTGCTGACATTGACAAAATGCCGCAGTCCGCATTCGATGAGATTGTCGAAAAGTATGTGGAAATGAATATCGCCCACCCATTCAGAGAAGGCAACGGGCGCAGCACCCGCATTTGGCTTGATCTGATTTTCAAAAAGGAACTCGGCAAGGTCGTCGATTGGAGCAAGGTGGATAAAGAGGACTACCTGCCCGCAATGGAGCGCAGTCCGATTAAGGATATTGAAATAAAACATCTGCTGAAAAATGCCCTGACCGACGATATTCACAGCCGTGAGCTCTATATGAAAGGTATCGACCATAGCTACTACTATGAGGGATATACGAGCTTTAAGACGGGCTTTTGAACGTTCTCTGCGGCTTGACCGATCGGATAATGCCGTGCTATAATAAATAAAAGTAAATCGGCTTGGCTTGCAGCTTGATGAAAAGGAGGAGCGGTATATGAAAAATAAAATTACAATATGCGCATTGTCGGCGGCAGCGGCAGTTTTATGCACCTCCTGCGCCCAAAAGGCTCCGCTCGGAAATGAAGCTCCCAAGATACGCTTTGCGGAAACCTCGGCATATGAGGCGGATACGGAGGAGTATCCGGATGACGGCGCTTTGAAATCGGGCGCGGCAGAGGCTCTGAGAGCCGCCATGAAGGGGAAGCGCCCTGTGCTGGAGCTTAAAAATGACGAGAGGTTGTTCGGTTTGGGCGGATTTTCGGATATGCGGTATGCCGAGGAGGTTAAGGATATGACGGATATGGGGCTGTCCGAAATAAATCTGCTTGAATACTGCGCGAATAAGGCTCTGTCGCTCACGGGCGAAACGAAATGGGAATGCTTTTTGACCGCTGACCTTAATCGGGACGGAACCGACGAGGTGCTTTTGGTCGGAAACGATATAAGGGCAGTGCTCCACTATGCGGGAGGAGAGGTATACTTCACGGCGGTGCCCTCGGAGGTTTTCCCGTCCGAGGTATATGAAAACGGCGTCTGCGCGAACAGTGAATGGAGCGCGTGGAGCCTGTGCCACTATATGTATTATCCCGCAAAGGGCGCCTTGTATGTTGATATGCCGGCATACAGCGACGAAGGAAGGTATGAGGAAAACGGCTCGGACATTTATGAGATTGACGGTAAAAGAGTGAGCAGGGAGGAGTATTACGCTTATGTTGACGGAATTATCGGAGGTCTGACGCCTCTTGCGTGGTACGATTTCACCGAAGAAAATATCGACAGATACGTTGCGGATTAAAAGAATACTGCTTTTAAGCGGCGGTCGCCTGTTTGCGGGCGGCCGCTTTTTTCATATAGGAAATTCCTCTGAATTTCCTATATGAAAAAAACAATGATCGCACTGCGGCGGATGGGAATATGTCGCTGACGCGACCCGCCGCAGGAGGAGAATCCTGCAAAGC
>JAMPDT010000036.1 GCA_023665525.1 Butyrivibrio sp. | reverse complement strand
GTGGCGGAGGCGGCGGCGGTGGCGGCGGTGGCGGTGGCGGCGGTGGCGGCGGAAGCCACAGCTTTTAACCGAAAGCCTTCGCAGGGCATAAAGGAGTTGCTTAAATATCGTATATGTGATAAAATTTATACAGATGATTATACACAAAGGAGAGAATGTATGGCAAATGCGGGATTGGTACTTACAAACGACAACTGCGTAGGGTGCAACAAATGCATAAGAGTATGCAGTTGCATGGGAGCGATGACAGCCGCGCGAAACGAGAATGAGCAAAACATTATCGAGGTAAACGGCGACAGATGTATTTCCTGCGGCGCGTGCTTTGACGCCTGCGAGCATAACGCCCGCGAATTCAGGGACGATACCGAAAGATTTTTCGACGATTTGAAGCGCGGCGAGAATATATCAATACTTATAGCCCCCGCTTTTCTTGCCAACTACCCCAAGGAATACGAAAGCGTGCTCGGCGGTCTCAAAAAGCTGGGCGTAAAGCATATGATAAGCGTATCCTTCGGCGCGGACATAACCACGTGGGGATATATCAATTACATTCAAAAATACGGCTTCATGGGCGGCATATCACAGCCCTGCCCCGCTGTCGTAAGCTACATCGAGCGTTATGCGCCCGAGCTGCTTCCCAAGCTTTTCCCCGTTCAAAGCCCCATGATGTGCGCCGCAATATATGCGCGCAAAACCATGAACATCACCGATAAGCTTGCCTTTATCAGCCCTTGTATCGCCAAGAAAAACGAGATCGAATCCAAAAGGGGCAAGGGGCTTATTTCCTATAACGTGACCTTTGACCACCTTATGAAATATGTCCGCGAAAACGGCGTTTCGGGTCCCTCCTGCAAGGACGAGATAGAATACGGACTCGGCTCCGTATACCCGATGCCCGGCGGACTTAAAGAAAACGTATACTGGTTTTTGGGCGAGGACGCGTATGTGCGCCAATGCGAGGGCGAGGGTCATATGTACCACTATCTTCTTTCCAATAAGGAGCGCCTTTCAAAGGGCAATACGCCCTATCTTTTCGTAGACGCGCTCAACTGCGCGCAGGGCTGTCTTTACGGAACCGGCACCGAAAGCTCCAAAAACGCGACGGACGACGTGCTTATGGAGATGATGCGCATCAAAAAGGCAAGCAAGAACAGCAAATACCGCGATACGTGGTCGCGAAGGCTGACGCCCGAGCAAAGGCTTAAACAGCTTAACAAGCAGTTCTCGCACCTTGACCTTAACGACTATATCTGCGACTACACCGATATGTCCAAGGAATGCGCCTGCAATTTTCCCAACAAGACGGAGCTTGAAAAGATATACAGCGACATGGGCAAATCATCCGCCGCCTCCCGCAAGATTAACTGCGGCTGCTGCGGCTACGAAAGCTGCGAGGAAATGGCTGTCGCCATACATAACGGCTTTAACCACAAGGAAAACTGCATACATTACTTAAACGATCAGGTCGAAATCGAGAAAAACAACGCTCTCAGCCTCGCAAACGAGGTCGAGCACGAAAAGCAAATGATAGCGGGCCAGCAGCAGAATATAATGGATACAATCGAAAGCATAAACGAGCGCTTTGAAACGGTATACCTAGCCGTTGACGAAATGGCAAAGGGCAACGAGCAGAGCGCCTCCGAATGCGCCGACATATCGCAGAATATGCTTGTACTGCAAGAGTTCTGCCGCGAGCTTAACGACTCCACGCAGAATATCAACAACCTTATCAACGAGCTTACCGCCAACAATAAGGAGGTAATGACCGTGGCAAGCCAGACCAATCTTTTGGCGCTCAACGCCTCCATTGAGGCGGCAAGGGCGGGAGAAGCGGGACGCGGCTTCGCGGTCGTAGCGGGAGAAATAAACCAGCTCGCCTCCACCTCGCACGCCACTGCCAACAAGAGCAACGAATCTCAGGAAAAAATAATGACGGCTATCCAAAAGATTCAGAACGATGCCGACAGATTATCGGGCATAATCACAGGCATAAACGAAAAAACAACCAATCTCGCCTCGGTTTCACAGGAAATTGCCGCATCCGGCGAAACGATACTGAACGCAACAAAGAACGTGAAGGACAGTTTGGAAGGGCTTACAACGATATAGATATTGGCGTCCGCGCCCATATCGAGCATAAGCGTAAACAAATAAACGGCGCAGCCGCCGATTGGCTGTGCCGTTTTCTTTTATTTGAGCCTCGCGCCCATTCTGCTAAGCAGCTCGTTGCTTATGCTGCCCGACCGCGCCGCAACCCTCGGCGCATTGACGGGACTTTTCGCGTCATCGGATATAAGCGTCGCAATATCCCCGACGGCAACGTCCCGAACATCGGTAACATCAAGCGCAAGCGAATCCATGCAAACGCGTCCCGCAATCGGAGCAGCTTCCCCGCCAATCCTTGCAAAGCCCGCGCCGCAGGAAAGACTTCTCGGGATTCCGTCTCCGTAGCCTATCGGCAGTATCGCTATACGGCTGTCCCTCTCGGCGGTAAAAGCTCTGTTGTAGCCCGCGCTTTCCCCCTTTTTTACCTCCTTTAGCAGCACAATTCTCGATTTGAGCGAAAGAACGGGGCGCAGCTCCAAGGGATTTTTAAGCCTGTCCCCGGGATCGCTCAAAACTCCGTACAAGGCGATTCCCGCCCTGACATAATCAAATTCAAGCTCGGGATAATTGAGCAGTCCGTAGCTGCTTTGGATATGGACCTTGCCCGTATCGAAGCCGTCCCCTCTCAGCCTATCCAGCAAGCCCTTGAAACATTCAAGCTGCTTCTGCGTAAAAAGCACGTCGTCCTCCCTAAGACTGTCGGAGCAGCACAGGTGACTGTAAACTCCGCATACCTTTATATGCTTCATGGAAAATACCCCTTTGACGCTCTTTACGTCCTTTGCGTCAATCCCCAAACGGTGCATTCCCGTGTCTATTTTGATATGCGCCCTGACAGGCACCTTCTGCCGCTCAAGCATTCTCGCGTAATCCAAATCTGTGATTGTCTGTATAAGCTTATAGCGTCTAAGCTCTCCCGCTCGGTACGGACTTGTGCAGCCAAGTACGAGAATCTCCCCCGAAATCCCGTATTTTCTGAGGGCAATGCCCTCGTCGGCAGTCGCCACCGCAAAAGCCCTTACGCCGAGCCTCTCGAGGCACGCCGAAATTTCCGCCGCCCCGTGTCCGTAGGCGTTGGCCTTTACCACAGCCATCAGCTCGCACCCCTCCCGCATAGCCCCTTGCAGAAGCTTTACATTATGCTTCAAATTGTCCGTATTTATTTCGATCCATGCGCGCTCCCCGCCGTCGGGCAGAGCCTTCGCGGGTCTTCTTATTTTTTCCCAAATAAAAACTGCCGCGAACGCAAGAGCGGCGGACAAAGCGCTTACCGCAATATAATGAACCGCGCCGTTGCCGACGAGGACGCTCCAAAGCCTTAACGGTCTTGCCGCGGCGCGCACTGCCAAAATCATCATCGGATGAATGATGTAAACAATAAGCGAAACGCTCCGAAGCCTTCTGCGCCGCTTTCCCTCAATGCTCAAAAGAAGGCGGAACAGGAAATACACGCACGGCACAAGGAAAAAATACATGCTGTCGTTGCGCGCCGCGCCGTACTCTCTCCTCAAAAGCGCCGCCTCCCCAAACAGAAGCGCAGACGAAACGGCAAAGCATATAATGTCCCTTTTCAAAAGACCGCGCGGCGCGTTTCTGTGTTCGCGCTCTGCCAAAAGCCCTCCGAGCACCATAAACAGCGGCGCAAAAAATATGCCGTTGCGCGTATAGTCAGACACCTGCGAAAGCAGTCCGTAAAAGCCCTTTGCGGCGGGAATGCGCGACGCAAGCTCATAATAGCTGTTGCCGAATGTGCCGACCGCGTAAAGCAGCGCGGCGATGACAAGGGCTCCCTTAAAGCCATGTTTTTTTACGGCGTACCGGGCGATAACCGCGCCAAGCATCGAGGCGGGAAGATACCAAAGATGGTAAAAGGTTCCGTCGAACACCAAATCCCTTATAAGCTTCGGCAGCAGATTATCCGCCGTAAAATACCCGTTGTATATGTTGATCGGAATGTACAGAATAACCGCCGCCGCGTATATCCGCGCCGTTTTTTTCTCAAACGCCGCCAGTTTTCCCGCGCCGCCGTATTTTGAAATAAGGAAAAAGCCCGAGGTCATAAAAAAGAACGGAACCGCCGTCCTCGCTATTATCCTTGTCAAAATAAAATCCGCAGCGGGGCTTTGCGAAGCAAGCGGCGAGATATGTATCGCCGCAATCAAAAAAGCCGCGACAAGCCTGAACCAATCTATTCCCGCATAGCTCTTCTTATCCTTCATTTCTTAGCGCACAACCCTATCAGCCTGTCGAGCATTCTCGGAAACGACATACCGATTCCTTTCATCATATTCGGGAATCTGCTGTGAGCGGTAAAGCCGGGGATCGTATTCACCTCGTTGAACACGATTCTGCCCGAGGGCGTAAGGAACATATCCACCCTCGCAAAGCCCGAGCAGCCCAGCGCGCGGTATATGCTCTTTGCGGTTTCCCGTATCCGCGCTTCGGTTTCGCCGTCAATCCTCGCGGGCATATGTATTCTTGAGCTTTTGAGGGTATATTTTTCGGTGAAGTCAAAAAATCCCTCCGAAAGCTCTATTTCGTCCACCCGTCCCACGGTAAGCCGATCGTTTCCCATAACCGCGCAGCCCACCTCAAAGCCGTCGATATTCTCCTCGGCAATAATTTCAAAGTCATGCAAAAACGCCTCCGCTACCGCCTCCTCCAGCTCGGAAAGCGCCGTAACTCTGCTGATTCCGAAGGAGGAGCCTGACCTGACGGGCTTTATGAACAGCGGCAGCTTAAATTTCCTTGCTATGCGCTGCGGCGCCTCCATTTGCTCCGTCCGCTTAAATACGACCGACTTCGGAACCGCGATTCCCGCAGCCGCTGCGAGCCTGTGCGCCCTGTCCTTGTCCATACAGAGCGCCGACGACAGCGTACCGCAGCCGACAATCGGTATTCCCGCAAGCTCAAGCATTCCCTGCACCGTACCGTCCTCCCCGTTCCTGCCGTGAAGCACGGGAAACGCCAAATCGACCTCAAGCCTTTCAAAGCCTCCGTTTATTTCCTCAATAAATCCTCCCAAAACTCTGTTCGGAGAAAAAACAATGGGAAAAAGGTTTTCGCTGTCCTCAAACCACCCGCCGCCGTTTATATTTTCATAGCTCCCCGCGTAACGGTACCATTGTCCCTCCCTCGTAATTCCGATGGGATAAACGTCGTATCTGTCCGTATTCAGATTTTTAAGCACCGAGGCGGCGGATTGAAGCGACACCCCGTATTCCGTCGAATTTCCCCCGAAAATCACCGCCAGCCTTATTTTGTTCATTTGCACTCCTCCTCCCTGTCGTTCTCCGCCGCCCGCGCCGACGGCTAACAGTCTTTCCCTGCGCGCCGATTTCTTTTTCTCCTGCGTCTGCCGCTCTCAAGCGCGATAAAAAATATTCCCAAAAACACAAGCGCCAAAAGCACGGCTATATATTTTACAAGTCTTCCCGCTATACTCCCCTTATCGTCGGAGGCTTTGCTCCCCAAGCTTACTCCCGGCTTCACGTTCGGCTGCCTGCCCGCCGTACCCTCCTCCTCTGACGCGCCGCCGCTCTCCTCAGAGCTTTGCGGCGGCTGTGTTGTCTGCGGCAGCGTAACCTCGGGGACATAAGGCGCGGCTGTGTTGCACACGCGCAGAAAGCCCGTCAGACTGCCGTATTGTATGGCTATGTCCTGAATGCCAACCATTCCCCTGTCAAGGCTTCCCGTTATTTCGGGCGTAACCCTCTCCGAGGTCCCGTCGCTGTACGATACGAACCCGAAAAGCTCGTCTGTCCTTATTTCGGAGAAATCCGCCATGGATTCGTAAAAGGTGGGATCGAGACAGCCCGTAAGCGCCACGGGCTCGGGCTGCCCGACCTTTATCGTGCAGCTCCCCGTCGTACCGTCCGCAAGCTTGCAGACGATATTGGCAGTGCCGCTGCCGACTGCCGTCGCAACACCGTTTTCGTCAACAATCGCCGTATTTTCGTCTGTCGAGTACCATGCGACGCTCCCCGTATGATCGGGCGGAGTAAGCGCAACGCTGCTTCCCCTTTGCAGCGTAACCGCAGCCTTGCCGTCAGCCGCCGCAGTCCTTTTGGAAAGCCCGAAATATTCCGCCACTGCCTCCGCGTCCGCGGCGCCCATTTTCTTCGCCGTATCCTTGTTCACCGTTCCGTCCGCATCGGTAAGAAACGCCGCGTCCCCCGAATTGCTCAAAAAGCAGTGCTCGACTATTATCGAGGGAACTCCCGCTCTTATTCCCTCGCCTATAAGAGTGTAATAATCCTCTCCGTCGTACTGTGTTGACGGTCTTGTCAGCACTCCGCCGTTTTTTAAGCCGAGCGCGGCGAGCCTGTCCGTTATAAGCCTGCACATTCTTTCGGTCGGCTCTCTGTAATAAGGATTGAGCGAGCAGTACGCCGTGCAGCCCGAGCTTGACGACGAGCCGCTGTTGTTATGCAGACTGATAAGAAAATCCGCCTCCAAGGAGCGGGCGACCATCGCGCGCCCCATATTGGTAAGCCACTCGTCGCCCGACCTCGTAAGATAGACCCTTACGCCCTCGTATTTGCCGAGCTCCGCCCTCATCGCGAGAGCTATCTCGAGGTTGCAGTCCTTCTCGCTCGCTCCCGTAACCGCCTGCGAGCCGGGGTCGCGCCCTCCGTGTCCCGCGTCTATCACAATCACCACGCAGCCGTCCGTCTGCCCCGCCTCTGCCGTCTGCGGCGCGCCCGCAAGGCACATAAGCGACGCCGCCAAAAAAATCAATGCCTTGAACCTTCTCATATGTTTTCCTCCAAAAAGCAGTCAAAACAAAAAGCACTCCCGTTTCGATACCCTAATGATACCCAAAACGGGAGTGCCTTTTATTTGTTTGTTTATAAGATATTTTTAATTTTTTCTTCGGAAATTCTTACGATTTTCCTACGGCGTGCGGAAGCCGCACCGTAAACTCGATCCTCTCGTCCGCGCTTTGCGCGTCGATCGTTCCGCCGTGCAGCGTGACGATCTGCTTCGCTATCGCAAGTCCAAGCCCCGCGCCGCCGCCGTTTGTGCCGCGCGCCGAATCAAGGCGGTAAAACTGCTCGAACAGCCTGCCAAGCTTCTCCTCGGGAATCGTATCCCCACGATTCGCAAAGCGGATCACGGTTTCTGCCGCGTCCCGATTTACGCCGATTTCTATAACGCTGTTCGGAAAGCCGTAAAACACCGCGTTCCTGAGAATATTGTCAAACACGCGCTGCATCTTGTTCACGTCGCATTTCAGCGTAACGCCGTCGGGCGCGTCAAGCCTGATTTCCATTCCCTTTGAAAGCAGCATGGGCTTGAACTCAAACGCAAGCTGCTCAAGCATACGCGTAAGGTTCACATTGCCGAGCGAAAGCTCGATATTCGAGAGATTGAACCTCGTGATTTCAAAAAATTCGTTAATAAGCTCCTCAAGCCTCTCCGCCTTGTCCAAGGAAATCGAGAGATACTTTTCCCTGAGCGCTTCGGATATTTCTCCCTCGTCGCGCAGCAGCGTAAGATAGCCTATCACGGAGGTCAGCGGCGTTTTCAAATCATGCGCCAAATAAACGATCAGATCGTTTTTGCGCTGCTCCGCCTCCCTTGCGACCTGCGCGCTTCTCACCGCGTTCTCCCTTACCTCGTTCAAATCGTCCTGAACGGTTTTCATTGCCTCGGAAAGAATAATCTGCTCCTCCGTCGGATTCGCAAGCCTTTTGGAGGCGGCTATAACCTCGTCAAGATAGCGCAGCGGTCTGCTGATGAAAATATAGGTGATGACAGCCCAGCCCGCTATAAGCGGAATGCTTATGAATACTATGATATATTCCCTTATAAAATTCAAAAACCGATACACAGGGTCGTCATAATACCAAAAATGACTCGAAATAAGCCTGTACGCCGCAAAAAAAAGTATGAAAAAGACGGCGACGAATCCGACTACCGACAAAAAATACTGTAAAATGATCCTCCGCGTAATGCGGCTCCTGTAACTTCTGTTCAGTCCCGTAATCCTATTCAATGGTATAGCCCACCCCCCACACTGTTTTGATAAACCTCGGGTTCCTCGCGGGCTCGCGCATTTTTTCCCTGAGCCTGCCGATATGCGCCATTACCGTATTGTTATTGTTAAAGTACCTTTCTCCCCACACCGCCTCGAAAAGCTCCTCCGACGCAACGACCTTTCCCTGATGCGCGCAGAGGTACCAAAGCACGGAAAATTCAATCGGCGTAAGGCAAAGCTCCTTGCCGAACAGCGTACACTTGCGGCTGTCCTTATTGATGTACAAGCCCCTTATCTCATACTCGCAGGCTTCCTCCTCCTGCCTTTGGGACAGATTGTTATAGCGCGTATATCTGCGGAGCTGCGTCTTGACCCTCGCGACCACCTCGAGCGGATTGAAGGGCTTTGTGATATAGTCGTCCGCCCCGATGGTAAGCCCCATTATTTTGTCGCCGTCCTCTATCTTCGCCGTAAGCATTATAACGGGAAAATAAAATTTTTCGCGGATCTTTCGGAGGATATGGAAGCCGTCCACATCGGGCAGCATTACGTCAAGAATCGCCAAATCCGGCTCCGTTTCCTCTATGCATTTAAGCGCGTCCGTCCCGCGGTAAAACTTATGCACCGTATAGCCGTCGTTTTTCAGATACAGCTCGATTAAATCGGCTATCTCCCGTTCGTCGTCCACAACTAGGATATTTTCACTCATTCTCGTACCTCTTTTTAATGCGGGTTCCTCACACTGCTCCCGCACAGTGTCCAATATAGCACAAACAAGTGAAAAAAACAATCTATTAGGTCTTACTACTCAGCCGATTTCAGCGCTCCGACCATATCTATCCTGCGGTTCTTGCGCGCCACCATAAGGCTGACCGCAAAGGATACCCCAAAGCTTACAAGAATGCTGACGGCATACGTCGTCACGCCCAAGGAAAGCCTCAACTCATACTCGTTCGCAAGCGTCGCGATAAGTAATTGCAACACGCCCAGCCCCGCGGGAAGTCCGATCACCACTCCGACCACCGTAAGCCAAATGTTCTGACCTATAAGCAGACCGCCGATTTTTCGGTCGCGAAAGCCCAGCACCTTTAAGGTCGCAAGCTCGCGGCTCCTCTCCACATAGCTCATTATTCCGAGATTGTATAAAACCACGATCCCCAAAATCACGGCGGCGATGACAAGCACGAACACCATAACGTTCATAATATCCATAAAGCTGTCGTAGGTGTCCATAATCACCTGCTTCTCCTGCTTTGCCGAAATCAGATCCGAGCCGCCTATTTCCTCCGCCGCCAAATCGGTATAAACAGAGCCGATATGATAGCTTATTCCCACGCTGTCCGCGTACTTTTCGGTCATCACAACAGTTTCCGACAAAACCGAGCGCAGATAGCCCGCTACCTTGACCCGATAGGTTTCCTCGCTGCCGTAGGGCGAAATTTCTATTATGTCGCCTATGTCCGCGCTGTCCTTTAAGCGCTGGCACAAATACACGCCGTCGTCCCCAAGGCTTACTCTCCTGTTCTTTTTATCCAGGAAACGGATTTTATCGTTTTTTACGCTGTATATTTCCGCGACAACGGTTTCACCCTCATAGCTGATTCCGAAGGAGGACACCCAGTCGCCCCCAAGCTCCTCCGCAAGCGCGGCAGCCTCGTCGTTTGACGCGCTCTCCGAAATATCGACTCTTGTCGTGTAATTGCTCACCTCTTTATTCAGGATCCTCATAAAATCGCTCATCGTATCCTTCATTCCCAAGCCGCCGACAAGCAGAAGCATACAGCCGATTACGCCGACAAGCGTCATCGCGGAGCGCGACTTGTGCCGCATTATATCGCGGATGTTCCATTTTGTCCCGAATTTCAGTCCCTCCCAGAATTTGAAGCGCTCGAGCAGGCTTGTTTTCATTGTTTTCTGCACATAGGGACGAAGCGTTTCCGCCGCCGTGCCTCTGAGCATTTTTTTGACGGAAAAATAGCTTATGAGCGTAAGGAAAATCACTGTAAGCAAAATTACGGGCACGCAGAAGAGCGGCATTACAAGCCCCCAGTCGGGCATATCGAAATATGTACTCTGCATACCGTTCGGATTGACGATTACAAACGCGATGCCGTAGCCGAGAGCCACTCCGAGGACGCAGCCCAAAAGCCCTATCACGAAGCCGTAGGAGGTATAATGCCTCAAAATCCTGCCGTCGCGAAAGCCCAGCGCCTTAAGCGTGCCTATCTGCGTTTTCTCGTTCGCGGCGATTCTGTGCATTGTCGTTACCATGGTCAGAACCGCAATGGCAAGGAACAAAACGGGAAGCACCGCGCCCATGGTTTTGCCCTCCTCCACCTCGCTTTGCGCTCCCGCGTAAGAGGTATGCTCCTCCTTGGAGGTTACGAGAATCGTTTTGCCGAGCGCGTCCTTTATCTTCTCCTCAAGCTCCGCCTTTTGCAGCGCGCAGCGTATGTTTATCTGCGGGTAAAAATCTCCTCCGAGCGCTTCTTTCAGCTTCTTGGGCGTAATATAGGCAAAGCCGACGTTTTCAAAATCCGGCATAAGCTGGTTCTCGTCCGCCGTGCATATCATCATTTCCCCGCATTTTATAAGACCGACGATTTTGCCGCTCACCTCGCGCCCCTTACAGCTTAACGTCAGGCTGTCCCCGACGGCGCAGCCGTTTTCCTCGGCGTAGCGGTCCGAAAGCCATATTCCGTCCGAATTTTCGTCGTACTCCGCACCGTCCGTGACAAGCATCGTGGATACGGTGTAATTTTCGGAAACAAGCGTCACGAGCGTTTTGCCGTCCGAAGCGTCCGAATTGACCGCAAAAAATCTCGTCGCCGCGTCCACTCCGTCAATCCCCTGTATTTTTTCAAGCTCGTCCTCCGAGAAGCCGCTTTCGGAATACAGTCTGAAATCGGCGTATTTCGTTTTTTCCATAAAATCCGAGGTGTCGTCCTTTAAGCTTTTCCACTCGATATTAAAGCCCAAAAACACTCCCGAGCCGATAGCAATCATTATGATCATCGAAATAAACTGAGCCTTATAGCTCCATGCAGTTCTGAATAATTTACGTATTAGCATATTACCACTCCACCTCGTCCGCGCTCATGGGGCACTGCTGCTCCTCACAGGCTTTTATTTTACCGTTTTTTACGCGGATCACCACGTCCGCCATTTTCGCTATGTTCTGATTGTGCGTTACGATCACGATCGTCTTGCCGTAATTTTTTGCCATTGAAAGCAAGAGCTTCAGGACCATAACTCCCGTTTCCGAATCGAGCGCGCCCGTCGGCTCGTCGCAAAGCAGAATTTTGGGGTTCTTGGCAAGCGCGCGGGCGATGGACACTCTCTGCTGCTCGCCTCCCGAAAGCTCCGACGGGAAATTTTTGGCGTGGTCCGAAAGCCCGACCTCCTCAAGCATACGTTCCGCCTCAAGCGCCTGCGGCGAAATTTCCTTCACTAACGCCACGTTTTCCTTTACCGTCAGCGTCGGTATCAGATTGTAAAACTGAAAAACAAAGCCCACCGTCGAAGCGCGGTAATCGGCAAGCTCGTTGCCGTCAAGCGTCGAAATATCTCTTCCGTTCACGGCAATCGTTCCGCTCGTGGGGCTGTCCAGCCCTCCCAGCATATTCAAAAGCGTGCTTTTGCCCGCCCCGCTCGGTCCCAAAATAACGATAAACTTACCCTCGCCGAGCGTAATGTTTACCCCGTCAAGCGCCCTCTGCTCATGGTCGCCGCTTCTGTAAATTTTGGTCACGTTCTTAAACTCGACTATCGCCCTTTCCTTTTTTTCCTCATCAATAACGCCCTGTTTATTCTCCGTCACAAAAATGACCTCCTTATCCGATTTATTTGCTTTGGTCAGCTTTGGGTTAGTAATAACTAACTCATATGCTTTTAAAAAGCGACCAACTTTTGTTAGTGGTCACTAACTCATTACATATATTAGCACGGGCAGAGGAGGTTTGTCAATAGCTGTTTCTTATACGATCGGGAAATAATTAAATCATTGCAGCGTCAGCTTACCGTTGTCAAGCCTGTATACCCTATCGGTCAAATCAAGCACACGTTCGTCGTGAGTGACCATAACCGCGCCCTTATCGTGCTTTTTGACCTCCATTCGTATCATTTCCACGACCTGCCTTCCGTGAACGGCGTCAAGGCTCGCGGTAGGCTCGTCGGCAAGGATAACGTCGGGATCGTTCATAAAAGCCCTTGCTATCGCTACCCGCTGCTTTTCGCCTCCCGACATTTCGGAGGGATATTGATTTGCGCATTTTGATATGTCAAGCTCCAAGAATAATTCGTCGATATTGACTGCAACGCCCCTTTGCTGAAACGCCGACAGTTGCTCCCTTGCTTTTAAATAAGGCAGCAGTTGGTGATTCTGAAAAATAAATCCGATACGCTCTTGACGGATTTTGGTCCAACGCTTTTTATCGGTATCGGAAACGTTTACTCCCGCTATGCCAATCCTACCCGAATCGGGAACCAACAGCATTCCCGCGATTGTAAGCAGCGTGCTTTTCCCTGAGCCTGACGGACCTACCACCGCCGCAAATTCGCCCTTTTCCACGCACAGCGATACGTCGTCCAGCACTGTTTTTTTACCGCTTCCGTCACGGTATGTCTTAACTATACGATCAAGCTGCAATACGCTCATTCTCCCGAACCTCCTATCACTTCCATTGGATCAACACGGGATATGCTTAATACCGAGATCAGACCGCCCGCAACGGAAATAAGAATAAATGCCGCTATTACAAGCACTACATTTCCGTTTTTCAGGTAAAACGGCATTGCTGACGGTATTGCCATCGCCATCAAATAAGTTAGCAGCGCGGAAATGAGCGCGCCCGAAACGGCGATAACGCACACCTGACCCGTTACCATTGCAAATATACGCTCCATGCCGGTGCCTATCGCCTTCATCACTCCGAATTGCTTATGCTTTTGGAGAGTGATTATGTAGTAAAAAACTCCTATTATCGCCGCCGAAACGACAACCAATACCCAGATTATCATCGTTATCGTCAAATGCTCGGCTTTATATGACGGAATATTCTCAATAATATCCGACTTCGGAACTATTTCGGTTCCATCAATCTGAATGCCGGCAGTGTCCCTTCCTTTGATTGCGACGGCGTGATAAGCTTTTTGATACATTGGGTTCAGCGCCGTTCTTATCGCCGTGTAGCTGTCCGTCGAAATAAATCCTATCGGCGTATGCCCGTACATACTGTCCTCGGCGAAGCCGACAACCGTAAATTCTATTCCCGAAGATGAATCGTAAACCGTATCGCCCAAGGCAATGCCGTCATTTTTAAGGCTTTCGTCAAGTACGATGGGATTTTGCAGATTGGAAGCACTCAGCCGAACTCCGTCAACGACGTCGGGCTCGATGAAGCTCCCCGGCTCAAATGCAAAATATGTAATATTCAGCTTTTCGGCTGCGTCCTTTTTTGACAAAAACATTCGCTGAATATCAAGCGCCGCAAGCTCCGCTTCTGTTTGAGCTTGCAACTGCTCAAATTTCTCAGGCTTGAAATCGGAAACCGTGATCACATTTTCCGCCGAATCGCTTATAAGAAAACAGTCCGCATCAATATTGTCTATTCCCGCTATAACGGCTCTGCCGAGTCCCTCGACCAATCCGGACAAAAACAAGACCATAAACATCAGCAGCACGATTATCAGCTCGATGAGAATGTATTTCTTTTTGTTGTAAATAAGCTCTTTTAACGCCAATTTCATAAATAAGATCGCCTTTCTTTTTACGGCTTGTTATTCATTGCGCCATCGAAGGATTCAAGGAATTTTTTTGCCATTTCAACCATATCGTCAATCTGCTCAAAGCCCACGCGGTCAAAAGCTTCCTCCTCGATTTTCAAAAGGGGAGTAAAATTTTCCTTCACAAACCTCGCACCGTCCCCCGTCAAAATCATATCCTTTTCGCGCCTGTCGGCTTGTGAGGCGACAAACTCGATAAGTCCTTTTTCGCAGAGCCTCCGTGCCGCATGACTGATAGACTGCTTGGGTATTTCGGTGGCAGCGGTCACTTCCTTTTGCATAAGCCTGTTCTGCCTGTTGAGCAGATAAAGTATCATAAACTCGTAGTAGCTCAGACCGTGTGCCTCCGCCCAATCCGAGTAGAGCGATACAAATTTTCGCCAGAGGCACGCCATTATCATTATATAGTTTGTTTTATCTATCATTTTTCCGCTCGCTTCCAAAGCAATTAGTCTCGGATTGGACTAATTAATTATGTAATAGCACATTGCTGTGCTGTTGTCAAGCCCATATTACTCGCTGTCCGTATTTTATTAAAAAAGCCGTCGGGCGACCGCCCGTCGGCTCTTTGCTCTTTAGCTTCCATTCGCGACAAACCCGCTTCAAGCTCTCCGTCAATTCAGATATTTGCCCAAAACGTTCAAGAACAGCTCAATGTTCAAGGGCTTGGCGATGTGGGCGTTCATACCGTTTTTGAGCGCCGCCTCCTTGTCCTCGTCCATGGCGTTCGCGGTCATGGCAATGATCGGAATATTTTTCACGTCCTCACGGGACAGCGAGCGTATGGTTCTCGTGGCTTCGTAGCCGTCCATAATCGGCATCTGCACGTCCATAAGGATAGCGTCGTACCAACCCTCCTTCGAACTGCCGACCATTCTGACCGCGTCGGTGCCGTCCGGCGCGCTTTCAACCATAAAGCCCGTCTCGGTCAGAATTGCCTCGGCAATTTCCCTGTTAAGCTCGTTATCCTCCACAAGCAGAATGCGCTTTCCGCTGAAATCCGCCTGCGTCCACGAAGGCTTGGTTTCTTTTTCCAACAGGTCGTTCGACGCCAACAGAACGGACTTTAGGTCGGACATAAACAAGGGCTTGGCGCAGAACGCGGTTACTCCCGCCTGCTTTGCCTCCTCCTCTATATCCGTCCAGTCGTAGGCTGTAAGTATGATAATCGGAGCCTCATGACCGATAGCCGCGCGGATACGGCGCGTCGTTTCGATTCCGCTCATCTCCGGCATCTGCCAGTCTATAATATAGGTGTGGTAGGAATCCCCCTCGTTGTGCGCACTCTTTGCCCGATGCACTGCCTCTCTGCCCGAAATCGTCCACTCGGAGCGCATTCCGATCTGCTTCAGCATACGCGTCACGCTCTCGCAACTGTCGCAGTCGTCGTCCACCACAAGCGCGCGAAGTCCTTCAAGCTCCTTTATCTGAGCCGCGTTAGCTTCCACGTCCTGGAGCTTAAGGCTCAGCTCTACCCTGAACTCGCTGCCCTTGCCCTTCTCGCTCTGAACGGTAATCGTGCCGCCCATCATCTCCACGATGTTTTTGGTGATCGCCATGCCAAGACCCGTGCCCTGAATGCCCGTTTTGGTCGTGCTCGCCTCGCGCTCAAAGGGTTCAAATATATGCTCCACGAAATCGGACGACATTCCGATACCGTTGTCCTTCACGGTAAAAACATAGTCCCCGTAGCCTCTGTGGAAGGTGGTTTCCTGCTGTATTCTGAAGCTTACGGTTCCGCCCGCGGGAGTGTACTTCACCGCGTTGCTGAGCAAGTTTACGAAAATCTGGCTCAGCTTCAGGGAATCGGCTACAATGTCCTCGTTGGCGACATCGAAGGTATCTATAAACAGCTCAAGCTGCTTTGCCTTCACCTGCGGCTGGATTATGTTGACCAAATTGTGGGTCAGCTCGGAAATATTGCATTCCTGCTCCTTAATCTGAACCTTTCCGCTTTCAATGCGGCTCATATCAAGAATATCGTTTATAAGGCTCAGCAGATGATTGCTGGAGGCAAGCACCTTTTGCAGGCAGTCCTGCACCTGAGTCTTGTTGTCAATATGGCTGACCGCTATCGTGGTAAAGCCTATAATGGCGTTCATCGGAGTTCGTATATCATGCGACATATTGGAAAGGAAGGTGGTTTTGGCGCTGTTGGCATGCTGCGCCTGCATAAGCGCGTCCTGCAATGCCTGCGTCTGCTCGCGCTGCTTGCGCACCTGCGCCGTAATGTCCCTCGACACGACCATAACCATAATATCCCTCGTGTTGTCGTCGCGCGTCATAATAAAGGACTGGCGCACGCACATAGGATTTTCGGCTGAATAGAGCGCCCAAAAATCCAACACGACCTCCGCCTCTCCCTGCTCAAAGCGCTGCTTGAGGCAGTCAACATTAACAACGGAGTCATACTCCTCAAGAGACTCCTCCAATACAAATTCTCTCCATTTTTCAAGGCACTCCGAGGCGGAGCATGGCGCGGACAAACCGACCCTTTCCAAAAGCGAAATTTGCTCCCCGTCCACGGTGCGCGTAATATCCTGCTCGATTAAATCGCGCGAAAGATTAAATTCAAACGTGCAGAAAGCGGTCGAGGTAATGGCTATGCGGTACTGGCGCTCCTTACGATCCGCCTCGGCGATTATTGCCTGCGCCTTAAGCTCCCTCTCCTTAACCGCCGTTACGTTTTGCAGGAGGAACATAACCTTGCACGCTCGTCCCTCACTGCGGTCCAAACAAATAATATTAATATGCTCCCATGTAATCCCGACGCTTCGTTTCAGCTTATATTCATACTGAATATCCGTGCCGTCCGCCAAATCCTCGATAACCGCGTCCCTTGTCAAATGCTTCGCAAAAAACAGGCGGTCGGATTCCTCTACCAAAAGCGTGCACAGACTGTCGGCAAAGTCCTCGTAGCGCCCCGAGGGCGGCAGATTGCGGCGTTCGGGCACAGTCCCCGCAAGATAGCGGTATATTCCCTCCTCAAGATCCACCATTATAAAACGGGAAAAAAGCGCGGTCACGCCGTTTATAACATAGCCCATTTCTTTATTCTCACGCTCCAGCCGCTTACGCTCCCTGCCGCTTCTGAAAACCAAAAGCAGGATATAAACGACGAACAAGGCAATCAGGATAACCTGCAAAACCATTCCCGCATGGTTGGCTCCGCGAATCATCCCCCTTGTAACGCTCTGCGGGAAAGCCTGAACCAATATATAATCGCTGTCGGGAACTCTGAACGCGCACAGGTTGTCCGTCAGACTGCCCGAAGCGCAGATGAAGCCGTCCTCATCGGATTCCCCGCGAAAAACCGCCCAAACCTTTTCGGCTGTCTTTGCGTCAATTACATTTGTATCACGCAGTAAATCGGGCAGCAGTCCTTCGTACTTTCTCCCATTTGATGAGGCGATCACCTCGCCGCCTTCGGTGCAAAGATAAACGTCCGCTTCCTCTCCGAAATAGCTGGTCTTTAATATTTCCTGAAGGTAATCCTCGGCAAGATAGAGTCCGAGCAGCACTCCGACTACCTCGCCGTCATTCTGCACCGGCGCATAAAAAACCATTGTGGTTCTCCCCGTAATGCGGGAATTGAGCACCATACTGCAACCGCTCTCCCCCTGCATTCCCGAGATAAAGTAGTCCCTGTCCGAGCTGTCGGAGATCTCGCCCTCGGAGGTCAGATTTTCACCCCTGTCATTGACAAATCGGAACGAATCGAAATCCGTGTTGCTTTCCAGCTCCTTGAGCATATCCACGCTGATTTCGGACGCCTTCATGCCGACGCTCAAAAAGTAGGCGTAATTACGCACGCGCCTTTGCGCGTTGGCAAACTCGTTCCCGATGCTGAACGCGGTTTGGTGCGCGGAGTCTTTGGCATAATTAAGATTCTGCTCCTCGATTTTTTTACTGTTTGAAACCGAGTACCAACGGAACAGCACGACGATTGCCGCCATCAGAACCAATATGTAAAGTATGTTCTGCCAAGTTTTTTTTGTTGTACGCATAAAATTAAATACAGCCTCCTCTGTACGCATATGCACGACATATTTTATCATTGTGATTATATTACTAAATCAGACTTATATCAAGCGGTTTTTACGGCTGCTCGCCCCGAGTTATCCGAAAAAAGCAGGCAAACCGCTGTAAATAATCCTGATCACGGTGTTCACGGTATGTCCGCTGCTGCATTGAGTATAATAAAAATTACCGTCCTTAAAATTTTCACAAAATTTGAAGGTATCGTCAAGCTTCGCCATCGCCTCAAGCTGGGGCGTCATATTATTGTAGGCAATATCCCCCGTACCTCCGCAGCCCGCGTATATGCAAAAATCCTTTGAAGTATATCCCGCTTCGGCGGCTTTTCCCGCAAGATACTCGGCTTTCTTTTCAGCCGAACCCGAAACGCTCCAACAGTCGCCGCTTATCGGCATAAAATAGGCAATCTCGTCAAGACAGTTTTCATAAACGCACCACGCGGCGCAGGCTCCCATTGAAAATCCCGCAAAGGCTCTGTGCCGTCTGGAGGCTTTAATTCCCTCCTCGGTAACGTCCACGGCGTATGTCCTGAACTCGCTTTCCACTGCGGGAATCAGATAATCCGAAAGCTCTCTCCAAAAATTCATGGAGCTTTTTGTTTCGTCCATGTGAGGAATATTGTAATTTGGAGTAACAACTATGCAGGGCTCACAGTCGCCGTTTGCGAACATATTGTCAAGCGCCCTTTTCAAGCTTGTATTTTTGCCCTCTCCGCCAAAATACCATGTTTCGTTGTCGCTGCCGCCGTGCATAAGGTAAAGTATATTGTAGCGCGCGCCGTCGTTTTCGTCATAGCCGCAGGGAGTATACACCAAAGCGGTTTTTTCGTATTCCTCTCCGTCCTCGGTTTCGGCTTTATAGGAAAAAGTGCTTATGCTTCCCTGACTGTCGCATATCTCTCCGTATTCCTTCGGAATTTCTTTGTATGTATTGTCGGGAAAATCCGTTTTTACGTCCGATGCCTGAGACACCTGTGTTGTTTCCTCTCCCGTTTCATTTGCCTCCGTCTGTCCTCCTGCCGGCACAGTCGGATTTGCCGTTCCGCTTTCGGCGCAGCCTGCCGACAGCAATCCGATTAACAGCAGCGGTATTATTTTTTTCATATACTTCTCCATAAAAACCTCCTGCGGCGGCGCGCCTATTTGGCGTCCTCCCTCGTATGCCCTCCTATGCCGTCCCTCATCGCGAATATAAGCTCGATCAGACTTTTTTTGTACGGGATAAATTCCCCCGCGTCAATCATTCGGAGAATTTCCTCCATGCCGCTCCATTTGACCTCGCAGACCTCCTCGTACTGCAATTTCAGCTCCGACAAATCGACCTCCCTTTCAATCAGGTAAATATCGTTAAAGCCGCCGGGGAAATTTACCGTCAGGGCGGGTCTTTCGTTTTCAAAGGAAAGCTCCAGTCCCAGCTCCTCCGAAAGCTCCCGCGCCACGGCAGTCCTGCTCGTGTCTCCCGCGACCGCGCTGCCGCCCACCGTGATGTCCCACATTCCCGACCAGCCCTGCTTGAACGGCTGCCGCCGCTGGATCAGCATTTCATCTCTGCCGTTAAAAATACATACGTGAACAACAAGTCGATAAAAGCCCTCGGGAACCCTTTCTCCTCTCGGCATGCTCCGCCCCGTCCTCTCACGGTCAACCGTGTACAAATCAAATAATTCCATAACCGCCCTCCTTTTGCTTTTTATTATATATTAAAAATCTCGGATTTTCAACTTTTACACAGCCTCAACAGCCTTGCAACGCAGTAAAAAAAGTGCTA
>JAMPDT010000035.1 GCA_023665525.1 Butyrivibrio sp. | reverse complement strand
AATCTTATAGTTTACACCAGTATAATAAAGGATACGCTCTGTCAATGTGGTCTTGCCCGCATCGATATGAGCCATAATACCGATATTTCTGGTTCTCTCTAACGGATATTCTCTTCCAGCCAAGGTTTTTTCCTCCTCTAAGCTTAAAATCTATAATGTGCAAAAGCCTTGTTAGCCTCAGCCATCTTATGCATATCTTCTTTTCTCTTAACTGCCGCACCCGTGTTGTTGGATGCGTCGAGAATCTCATTGGCGAGTCTGTCCTCCATGGTTTTCTCGCCTCTGTTGCGTGAAAAAGCGGTCAGCCAACGAAGTCCGAGAGCCTGTCTTCTGTCTGCTCTTACCTCGATGGGAACCTGATAGGTGGCGCCGCCGATACGTCTTGCCTTTACCTCAAGCACGGGCATAACGTTGTTCATAGCCGCCTCGAATACCTCGAGCGCGGGCTTGCCTGCCTTCTCCTCCACCTTTGCAAATGCTCCGTATACAATCTTCTGCGCGGTGCTCTTCTTACCGTCAAGCATAATGTTGTTGATAAGCTTTGTTACAACCTTGCTGTTGTATAACGGATCTGCCAATACATCTCTTTTTTGAGTATGTCCTTTTCGCGGCACGGTTCTTCCCTCCTTAATAAAATTAATTCATCGGTACTCACATGTGTCTATGTGTTCGCGCTCGGTATATCGTAACCTGCAACCCACAGGAAAAATACTTACTCCGGCACTTAACTGACTAAAACGTGAATATTATTTTGCGTCTTTCGGTCTTTTTGCGCCGTATTTTGAACGCGCCTGTCTTCTCTTAGCAACGCCTGCCGTATCGAGAGTGCCTCTCACGATATGGTATCTGGTTCCGGGCAGATCCTTTACCCTTCCGCCTCTCACGAGAACAACGCTGTGCTCCTGAAGGTTATGTCCCTCGCCGGGAATATAGCTTGTAACCTCGATACCGTTGGAAAGACGAACTCTGGCGATCTTTCTAAGAGCTGAGTTAGGTTTCTTGGGAGTTTTGGTCTTGACGGCGGTGCAGACTCCGCGCTTCTGCGGCGATGCTGAATCAACGGCCCTCTTTTGGAGCGAGTTGTAGCTCTTCAAAAGAGCGGGTGCCGTGGACTTCTTAACCGACGTTTCTCTTCCCTTTCTTACTAACTGGTTAAATGTAGGCATTCTTTTTCACCTCCTGTAAATAAATTTCCTTGGTTGCGAATCTGAAAAATCAAATTCTCCGTGCTGTTTTATCGCACTAAAATAAGCCGTGCAAAGTGCACGCAAACTGTATTATAGCTTCAAAGCCCCTTGTTGTCAACTGTTTTTTGACCTAAACAACTCAAAAAAGTATTTTCGGCAAGGCTGTACGAAATTCCGCAAAAAAGGGAAAAAAACCTGCCCGAAGCCGCGCGTGGCGGCTCACGGACAGGTCGATTCTGTTTTTACAATTCCGGGGCGCGCGAAAGGCGCGTGAAATTATTCCGTAATTTCCTCCGGTTCCCTTTCGGTCTGCTCCTCCTGCTCTGTGACATCGGGAGTGTCGTCAGCGCCGTCAAGCTCCTCCTCAGATCCGTCGAGTGCTTCCGCCTCCTCGGGCTCCTCGCCGAAAAGGATTTCCTCCTCCTGCTCGGCAGCGGCGTCGCTGTCAAGCACCACGGAGCGGTAGCGTTTCATACCCGTTCCGGCGGGAATAAGCTTACCGATAAGGACGTTTTCCTTAAGACCGATAAGAGGGTCGATTCTTCCGTTTATGGCAGCCTCCGTGAGGACCTTTGTGGTTTCCTGGAAGGACGCCGCCGAAAGGAACGAGTTGGTGGCAAGAGCCGCCTTGGTTATACCGAGCATAATCTGTGTTCCCTCGACGGGAGCAAGACCCTTTGCCGTAAGCTCCTCGTTGGTTTCGTTGAAATCAAGCACGTCGATGTTGATTCCCGGAAGGTATCCCGAGTCTCCGGGATTGTCGATCCTGATTTTCTTAAGCATCTGCCTTACGATTACCTCGATATGCTTATCGTTTATATCAACGCCCTGGAGCCTGTATACGCGCTGTACCTCGCGCAGCATATAATCCTGCGCCGCCCTTACGCCCTTAATCTTCAAAATATCGTGAGGGTTCACGCTTCCTTCGGTAAGCTCGTCGCCCGCCTCAAGCACGTCGCCGTCGATAATCTTGATTCTTGAGCCGTAGGGTATAAGGTAATTCTTGGAATTGCCCGCGTCGTCCGTAATTACGACCTCACGCTTTTTCTTCGTGTCAACGATTCTGGCAGTTCCGCCAAATTCCGCGATAATCGCAAGTCCCTTGGGCTTTCTTGCCTCAAAAAGCTCCTCGACACGGGGAAGACCCTGCGTTATATCGTCGCCGGCTACGCCGCCCGCGTGGAAGGTACGCATGGTAAGCTGCGTGCCCGGCTCGCCGATCGACTGCGCGGCTATGATGCCGACAGCCTCTCCGACCTGCACCTGCTGTCCCGTCGCCATATTCGCCCCGTAGCACTTCGCGCACACTCCGAGATGGCATTTACAGGTGAGCACGGTTCTTATTTTAACCTTTTCAAGCCCCAGCTTTTCGATAATCTCCGCGCGCTTGGGCGTGATCATATGGTTCTTTTTTATGAGAACCTCTCCCGTTTCGGGATCGGTGATATTTTCGGCAAGATAGCGTCCCGTAATCCTGTCCTTAAGTCCCTCGATCACCTCTCTGCCGTCCATAAACGCCTCGACCGTCATTCCGGGAATTTCCTTTCCCTCCGAGCAGTCCATCTCGCGGATTATAAGCTCCTGCGATACGTCCACAAGACGTCTTGTGAGGTATCCCGAATCCGCCGTGCGGAGCGCCGTATCGGAAAGTCCCTTTCTCGCGCCGTGCGCGGAAATAAAATATTCCAAAACGTCAAGTCCCTCACGGAAATTCGATTTAATGGGAAGCTCTATCGTGCGTCCCGAGGTATCCGCCATAAGCCCTCGCATACCCGCAAGCTGCTTGATCTGCTGATTGGAACCGCGGGCTCCCGAATCCGCCATCATAAAGATATTGTTGTATTTGTCAAGTCCCGAAATCAGCGCGTTGGTAAGCTCGTTGTCGGTCTTGAACCACGTCTGCACGACCTCCTTGTAGCGCTCCTCCTCGGTTATGAAGCCGCGTCGGAAATTCTTGGTGATCTTTTCCACCGTCGCCTCCGCGTCGGCAATCATCTGCTTCTTCTGCGCGGGCACGGTCATATCCGAAATGGATACGGTCATCGCAGCTCTCGTCGAATATTTGTAGCCCATCGCCTTGATAGCGTCGAGCACCTCGGCGGTCTTGGTCGCCCCGTGGGTATTGATTACCTTTTCGAGAATCTTCTTCAGACCCTTTTTGCCCACATGGAAATCTATTTCGTACTTAAGCGCCTCCTCGGGCTTGCTCCTGTCGATAAAGCCGAGGTCCTGAGGTATTATCTCGTTAAAAATAAGCCGTCCGAGCGTGGTTCTGACATTGCCCGAAACAACGGTTCCGTCGTCCATGGTCACCGTCCTGTGAACATAAACCGCCTGATGAAGCGTTATCTGCTTATTTTCGTAAGCAAGAATCGCCTGATTAATATCCGCGAAATGATGTCCGAACAAATCCCTTACGGTACAAAGCACGCGCCTGTTGCCGTCCGTTACGTCCTCAAAATTAATCCAATCGTCCGCGTGGAGCGCGCCGCTGTCCAGCCCTGCCCTAAGCTCCTCCATATCCGTATAAACGGCGTCCGATACGGCGGCAGCTTCGGGATTTCCCTCGTGGTTGGCAAGCTTTTCCATTGTCAGGTAATAAATGCCAAGCACCATATCCTGCGACGGAACGGCAACGGGGCCTCCGTCCGAGGGCTTTAAGAGGTTGTTGGGGGAAAGCAGAAGGAACCTGCACTCCGCCTGCGCCTCCACCGACAGGGGAAGATGCACAGCCATTTGGTCGCCGTCAAAATCGGCGTTGAAGGCGGTACATACCAGCGGGTGAAGCTTGATTGCCTTACCCTCGACAAGAATGGGCTCAAACGCCTGAATACCGAGCCTGTGGAGCGTCGGCGCGCGGTTAAGCATAACCGGGTGCTCCTTGATAACGTCCTCAAGTACGTCCCATACCTCGGTTTCAAGCCTCTCGACCATCTTTTTCGCATTCTTTATATTATGAGCCGTGCCGTTGGCTACCAGCTCCTTCATAACAAAGGGCTTAAACAGCTCTATTGCCATCTCCTTGGGCAGACCGCACTGGTAAATCTTAAGCTCGGGACCTACGACGATAACCGAACGTCCCGAATAATCGACACGCTTTCCGAGAAGGTTCTGACGGAAGCGTCCCTGCTTACCCTTGAGCATATCCGAAAGCGACTTGAGCGCACGGTTGCCGGGACCTGTTACGGGTCTTCCGCGCCTTCCGTTGTCGATAAGCGCGTCCACAGCCTCCTGGAGCATTCTTTTCTCGTTGCGCACGATGATTTCGGGCGCGCCAAGCTCCATAAGCCTTGCCAGACGGTTATTCCTGTTGATGATTCTTCTGTAAAGGTCATTCAAGTCGGAGGTGGCGAATCTGCCGCCGTCCAACTGCACCATGGGCCTTATGTCGGGAGGAATAACGGGAACAACGTCAAGTATCATCCATTCGGGCTTGTTGCCGGATTCCCTGAACGCCTCCACAACCTCAAGCCTCTTGATGATTCTCGCCTTTTTCTGCCCCGAAGCGTCGCGCAGCTCCGCCTTAAGCTCCTCGGAATCCTTTTCCAAATCTATTCTTTGGAGCAGCTCCTTGATGGATTCCGCACCCATTCCTGCCCTGAAGCCGCTGCCCCATTTCTCAACCGCGTCCGAATACTCCTTCTCGGAAAGCACCTGCTTCTCCGAGAGGTCGGTATCTCCCGCGTCAAGAACTATATAAGCCGCAAAATAAAGCACCTTTTCAAGCGTTCTCGGCGAAATGTCGAGAATCAGCCCCATACGGCTGGGGATCCCCTTAAAATACCAAATATGCGATACGGGAGCGGCAAGCTTTATATGCCCCATACGCTCCCTGCGCACGCTCGCCTTCGTTACCTCAACGCCGCAGCGGTCGCAGACAACGCCCTTGTACCTAACCTTTTTATATTTACCGCAGTGACATTCCCAGTCCTTGCTCGGTCCGAAAATCTTTTCGCAGAAAAGACCGTCGCGCTCCGGCTTTAGCGTCCTGTAATTGATGGTTTCCGGCTTTAAAACCTCGCCGTAGGACCAGTCAAGAATCTTCTCAGGGGATGCAAGCCCAATTTTGATTGAGTCAAATGTCATCGGCTGATATGTGTCATTATTAATCTCAGGCATCTTTTAGCTCTCCCTTCTACTCGTCAAAATCCGCATCTGAAAAATCGTCCTCTTCATCCTCGTCGTCATCGTCGAAATCGAAGTCGTCCTCCTCGACGGCAGTAAACTCTCCGTCCACAATTTCCTGCTGCTGGAAGCCGAACTCTCCGAAGGGCTCCTCGTACCCGTAAGCCTGCTTGTCGTCCTCATAAAGAGGCGCGGAGGAATCGCTTCCGTCGGAATAGCCGATATTCTCTTTAATATCGACCTCCTCGCCGTTCTCGTCGAGCACGGTAACGTCAAGGGCAAGCGAGCGAAGCTCCTCCAAAAGCACCTTGAAGGACTCGGGTATTCCCGGCTCGGGTATGTTGTCGCCCTTGATAATCGCCTCGTAGGTCTTGACACGTCCCACAACGTCGTCCGACTTAACCGTAAGGATTTCCTGCAAGGTATAGGACGCTCCGTATGCCTCCAGCGCCCAAACCTCCATCTCGCCGAAGCGCTGTCCGCCGAACTGCGCCTTGCCGCCGAGCGGCTGCTGCGTTACGAGGGAATAAGGACCCGTCGAGCGCGCGTGGATCTTATCGTCAACAAGATGATGAAGCTTCAAGTAATGCATATGACCGATGGTTACGGGGCTGTCAAAATACTCTCCCGTCCTGCCGTCGCGCAGCCTTACCTTGCCGTCCCTCGAAATCTCGACGCCCTTCCACTCCGCTCTGTGGTCGAGGTGCTCTCCGAGGTACTCCATAAGCTCCTCGTTAAGCTTTCCGTCCCATTTATCCTTAAAATCCTCCCACTCCATATTGACGTAATCGTTCGCCAAATCGAGCGTATCCATAATCGCGCTCTCGTCCGCGCCGTCGAACACCGGCGTCGAAATCTTAAAGCCGAGCGCCCTTGCCGCAAGACTGAGATGAATCTCAAGCACCTGTCCGATATTCATACGCGAGGGCACGCCCAACGGGTTGAGCACTATGTCGAGAGGTCTGCCGTTGGGAAGGAACGGCATATCCTCAACGGGGAGTATTCTCGAAACGACGCCCTTGTTGCCGTGGCGTCCCGCCATTTTATCCCCGACCGAAATCTTTCTCTTCTGCGCGATGTAAATGCGGACCGACTGGTTCACTCCGGGAGAAAGCTCGTCGCCGTTTTCCCTCGTAAACACCTTTGCGTCCACGATAATTCCGTATTCGCCGTGCGGAACCTTAAGGGAGGTGTCCCTTACCTCTCTCGCCTTTTCACCGAAAATAGCCCTGAGAAGCCTCTCCTCCGCCGTAAGCTCCGTTTCGCCCTTCGGCGTGACCTTGCCGACAAGAATATCTCCCGCGCGCACCTCCGCGCCGATTCTGATGATTCCCCTCTCGTCAAGATTCTTAAGAGCGTCGTCGCCGACGCCGGGCACATCTCTCGTAATTTCCTCGGGGCCGAGCTTGGTATCCCTCGCCTCAGCCTCGTATTCCTCTATATGAACCGACGTATACACGTCGTCCTTTACAAGCCTTTCGCTCAAAAGAACCGCGTCCTCGTAGTTATAGCCCTCCCACGTCATAAAGCCGATAAGGGGGTTCTTTCCGAGCGCAATCTCGCCGTTGCTGGTCGAAGGGCCGTCCGCGATTACCTCGTCCTTCTCAACGGTGTCGCCCTTCGTAACGATGGGCTTCTGATTATAGCAGTTGCTCTGATTGCTTCTCGCGTATTTGGTAAGTTTATAGGTGTCCTTGCCGCCGTCGGCAGTCCTTATGACTATCTCCGTCGAGGTCGCCTTGATAACCGTTCCCGCGTTGCGCGCAACCACGCACGCTCCCGAGTCAACCGCCGCCTTGTATTCCATACCCGTCCCGACAACCGCGGAATCCGTCGTAAGAAGCGGCACCGCCTGACGCTGCATATTCGAGCCCATGAGGGCGCGGTTCGCGTCGTCGTTCTCAAGGAACGGAATCATCGAGGTCGCAACGGAAAATACCATTTTGGGCGATACGTCCATAAGGTCAATTTTGCTCTTCTCAAACTGCGAGGTTTCCTCCCTGTAACGTCCCGAAACGCTGTTTCTCACGAAATGTCCCTCGTCGTCAAGCTCCGCGTTCGCCTGCGCGACATAGTAATTGTCCTCCTCGTCCGCGGTAAGGTACTGAACCTCGTCCGTTACGCGCGGATTCTTGGGGTCGGTCTTGTCAACAAGGCGGTACGGCGCTTCGACGAAGCCGTACTCGTTGATTCTCGCATAGGACGCGAGCGAGTTGATAAGTCCGATGTTGGGACCCTCGGGCGTCTCAATGGGACACATTCTTCCGTAATGCGTATAGTGAACGTCGCGCACCTCAAAGCCCGCGCGGTCACGGGAAAGTCCGCCGGGACCGAGCGCCGAAAGACGTCTTTTATGCGTAATCTCGCTGAGCGGGTTATTCTGATCCATAAACTGCGACAACTGCGAGCTTCCGAAAAATTCCTTGACGGCTGCGGTCACAGGCTTTATGTTTATGAGTGTCTGCGGCGAAGCGCCCTCAAGGTCCTGCGTCGTCATTCTTTCCCTGACAACCCTCTCCATTCTCGAAAGACCGATTCTGTACTGGTTCTGCAAAAGCTCGCCCACAGCCCTGATACGTCTGTTGCCGAGGTGGTCTATATCGTCCTTGTTGCCTATGCCGTATTCAAGATGAATATTATAATTAATCGACGCGATAATATCGTCAACGGTAATATGCTTGGGGATAAGGTCGGACACGTTTTTCTTAAGCGCCGCCTTAATATCGTCAAGGCTCTCGTTCTCGGAAAGTATGGTTTTGAGCACGGGGTAATACACGTCCTCGGTCACGCCGAGCGCTCTCGCCTCCTCCCTCGTTATATCGACATGGGAGGTCACGTCAACCATCATATTGGAAAGGATCTTGACCTTGCGCTCCTCCGTCGCGATCCACACGAACGGAGCGGCGGAGTTCTGAATCGCCAGCGCGGACTCCTTTGTGAGCGTATCTCCCGCGCTTGCGATAATCTCGCCCGTCGTTATGTCAACAACGTCCTCGGCAAGCTTATGTCCCGCAAGACGGTTCCTGAAATTAAGCTTCTTGTTGAACTTGTAGCGTCCCACCTTGGCAAGGTCATAGCGTCTGGGGTCAAAAAACATAGCGTTTACAAGGCTTTCGGCGCTGTCCACCGAAAGAGGCTCGCCGGGTCTTATTTTTTTGTAAAGCTCCAAAAGACCCTCCTCGTAGCCGCCGCCCGGATTTTTCTCCGTGCAGGACGGGTCCTTCGCAAGGCTCGCCATAATCTTGGGCTCCTCGCCGAAAAGCTCTATGATCTCTGCATTGGTCCCGAAGCCGAGCGCCCTTACAAGCACCGTAACGGGGACCTTTCTTGTTCTGTCAACGCGCACCGAAAAAACATCGTTGGAATCCGTCTCATACTCCAACCATGCTCCTCTGTTGGGGATAACCGTACAGGAGTACAGTTTTTTGCCTAATTTATCATGACCTATTTCATAATATATACCGGGAGAGCGGACAAGCTGACTTACGATTACACGCTCCGCCCCGTTTATAACGAACGTACCCGTAGCGGTCATCAGAGGGAGGTCCCCCATGAAAATATCATGCTCCTTAATCTCGTCCGTTTCCTTATTGTAAAGCCTTACCTTTACCTTCAAGGGAGCCGCATACGTCGCATCTCTTTCCTTGCATTCCTCTATGGAATACTTAACATCGTCTTCGCATAAAACAAAATCAACAAATTCGAGACTTAGATGTCCGCTGTAATCCGTAATCGGCGATATGTCTTCAAAAACTTCCTTGAGTCCCGCCTTCAAAAACCACTGATATGAATCCTTCTGTACCTCGATGAGGTTGGGCATTCCGAGAACCTCTTTCTGCCTCGAATAACTCATTCTTATGTTTTTGCCGTATTTCTGAGGACGTAATCTGTTTTTCTCCATTGACGTTTTCACCCCTAGCGCTTTCTAAAATATTTAGCATTATCATAAAAAAACTGCGCCAAATAGCCCGTAGTACGCATTATACCGACAAAAAGGGCTACTACCACACAATAATGCATCATCCATAATAACACAAATGGAATAAATTGTCAACATTCATTTTGGGAAATTTTTCAAGAAATTTTTGAGAATATAAAAACCCCCAAACCGATGTAAATAAGATTACACCGTTTGGAGGTTTACGCAAGCTTCGGGATTACTTAAGCTCGACCTTAGCGCCTTCAGCCTCAAGCTTCTTCTTAATCTCCTCAGCCTCTTCCTTAGCCGCTGCTTCCTTAACGGTCTTGGGAGCGCCGTCAACAAGATCCTTAGCTTCCTTAAGACCGAGTCCCGTGATTTCACGGACAACCTTGATAACCTTAACCTTAGCCTCGCCTGCCTCAACGAGAACAACGTCAAATTCGGTTTTCTCCTCCTCTGCCGCTGCCGCGCCGCCTGCTGCCGCAACCACAACGCCCGCTGCCGCGGATACGCCGAACTCCTCCTCGCAAGCCTTAACGAGATCGTTTAATTCCAATACCGATAAACCTTTGATTACTTCAATAATTTCCTGAGTTGTCATTTTAATTTTCCTCCATATAAATTTAATTTAGTGAAAAATAAATCCTAAGCCTCTGCTTCCTTCTGCTCTGCGATCTGCTTGATAACGCGCACAAAATTGGTGATGGGCGACTGAATGCTTCCGAGGAGCTTGGAAATAAGCTCTTCCCTCGACGGAATGGTGGCGATGACCGTGATACCTTTTTTGTCATAGTAGGTTCCTTCAACCACACCCGATTTAAGCTCCAGCGCCTCCGCCTTTTTAGCAAATTCGTAAAGGTTCCTTGCGGGAGCCGTAGCGTCCTCCTTGGAAACCGCGATTGCGGTAGGTCCCTCCAAATCCGCGCCGAGCGCCTCAAATTCGGTTCCTTCAATCGCACGCTTAATCATTGTATTCTTGTAGACCTTGTACACAACGCCCGCTTCTCTCATTTTCCTGCGCAGCTCCGTGTCCTGCTCAACGGTAAGTCCGCGGTAATCCGCAAGCACGGCTGCCTTAGCGTCTTTAAGGTTCTCAATGATTTCGTCAACGATAGGCTTTTTGAGTTCAACCTTTGCCATGAGTAGTTCCTCCTTATAGAATAAATGCCTCCCGCAGACCGCGGGAGACACATAAAAGCCAAAAATAACTTCCTTGAATACGTTCCCTCGGCAGGTGTTGTATGCTTATGCCTTGCGGCGCCTGCTGTCTGCGGCAACGGCCGAATGCTTCGACCGACAAATGCTATACTAGCATTTTGATTTAATTTTGTCAACAGTAAAATTAACCGAGATACCTTACGGAATCAACTCTCACTCCGGGACCCATTGTCGAGGTGAGCGTAATGTTCCTGATATACTGTCCCTTTACCGCCGAAGGCTTAGCCTTAACGATCGCGTCCATAATCGCCTTGAAGTTCTCGGCGAGCTGCTCCTCGGTGAAGGAAACCTTTCCGACGGGAACATGGACGATATTCGTCTTGTCAAGCCTGTACTCGATTTTACCTGCCTTAATATCCGCAATCGCCTTGGCAACGTCCATCGTTACCGTTCCCGCCTTGGGATTCGGCATAAGTCCCTTGGGACCGAGCACGCGTCCGAGACGTCCGACAACGCCCATCATATCGGGAGTTGCAACAACAACGTCAAACTCAAACCAGCCGTCGTTCTGAATCTTGGGAATCAGCTCCTCGCCGCCTACATAGTCGGCTCCTGCCGCCTCCGCCTCGGTAGCCTTTGCTCCCTTTGCGAAAACAAGGACCCTTACGGTCTTTCCCGTTCCGTGAGGAAGAACTACCGCTCCTCTGATCTGCTGGTCCGCATGACGTCCGTCGCAGCCCGTTCTTATATGAGCCTCAACCGTTTCGTCAAATTTTGCGGTCGCCGCCTTTTTAACCAGTGCGACGGCGTCCTCGGCGCTGTAAAGCGCCGCGCGGTCAACTAATTTTGCCGCCTCGATATATTTTTTGCCTCTTTTCATCAATAAAACCTCCCTGTGGTATTTGCGGGGTTCTGCCCTCCCACAATCTGCTTGCTGCTGTTATTATTCCTCAACCGTGATTCCCATGCTTCTTGCGGTTCCGGCAATCATGCTCATTGCCGCTTCAAGCGACGCCGCGTTCAAATCGGGCATCTTTGTTTCCGCAATCTTCTGAAGGTCTGCCTTGGAAATCTTCGCAACCTTCGCCTTGTTCGGCGTCGCCGAACCCGATTTAATGTTGCAGGCTTTCTTAAGGAGAACAGCGGCAGGCGGAGTCTTTGTTATAAAACTAAAGCTTCTGTCTGCGTAAACAGTGATAACCACGGGGATAACCGTATCACCCATGTCCGCTGTCTTGGCGTTGAACTGCTTTGTAAATTCAACGATGTTGACGCCGTGCTGTCCGAGCGCCGGACCAACAGGCGGAGCCGGTGTTGCTTTGCCGGCAGGAATCTGTAATTTGATGTAACCTGTTACTTTTTTTGCCATCTTTGGCACCTCCTAAAATAATGTGGTATTTGCGGGAATTACCCTCCCACTCCCGTCGCCGCCCTCCGCTGTGCGGAAAACGTAACGGCACGCATATTTTACATATGCCGTATTTCATTGAAGTTAAGCTCTACGGGCGTTTCGCGTCCGAACATATCGACCGTGATCGTAACCGTCTGCTTACCCTCATTAATACTCTTGATAACGCCAACCGTATTTTCCCATACGCCGGACACTGCCACAATGGTATCTCCGATCCTATAATCGACCGTAACCTTTCCGGCATTTATTCCGAGATTATTCATCTCGTCGTCGGTAAGCGGCACAGGCTTGGAGCCGGGTCCGACGAAGCCCGTCACGCCTCTTGTATTGCGGACCACGTACCATGTATCGTCGTTCATAAACATATGAATGAGCACGTATCCCGGGAATATCTTCTTTTGAACCTGCTTCTTCGCTCCCGTCTTGGTAATCTCGATAACCGTTTCAAGGGGCACCGAAACCTCAAGTATCTGGTCCTGAAGATTTCTGTTCTCGATAGTCTTCTCAATGTTGGCTTTTACCTTGTTCTCGTAGCCCGAATATGTGTGGACCACATACCAGCCGGCTCCTGACATTTCCTCTGACATCTAAGCACCTTCCCGAATTTATTTTGTTATTACCAAATCCAGTCCGAACTGAATGACCAAATCAACCAAGGCTATAACAACTCCCAGAACCACCGAATATATCAGGACCACTCCCGTCTGCTTGAGAAGCGACTGGCGGCTCGGCCAAATGATTTTCTTAAATTCGGCTTTTATCTGTGAAAAGAAGCCCTCCTTGCCCGACTTTGCTTTTGCCTTAACGGGCTTGGCGGTCTTTGCGTCCATATCCGCAACGGATACCTCGTCAACCGACGTGCTTGTGTCCTTAATTTCCTTCTCCGAATCGCTCATATACCGACCTCCGTGCTAAAGTGATTATTTGGTTTCCTTATGCAGTGTATGGGCTTTGCAGAACTTGCAGTATTTTTTTGTTTCCATTCTGTCCGCATGAGTCTTCTTATCCTTCGTCGTATTGTAATTACGCTGCTTGCATTCGGTGCAAGCCAATGTGATTTTGACACGCATATCCTGTACCTCCAAATTTTTCGTGATCTATTTTTCAGAGCATAAAAAAAAAGCCCTTACTTCCCGTAGCTTTCCTACTATAACATAGGCGAAGCCGGGAAGTCAACACTTTTTTTGCATATTTCAAAAAAACTGGAAGCCGACGATGCCCGCTATGCACACAATGCCCCCGGCAATGCTCCGTCCGCTGCGCTCCTCGCGCCTGATAAGCTGAATAAAAAACAGCGCCACAAGTATCATCGGCTGTATGAACGAATAATTCGCCATGCTCCGCGCCGCGACAAGGTTCTCGCACACAAGCCCCGCCACATTGGGAATTTTCGTGAGCGTCACAAACAAGGTCCCCTTGGGCTTTTCCTTTATAAGCCTTATCGGGCGCGCCATGGGCGCGAGCGCCGCCGTCAGCAGCACGAGCGCGAAAAACAGCGACAGCGACGGTGAAATACGGCTCTGCGTCAGATTCACCACAAGCCCGTAGCCGTATTTCGCAAGCAGATAGAAAATAAGCGGGAGCAGTATCTTCTTATAGTTAATTTTTTTACCGCCCGATTTGGCAATCAAAGAAAGTCCCGCCGTCGTGACAAGAATAAAACCGAATTTAACAAACGTGCCGCTCCCGAACACCGCCGTTTTGCTCGCAAGGTCCGTCGCATATGAGATAAAAAGCGTGATCCCGAGCCACGCCTTAAGCTCGAACGCCGACATTTCACGCAGAATCACCGCGGCAAGCTGAAATTCCAGCATTTTGGAAACCGCCATGAGCGCGATTGCCGCGAAGCTCTGCCACGAGGGCACAAAAAGCCTGCTGTCAAACGGAAGGTAAAACAGCATAAAAAACGACGTCGCCGCCGCCATAAGAAAAGTAAGCTCGCTGCCGTTAAGCTTAAGCTTTGCCACCGCGTATTTGTCACTGAGCGAGGTTATCGTATAACACCCCACAACCGAAAGCATAAGCGCCATTTCAATATCTCCCTGCTACCACCGCACCTGCCAGCGTTTTTTGTACTCCCCGTCAAGGCGCGCGCCGCCGCTTCCCTCGGAAAACGAGGAGCCCTCCGCCCTGCGGCGCAGATATTCGTCAAATTCCTCCGCGCACAGCGGAAGCCTTATTTCTTTATTGCCCATCCACTCCGACAGGTACGCCGCGTTTGAAAGCTCAAGGGAATTTATTCCCTCGCTCCCGTCGGCAATCAACGGACTTCCCTTCAAAATACAGTCGGCAAAGCTCTGCAATACTCCCATGTGCGCCGTTTCGGGAGCATCGGGGGAATACTCGCTGTATCTGACGGTCACGCCGTCGGGGTTTATTTCCGTATTATAACACATTTCGCGCTCGTCAACATCATTTTCCCAAAGCTTAAGCAATCCGTTTTCAACAACAAGCTTGCCGCGCGTTCCCGAAACCTCGAGGCGGTTCGTGCCCGGATATTCACCCGTCGAGGCGACAAAAATCCCCGTCGCGCCGTTGGCGTAGCGCGCAAAAATCTCCGCGTCGTCCTCCACCTCGATATTATGGTACCTTGCCGTATCGCAGAACGCCGTCACGGCACAGGGCATTCCGCATATCCACTGCCACAGGTCAAGATTGTGGGGCGCTTGATTTATAAGCACGCCGCCTCCCTCGCCTGCCCAGGTCGCGCGCCAGCCGCCCGAATCGTAGTAGCCCTGCGTCCTGTACCAGTTTGTTACAATCCATACGGAGCGTTTAAGCTCTCCGAGGCTCCCGCCCCGCACAAGCTCCCGCGCCCTGCGATAGAGCGGATTCGTCCTTTGGTTGAACATTATTCCGAACACTCTGCCGCTTTTTTTCGCCGCCTCGTTCATTCTCCTCGCCGCGCCGACACTTATGTCCGACGGCTTTTCCGTCATAACGTGGAGTCCCGCCTCAAAAGCCGCCTCGGCAAGCTTTCCGTGCAGCCTGTGCGGAACCGCTATTATAACGGCGTCCGCAAGCCCGCTCGCAAACAGCTCTCCCGCGCTGTCAAAAAGCCTTACTCCGTCAAATTCCCCGCGGGCGGCGCGAAGCTTTTCACCGTCAATATCACAGAGCGCGGCAAGGCGCATTCCCTTAATCCTTCCCGCATAAATGCACGACGCGTGCGCAAAACCCATATTTCCGATTCCGATTATGCCCGTTCTTATTTCTTCCATAATTAACCGCCGCCGCGTCATATATTATATGTTCCCGACGTGTCCGCGACAACCTCCTTTATGCTTTCCTTGCGGCGCGAGGACCTCACGCGCTTCATCAGCTCGGAGTAAAACAGCTCCTCGTCGAGCGGGAGCGTAACCGTCCTGCCAAGCCAGTCCGAAAGGTGCATGGCGTTCGAGAGCGTAAGCCCCTTTATGCCCTCCGAGCCGTCCGCGATAAGCGGCTCGCCTCGCAAAACCGCCGCCGCGAAGCGGTTCAGGACCTCGGGGTGCTGCCCCGACCTGCCGTCCGTCGTTATATCGACGCTCTTACCCTTGGGACAGCCGAACGGCTCCCTGTTCGTCCTCGAAAATTCAGGCTCCCATACCTCAAGCTCGTAAACGCTTAAGCGGTTGTTTTCGGCGACAAGCCGCGCGCCGTCCATAACAATCTCAAAGCGGTTGCTCCCGCAGGCGTCGCCCGTCGAGGTTACGAAAACTCCCGTTGCGCCGCCCGCGTATTTGACGTAGGCGGTCACGTCGTCCTCCACCTCGATGTCGTGCCACTGACCGTAAGAAAGCTTCGCGGAAACCTCAACCGGCATTCCGCATATCCACTGCCACAAATCGAGCTGGTGCGGACACTGGTTGAGCAAAACTCCGCCGCCCTCTCCCGACCATGTGGCGCGCCATGCCCCCGAATCGTAATACGCCTGCGGTCTGTACCAGTTCGTAATGAGCCAGTTGGTACGCCTGATCCTTCCGTAACGCCCGCTGTCAACAAGCTCCTTCATTTTGCGGTAAATATGGTCGGTGCGCTGATTAAACATCATGCCGAAAACCACGCCCGCGCCCTCTGCCGCCTCGTTCATCTCCCTGACCTGCCTCGTATAAACTCCCGCGGGCTTTTCCACCATAACGTGGATATGCCGCTTAAAGCATTCGATCGCGTATTTGGGATGAAAATAATGCGGCACGGCGATAAGCGCCGCATCGACAAGCCCGCTGTCGAGCAATTCCTCGGCTGAACCGAATACCGCGGTTTCGCTCGGCAGGTTCGCCCTCGCCCTCGCTGTCCTGTCGGGATTCGTGTCCGCGATTGCGCTCACCTCTATTTCGGGGCACTTCCCGTCCTTGATATTATTGTAATGCCCCGTTCCCATATTTCCGAAGCCTATGATCCCAAGCCTTATTTTTTTCATAAAATCCTCCCCGCCCGTATCGGCGATATTTCTGCGCGCCGTCAAAAGCCCCTCGACCTCAAAAAGTCATAGCTTATTTTCAGACAGTCAAACGGATCCTGCCCGTAACAGTCGTCCTGCTCCACAAGCAGATATTCCGTGCCCGCTCTGTCGCACGCCGCTATAACGCCGTCCAGATTGATATTTCCCTTACCGAGCGGAGCCATTTTTCTGCCGTACTCCATATCCTTCAAATGCACGCACGGGACCCGTCCCTTAAGAAAATCAATCCACTGCGCCGAATCCGCGCCGCCCGCCTGAACCCAGTAGGTGTCAAGCGTAAAGCAAAGCTGCTCGGGCGCAAACCTGTCGGCAAGCCGTTTCAGAACCGTTTCTCCGTCGATTTTAATAAATTCATGGTCATGGTTATGGTAGCAGAGCCGTTTGCCGCCTTCGCTCAGAGCCTTTGCCGCCCGCGCGAATTTTCGGTAAAACGCCTCCACCCCGTCCTTATGAACCTCATAATATCCGATTCCGATATTCCCACACCCGAATACGTTATGCTCCCTCATCACCGCTTCGGTATCCTGCGCAATACGCTCGGGCTCAATATGCGTCAGGACGCATTTCAGCCCCGTTTCCTTAAGCGCGGCGGCGAGCCATTCGGCAGTGTAATCGCACGTTCCCGAAACCTGTATGTTTTCGTAACCAATATCCGCTATTTTTCGGAGAGCCTCCAAAAGCCCCTCCTCAGTCTTGCAGAAATCCCTCACCGTATAAAGCTGCGCCCCTATTTCCATAAGCCCTCCTCCTTCAAAATATTTCCGAAGCTGCGGCACGCCGCGTCAAACGCCTCTCGCGCGCTTGCGTACACAAATCTGCCCGACGGCGGCAAAGCCGCCGCTCCCGCCGCGCCGCGTTCAAGCGTCTCAAAGCCCGCGAACACCGCAAGGTGCGGCTCCACCGTAAAGCATTTTCCGCCTGCCGCCGCAAAATCCGCCGCGATAAAGCCGATATTGCCGATTCCCTCTCCCGCGGGGACCACCTCCCCGCTTCGCAGCGCGTCCTTGATATGCATATATTTTATGTAAGGCTTGAGAAGCCTCCATGCTTCAAGCGTGTCCTCGCCGCACTGAATGAAATTTGCCGGATCGAAAACACCCTTAAGCTTCGGCAGCGCCCTGTGGATCCTCGCGCACCTTTTCGCCATGTCCCCGTAAATCCCCTTTTCGTTCTCATGGCAGAGCGTGACGTCGGAGCCGTCCGCCGCCGCGCACAGCCGCCCCAGCCGCTCTGTCACAATATCGCCGTATTCGTCCGCCTCCCTGCCCGACGGAATGTAAAACGAAAACAGCCTGAAGCATTCCGCGCCGAGAATATCAGCAATATTGAGCGCGCGCTTGAAGCGCTCCTCCTGCTTCTTAAAATCCCCGTCCTCAATTCCCGTTTTGCCTATCGGAGAACCTACGGACCACACCTTAAGCCCAGCCCCGTCAAGGCGCGCTCTTATTTCCGCCGCCTCCCGCTCCGAAAGCTCCGCGACATTTTTTCCGCCCACATTGCGGATTTCAAGCCCGTCAAGCCCGTTCTCCCTCATTGCCGCGATCTGCCCCTCCAAATCGTCCGCCGCCTCGTCCGCGAACGCGTAAATCCTCGGTTTCATACGTTTAGCTCCTCCCGTCCTTGTTTTTTTATTATACAAAAAAATATTAGCAAATAAAATTGCCGATATTGGCAATTCATATTGCAAATAGTATCAAAATATTATAAAATAAAGCGGATTTCAACAGAGAACAGGGAGGCGACGCAATGCCGAAATTTGCGGAATACAGCGACAGGGATTTATTTTACCACCATACGCTTGACGAAGCTCCGGACCCGAACGATTTCACAATGCACAATCATTCGTCCTACGAGATATATTATTTCATTTCGGGCAGAGGGTGTTTTTATATAGAGGGAAACGAGTATCCGCTGCAAAGCGGGTACCTGCTGATTATGCGCGGCTCGGAAGCGCATTATATCGCTGTGAAGCCCGACGCCGCCTACGAGCGGTTCGCCCTGCATTTTGACAGGTCGCTTGTTTACGCCGTCGATGGGGAGGGGCTGCTTCTCGAGCCGTTTGACGCGCGCGCGACGGGACGCGGAAATCTTTTCACGCAAAAGGATTTCAAGGACGGACTTTATTTGGCGCTGTTGCAAAATATAATGAGCGCCCCTCCCGAAAACCGCCGTTTGCAGGCGCTCTCCAACCTTTTCGCCCTGCTGAACGAAATCCGTCGGGCGCACCTTCGCGCAAAAACGCGCGCCGTACCCGAAAGCGAAAGCCTCGCCCAAAGCGTCATCGGCTATATAAACGCCAATCTTTCCCGACCGATTTCGCTCGACGGCATCTGCAAGCGTTTCTATATAAGCAAGGCGCAGCTTTGCAGGCTTTTCAAAAAAACCGCCGGCGCAAGCGTATGGGAATATGTGACCGCAAAACGCCTGTCCGCGGCGCGCAAAATGCTCCAATCGGGCGTTCCCGCGACCTCGGCGTTCGGCCAATGCGGCTTCGCGGATTACTCCGCCTTCTACCGCGCATATGTGAAACGCTTCGGCTGCGCGCCCTCCCAAACACGGCGGGACGGCTTGAAGGCGGACGAGGAGTAGGGGCATTCAGTACCTTTAGAAGCTTTTGCCGTGCTCCGACTGCGCAAATACAGACAATGCGGACAGAATCAGCGTAACCGCCGCGCATATAATTATGCTCACGGCAATATTTTTATCTGCCATCAGCGTAGGCGAGAAAATACGGTTCAGCCATAACGGCATATATGCTTTAAGAATAATCGGAACATACAGAACCGCCGCAGAAACAAGAAGTATAATAAACCTCTTTTTGAATACCGAGGACACAAGGCTGATAAAGGCTGAAAGCATACACGAAATAAGCAGCTTCAATCCGAATACAAGCAAAAAATAAGCCCATATGGGCATATCGCAAATCACGCGCGCAAATGTCCCGATGTTGTAAATTCCCTCGTTCCAATGCTCAAAGGAATATCTGTACGCGTAAACCGCAATATCGGAAATATACCAAACAGCGGCAGTCAGCGCCGACACCGTCAACGCGCCCGTCACCTTATACAGTCTGAACGAGCGCCTTCCGAGCGGCATGGTTTTTATCATCATATCAATACCGCCGCGGTACTCCATATCGTATGACAGCATAAGCACAAAGCACAATGTCAATATGAATACCACGTCATAGGACATATGTATGCGAAGCTCGTCGGTATCCAAATCGTAAAAAAAACTGCCTCCTCCGACGGAAAGAAAATACTCGTATTTGGCGTATATCGCGTCAAAGGCAGGCTTTTGCGCTTTCGCGTAAAGATATTCGTCGTTTTTTGCCATGACCTCTTCCAATGTGATTTCGCCGTTTTGGTACATTTTTTCATACTCTTCCTGCATCGCGAGTACGGTTTCCAGTCTTTCGCCCTCGCGCAGTATGAACTCCTCGCTTTCCGCGGAAAGCTCTCCCTCAATTTTATCAA
>JAMPDT010000034.1 GCA_023665525.1 Butyrivibrio sp. | reverse complement strand
CCCTTTCCCAAGCCGATCTCAAGCTTCACCAGTCCGTTTTTGAGGTATACCTGAAGCGGAACGATCGTGTAGCCCTTCTCGGCGGACTTGCCCGCGAGCTTATTGATCTCCGCCCGATGCAGCAAAAGCCTGCGCACCCTTATCGGGTCCCTGTTGAAGATATTTCCCTTCTCGTAGGGGCTTATATGCATATTATAAACGAAAACCTCATTTTTTTCAATCTTAATATATGCTTCTTTTACGCTTACCTTTCCCATTCGCACGGATTTTACCTCGGTGCCGTAAAGCTCAAGCCCCGCCTCCCATTTGTCCTCGATAAAATAATCGAAATACGCCTTTTTGTTGTTGGCGAGCAGCTTAAAGCCGCCGTTCTTTTTTTCCATATCAATCACCCCGCTCCCCGTCCGCGCGCTCGACGAGCTTAAAATCAACCGTCTTAAGAAGCTTGTCCGCCGCGACGCATTTTACCGTAACCTGCTGCCCGAGCCTGTAAGCCTTATGGGTACGCTCCCCGAAAAGCTCGTAACGCTCCGCGTCGTATTTGTAATAATCACCCGCAAGCGCCGTGACGTGCACCATTCCCTCGACGGTATTGGGCAGCTCCACATAAAGCCCCCACGCGGTCACGCCCGATATTACGCCCTCGAAAATTTCGCCGATCCTGCGGCTCATGTATTCGGTCTTTTTAAGCTTTTCGACCTCGCGCTCCGCGTCGTCGGCGCGCCTTTCGGTCACGCTCGACTGCTTCGACACCTCGGGAAGTATTGCGGCATAATGCTCCGCTCTTTCTTCGCCCAAGCCGCCGTTAAGATTTTCCTTGATAATACGGTGAATCTGCAAATCGGGATACCTTCGTATGGGCGAGGTGAAATGCGTGTAATATTTGGCGGCAAGCCCGAAATGCCCGCTGCACTCCGTCGTGTACTGCGCCCTTTTCATCGAGCGCAGCGTCAGCCTGCTTATAAGCGCTTCGGTGTCAGAGCCTTCGATTTGGGCGAGCAGCTTCTGAAGCTCCTTCGGGTGAACCTCGTCGCCGTTTTGCCTTATCGAATAACCGAAATTATTGACAAATGCCGCGAGCGCCTTTATCTTCTCGGGATCGGGCTTATCGTGCGTCCTGTAAACAAACGGCAGCGCCTGCCAAAAATAATCCTCGGCTACGGTTTCGTTGGCGATAAGCATAAAATCCTCGATTATTCTTGTGGCGGTATTGCGCTCGTACTCCTTTATTTCGAGCGGACTTCCGTTTTCGTCGAGCGTTATTTTGCTTTCGGGAAAATCAAAATCAACAAAGCCTCGCTTACAGCGCCTGCTCCTGAGTATTCCCGCCAGCTCCTTCATCAATTCAAACATCGGCACAAAATCGCCGTATCCGGCGGCGGCTTCTCCGTCCCTGCCGTCAAGACAGCTCTGCACCGCCGCGTAGGACATACGCCTGTCAACGTTAATCACCGTTTCGCATATCTCGTGTCCCGTGACGCAGCCCTTTTCGTCTATATCCATAATACAGCTTAGGGCAAGCCTGTCAACTCCTTGATTGAGCGAGCAGATCCCGTTGCTTAGCTTATGAGGGAGCATGGGAATGACCCTGTCCACAAGGTATACGCTGGTTCCTCGGTTAAGCGCCTCCCTATCGAGAGGCGAATTCTCCTTTACATATTCCGAAACGTCCGCAATATGGACGCCCAGACGGTAGCCGCCCTCCTCCCTTGTCAGGGTAATAGCGTCGTCCAGGTCCTTCGCGTCCTCGCCGTCTATCGTGACCGTCCGCCAGCCGCGGCAGTCCTTCCTTCCCGCAATATCGTCAGCGCTTACCGCGTCGGGTACGCCGCGCACATAATCCATCACCTCGTCGGGAAATTCCGTCGGTATGCCGTAGGCGCAGACAATCGACATTATATCCGTTCCCGGATCGTTTTGGTGTCCGATTATTGATATGATCTCGCCCTCGGGATTATTCCTGCCGTCGCCGAAATCGTTGATATGCGCCAGCACCTTATGTCCGTCAGCCGCGCCGCCGTCCTTGCCTCGCGGTATGAATATATCCCTCGCAAAGTGCTTGTCGTCGGGCAGCACAAAGCCGCAGCTCCCCGATTTTTCATAGGTGCCGACAATATCGAGCGTTCCGCGTTCAAGCACCTTGAGTATTTTGCCCTCGCGGCTCCTGCCCTCCCTGCGCCCGGACGTAACCGCAAGCCGGACTGTGTCGTTGTTCAGCGCTCCGCAAGTATCCTTTGCCGCGATGTATATATCGTCCTCCTCGCCCTCGACGGTTACAAAGCCGAAGCCCTTTTGGGTGCTCATAAATTTACCGACAAGCGCGGTGTTCTCCGCCCTGCCGTATTTGCCCCTCTTGGACAGTCCTATCGCGCCCTCCGCGACAAGCGCGTCGAGTACCTCCGAAAGCTCCTGTCTGTCCTCCTTGGATATATCCAAAAGAATCGCTATTTCCTTTGCCTTCATCGGAACATAATTCTTATCGTGTATGAGGTCGTTTATAACCTTTTTTCTTTTTAAAAATAAATCCCTGTCCATATCTCTCCCGTTAAAAATTGCGCGAAAGCCTTCCTCTCCCGCTCTGCGCGCCGCGGACGCAGTCCCCGCGCATAAAAACAACCTCCCGACGGAAGCCGAGAGGTTAGCTGCTTTAATGCCGATAAGGTCTAGTTGAACCACTTCAAATCCAAAATCAGAGCCGCCGCAAAAAATACGACCGCAAGGATCTTTGTGATTTTAACCAACGCGCCCTCCATGGAACGCCCCTTATTCTTACCCCAATATGATTCCGCACCGCCGGCAATACTGCCAAGCCCCGCCGACTTGCCCTCCTGCATAAGAATAATAAAGGTAAGCACGACGCAATCTATCAGAAACAAAACCGTAATTATCGTCTTAACAATCTGCACTTTAAATATCTCCTTATCAGAAAAAGTCCTTGCGCGAGCCGATACAAAAATACTCACGCAAAGGACATTTTATCATAAGTACCGCATAATTTCAATAGTAAATTTAATTTATTTGACTATAAGCGATTTTCCCGTCATTTCCGCGGGCTGTTCAAGCCCCATGCACTCGATCAGCGTGGGAACAATGTCCGCAAGACAGCCGCCCTCCCTGAGCTTATAGGACGGATCCGCGTTTACGAGGATAAAGGGCACGGGATTGGTGGTGTGCGCCGTAAAGGGCGCGCCCGTTTCGTAATCTGTAAGCATCTCGGCGTTGCCGTGATCGGCGCATATAAAGAGCGTGCCGTCAACCTCCTTGATAAGTCCGACTATCTCGCCCACGCATTTGTCGATAACCTCGATCGCCTCGATCGCCGCCTCCAGCACTCCCGTATGCCCCACCATATCGGGATTGGCGAAATTGCAGATGATAACGTCGTACAGAGCCTCTCCGTTCTCGTCCTTTGCCGTGATTGCCTCACTGAGCTTGTCGCATACGGTGTAAGCGCTCATTCTCGGCTTCTTGTCATAGGTCGGAACATACTTCGGCGAATTGACAAGGATTCTCTCCTCGTTCTCGTTGGGCTTTTCCACGCCTCCGTTGAAAAAGAAGGTGACATGAGCGTACTTCTCGGTTTCCGCGATTCTCGCCTGTCTCATTCCCTTATTCGCGAGCCATTCCCCAAAGGTATTCGTGACCTCGACCTTCTTAAAGGCGACCTCCTTGTTGGGAATAAGCGGATCGTAATCGGAAAAGCATACGAAAACAATATCCTTGCGCGCTCCTCTGTCAAATTTATCGAAATCATCGTCGCAGAAGCAGTGCGTAATCTCCCTCGCGCGGTCGGGGCGGAAATTAAAGAACACAACCGAATCGCCGTCCTTGATCACCGCTACGGGCGCGCCGTTTTCCTTTACGACAAAGGGAACCACAAACTCGTCGTTCACGCCCGCGTCATAGGACGCCTGTATTCCCTCGACCGCTCCGTCGGCTTCGATGCCCTCGCCCCTTGTGAGAGCGGCGTAAGCCTTTTCCACGCGATCGTAATTGTTGTCGCGGTCCATAGCGTAATAGCGTCCCGAAACGGAGGCTATTTTGCCGACACCGATTTTCTTCATTTCCTCCTCGAGCTCAGCGGCAAAGCCCTTAGCCGACTGCGGGGGCGTATCGCGTCCGTCAAGGAAGCAGTGGACGTACACCTTGTCAAGCCCCTGACGCTTCGCCATTTCCAAAAGCCCGTAAAGATGCGTATTGTGGCTGTGCACGCCGCCGTCGGAAAGAAGTCCGAACGCGTGAAGCGCCGAGCCGTTCCTCTTGCAGTTGTCGCACGCCTTAAGGAGAGCCTCGTTTTCAAAGAAATCCCCGTCCCGAATTTCCTTTGTAATCCTTGTAAGCTCCTGATATACGATTCTTCCCGCTCCCATATTGAGATGGCCAACCTCCGAGTTGCCCATCTGTCCGTCGGGAAGTCCGACCGCCATTCCGCTGGCGTTGCCCTTTACAAAGGGATACTCCTTCATAAGCCTGTCCATAACAGGCGTTTTGGCAAGCGCTACTGCGTTGCCCTCCGTTTTTTCGTTAAGCCCGTATCCGTCAAGGATAAGAAGCACCGTAGGTTTCCTGCTCATTGCAATATCTCCTGTTCTGAATGAATTATTAATTTATGATGTTAGCACATACTAACCTATAAGTCAATGCATTATGCCGATCTCCGCCTAAAGGTCAAGCACCAGCTCCACGGGACAGTGGTCGGAGCCCATAACGCTATGGTGAATATCCGCGCTTACAAGCGCCTCCTTAAGCTCCTCGGAGGCAAGGAAATAGTCTATGCGCCAGCCCACGTTCTTTTCCCTCGCCTTAAACATATACGACCACCAACTGTATCTGTCCGTCGCATTCGGATAAAAATATCTGAACGTGTCGATAAAGCCCGCGTTCAAAAGCTCGGTCATTTTCCCTCTCTCCTCGTCGGTAAAGCCCGCGCTGTGATGATTTGTTTTCGGATTCTTAAGGTCGATTTCCTTATGAGCCACATTCATATCACCCGTGACCACGACGGGCTTTTTTGCTTTGAGCGCAACAAGATATTCCCTGAAAGCGTCCTCCCACTCCATACGGTACTCAAGTCTTGTAAGCTCCCGCTGTGAATTGGGCGTATATACCGTGACCATATAAAATTTCTCAAATTCGAGCGTGATCACCCTGCCCTCATGGTCATGCTTTTCGATTCCGATTCCGAGGCTTACACCAATCGGCTCACTTTTGCAGAAAACCGCCGTCCCCGAATAGCCCTTTTTTTCGGCGTAATTCCAAAACGCGTGCCAACCGCTTTTATTCCACTCAAGCTGTCCCTCGCTCAGCTTAATCTCCTGCAAGCAGAAAATATCTGCGTCCGCCTTATCGAAAAAGTCCTCAAAGCCCTTGTCGATGCAGGCGCGAAGCCCGTTTACGTTCCATGATATAAGCTTAAGATTCATTCGTATTCTCCCGATATTCCCGCCGCGCGGGATTTTCATATTATAAAATCCGCCAAAATATAATTGCTTACGTCGATTCCCGCAGAGCTTAGCCTTACGCTTTCCCCGTCGTCAATAATATGCCCCGACGCCGCATATTTATCAATAATCCCGCCGTAAACATTGTCAAGCTGCCTTCCGAAGCACCGCCTGAAATCGCTGTGCTTCACGCCGCGCAGCATTCTCAGTCCCAAAAACATAAACTCCGACATCGCGTCCGACGCGGTGAGGCATTCCGCCTCCCCGAAGGCGTTTTCGGGATTTGCGATATATGCCGAAATATCCCTTGCGGCAGTGTATCTTTTTTCGTTTATAAAAGACGACGCTCCTGCCCCAAAGCCCAAATAAGCGCCTCTTTTCCAGTATATGACGTTGTGTCTGCATTCGCGGTCCGCCCTCGCGTAATTGGAAATCTCATAATGCGCGTATCCTGCCCTGCCAAGGTATTCCTCCGTCATACGGTACATTTCCCGCTCCGTCTCCTCGTCGGGCAACTCGAGCCGCTCAATGCCCTGCGCCGCAATATCCCCGAGGGGCGTTCCCTCCTCGATGATAAGGCTGTACGCCGAGATATGCTCGGGTCTTAACGCAGCCGCCGTCCTCAGGGTTTGGAGCCAGCTCTCGGCGGTCTGCCCCGGAATCGCCGACATCAGATCCACATTTATATTGTCAAAGCCGCATTTGCGCGCCGCCTCGTAGGACCTTGCGAAATCCCCGAAGCTATGAATCCTCCCCAGCCTGCGAAGCTCGCCGTCGTTTGCGGACTGGAGCCCGAGGCTCAGACGGTTCACGCCGCTTTGCCTGTACGCGCGAAGCTTTGCGGAATCCGCCGTGCCGGGGTTGCATTCCACGGTTATCTCGCAGTCCTCCGCCATAGCAAAATCGGCGCGCACCTCATCAAGCACACCCATAAGCAGTCCCGCGTCAAGTATCGACGGGGTCCCGCCTCCGAAAAACACCGAAACCACCCTGTAATCCCTTGATATTTCCTTCGCCGCGCAGGCTGTCTGCCTGCGAAGCGCGTCCGCATACGCGCGCTTCGTTTCATCGTCTGCGGGAAACGAATAGAAATCACAGTAGGCGCATTTTGAGGCGCAGAAGGGTATATGGATATATATTCCCAAATCCTTAATCATTTGAACGGCTTCTTTATAAAATTAACGGCGCGGCGCGCACGGTCCTTTGCCGCCATGCGCCTGAGTATCCGAAACACCTTGGCTTCGCCCTCAAAGGCAAGAATGCGGAGTATTTTTTCAAGCTCGCGCTCGGTTTCGGGGTTTATGAACATCTTGCCCTTTTTGCGCAGATAATAATTGAGCGAGGACTCGTCCGTATAATTTTCGCCGTAATAAATCTTGCTCGCGGCGATCCTGTCACATACCATCTCGATAAAATATCTCGTCGGCATTTTGACCGCCTCGATGCGCTTTGTCCTCGGATTGTAATCGTTCCAGTACTCGTAATGGTGCCTGTTGCGCCCCTTGTGGTGCATCCACGCGTTTGAATAGCCCACGGTTTCGCGCTCCATCTCGTTGGGGCTTCTGTCGCCCTGAAAATATCTCACGCCGGGAAAAAATTCCGCCGGCATATATTTGGACAAATCGTGAAAAAGCCCCTGCAAACCGATTCCCGCGCGAAAGCAGTTCTTCATCACCTCGTGCCTGTGCCTCGTTATCGTCTTGAAATGATTGACCGCGTTATTTAAACAGCTCATATACCCTCCTATTATTCATCGTCAAGCTTAAGCACGCTCATGAATGCCTTCTGCGGTATCTCGACGCTGCCTATCTGCCTCATGCGCTTCTTGCCCTCTTTTTGCTTTTCGAGAAGCTTCTTTTTACGCGAAATATCCCCGCCGTAGCACTTGGCGAGCACGTCCTTTCTGAGAGCCTTGACGGTTTCGCGCGCTATGATTTTGCTGCCGATTGCCGCCTGAATCGGAATTTCAAAAAGCTGTCTCGGAATCTCCTCCTTGAGCTTTTCGCACATTTTCCTGCCGCGCTCGTATGCGCTCCCCTCAAACACGATGAACGAAAGCGCGTCCACCTCCTCGTGGTGAACGAGAATGTCCAGCTTGCAAAGCTTGGACTGCTTATAGCCCTTAAGCTGATAATCGAATGACGCATAGCCGCGCGAGCGCGACTTGAGCGCGTCAAAAAAGTCGTATATTATCTCGTTGAGCGGCAGAACGTATTTTATCAGCGCCCTCGTCCCCTCGATATACTCCATTCCGATATATTCTCCGCGCCTTTCCTGACAAAGCTTCATAATGGCTCCGACGTACTCCGAGGTCACCATTATCTCCGCGTCCACGACAGGCTCCTCCATATATTCTATCTCCGACAAATCGGGAAGATTGGAGGGATTCGTGAGGTCCGTAACCGAGCCGTCGGTCTTATGGACCTTATAGACAACGCTCGGCGCGGTCGTTACAAGGTCAAGATTGTACTCCCTTTCAAGCCTTTCCTGAATAATCTCAAGATGAAGCAGCCCCAGGAAGCCGCACCTGTAACCAAAGCCAAGCGCCGCCGAGGTTTCGGGCTCGTAGAAAAGAGAAGCGTCGTTAAGCTGAAGCTTTTCGAGCGCGTCCTTCAGATCCTCGTAATGCGCCCCGTCCGCCGGATAAAGCCCGCAGTATACCATGGGGTTGACCCTCTTGTAGCCCGGGAGCGGCTTTTCGCAGGGTTTGAGCGCGTCGGTAATCGTATCGCCCACTCTCGTATCCTTGACGTTTTTTATGCTCGCCATAATATAACCGACAAGCCCCGCCGAAAGCTCACCGCAGGGAATAAACTGTCCTGCCCCGAAATATCCCACCTCGACCACGTCCGCCTCCGCGCCCGTCGCCATCATGCGTATTTTGGTGCCTTTTTTAACCCTGCCCTCCTTGACGCGGCAGAAAACGATAACGCCCTTGTACGAATCGTAAACCGAATCAAAGATAAGCGCCGCCAACGGCGCGTCGGGATCGCCCTTCGGGGCGGGAAGCTTGGCGACAACCGCCTCGAGCACCTCCTCGATGTTTATGCCGTTCTTCGCCGAGATAAGCGGCGCGTCCTGCGCCTCTATCCCTATTATGTCCTCGATTTCGTCCTTAACCCGCTCGGGCTCCGCGCTCGGCAGATCAATTTTGTTTATTACGGGAAAAACCTCCAAGCCGTGGTCGATTGCCATATAAACATTGGCAAGCGTCTGCGCCTCTATCCCCTGCGCCGCGTCCACCACCAGAATCGCGCCCTCGCAGGCGGCAAGGCTCCTTGAAACCTCATAATTAAAATCCACGTGTCCGGGCGTATCAATCAGGTTGAAAATATATTCCTCGCCGTCGCCCGCCTTATAGACAAGCCGCACAGTCTGCGCCTTAATCGTTATCCCGCGCTCCCTCTCCAACTCCATATTGTCGAGGACCTGCGCCTGCATCTCCCTGCTCGTGAGAAGCCCCGTTTTCTCTATTATCCTGTCCGCCAAGGTGGACTTCCCATGGTCTATATGTGCGATTATGCAAAAATTGCGTATTCTGTCCTGCTCCGTATTTGACATAAAGCCCTTAACCTTTTCCCTTGAATATTTATAGCCCAAGTCTAACATAATTCCTGTCATTTTTCAAGTTAAGAAAGCTCTGCGTTTGTGTTTTCATTGGCTTTCAATTTCACATACTTCGATAGTACGATGTTATATCATATTTATCGGAACGGCGCTCTATTTCGCCCGAAAGAAGTTTCTTGGATTTTTATATTTTTACGGCAAACTTTATTAGCGCCATTCGTACCCGCATAAAATATTTAATTTTCCATATTGCCAATGATAATATCCAACATCTGCCTTGGCGTTACTACATAAGGCTTCGCCAAAAAATGCCTGATATTCCCTGTAACAAGATAAGCCTCCTCCGATTTTCTTTCCTCCATCACAACCTCATAAAACACCCGATCTTTCGGGTCCGGGAATACCAAATCAAGCTCGTTTGCATCCACATATATTCCAAGCAGTTCCATTTCATCAACCACGGAGTCGATAATTTCGTCTGTCAGATGAAATTTGAGACGTCCGAGAACCTCTTTGTATTCCTTGACAATCCGCTCGTTCAGCAAAGGAACAATCGTTCCGCTTAAGGTGAGTTCAATTATATTTCCGGGTATTGAAGTCCACTTGAGCATAGCGGAAACAAGCACGTTCGTATCAATCACCGCGTAATATTTCATTCAGCCGCCTGCTTTCTTGCGGCGGAAATCTCCGCATTGATTTCATCAAGCGTCATATCGGACAGTCCGTTTTCTTCCGCTATTTGACTTGCCGCTTTCAGCGCCTTAAACGCCTTCGACTCGGAGCTGCCGTCAAGCTTCATGCTGAACGGTATTCCGTTCTCCTGCACCAGCCGCGACATACACATACGCAGATAGGTTTGAAGATCGATGCCTAGTTTTTCGCAAATGCTGACCGCCTTTATCCTTGATGTTTCCTCAACGCGAAACTGTATCAGTGTATTTGCCATATGAATCCCTCCTAAACGGACTTGAAATTTTCTGTTGGTTTTATTATACCGCATTTTGATTACATTTGCAATCATTTGATTACATTCGCGTTAATCTTCGTCAAACATCTTCTGCCATAAGTATTTTTTTAATTGCTTTCATAAATTCCTGTTTTGATTGTGCCATACTGGTGAGAATATTTTGGTTTTTTATATTGAAAAAAGACTTACGCCGTCTGCACGCAACGGTGCGCCGCATAAAAATAGAGAAGAAGCATTGAAAGACACTCGCATCTATGTTATAATATTAACAAAGCAATTCTTTTCATTTACGGGTGCAAAAACACTTTCGCGCCCCGTGCTTTAGCAGGAAGGCGGTGCTTATTATGACTTATGAGGAAATTGTACAAAAGGTAAAAGAGCTTTACGTTGACGCGGACACCAGCAACATCAAGGAACATCTCGCTGTGGAAATCGACATCAGGGGTGAGGGCGAGGGCGCCTTCTACATAGAGGTCGGCGACGGTCGTCTGCATATCGCTCCCTACGAGTATTACGACAGGGACGTTATTCTTACAATATCGGCGGATGTGCTTTTTGATATTATCACAGGCAAAAAAGACATCGAGGTATTGTATCAGGAGGGCAAGATCCACGCGAGGGGCGGTCTTGACAAGGCATTTATGCTTCAGGAGATAATGCTGAGAGGATAGGGCTTTCGGGCTCTCTGCTCTTGACGAAATAACGGGCTGACGCTTTAACCGACGAATTCTCGCCGCGGCATCAGCCCTTTTATTTTACGCGGTATTTCAGCGTATTTCCCCTACCGTGTAGCCCTCCTTTTCAATCGCCGACTTAAGCGCGCCGTCGTCGATTTCGCCCTCAAGCTCCACCTCGGCGGTATTCTTTTCGTGGTCCGCCGAAGCCGTCTTTACCTGCGGCAACTCCTCAAGAGCCTTTTTCACTCTCATTTCGCAGTGCGCACACATCATTCCCGTAACCTCAATAGTTTTCTTCATGGAATCCTCCTTCTCAGATTCAGTATTTTTATTTGTATTCCTGCCGTGCAGCCTTACAAAATTAAGCCGCAGGGCGTTTGTAACGACGCAGAAGCTTGAAAGGCTCATCGCCGCCGCGCCGAACATGGGATTCAGCTTCCAACCGAGCAGCGGATAAAACACGCCCGCCGCAATCGGTATGCCGATAATATTGTAAATAAAAGCCCAAAAAAGATTTTCATGTATGTTCTTAAGCACCTTTTTTCCGAGGTGAACGGCGGCGGGAACGTCACTCAGGCTGCTTTTCATCAAAACCACGTCAGCCGCGTCAAGCGCAATGTCCGCTCCCGCGCCGATCGCTATCCCTAAGTCGGCTCTCGTCAAAGCGGGCGCGTCGTTGATTCCGTCGCCCACCATAGCGACCTTTCCCTCCGAAAGCAGTCCTCTTACGACCTCCTCCTTGCCGTCGGGCAGAACTCCCGCTATAACCTCGTCAACTCCCGCCTGCGCTCCGACCGTCTTAGCGGTTTTCTCGTTATCTCCCGTGAGCATAACGACGCGAAGCCCTATGTCCTTCATACGCCTTATCGCCTCGGGACTGTCCTCCTTTATGACATCGGACACCGCTATGATTCCGTACAGCGTGCCGCCTCTTGCAAAATACAGCGGCGTTTTGCCCTCGTCAGCCAAGCTTTCCGCCCGCTCGAGCATTTCCTTTCCTATTTTTGCAAAGCCGCTTATAAACGAATAATTTCCGCCCTGCGCCGAAGCCCCGTCTATCACGGCGCTCACGCCGCTGCCGCTGTGCGCCGTAAATTCCGCGCTCTCCGAAAGCTCCGCCGAATTTTCCTTGCAGTACCCTACGACCGCCCCCGCAAGCGGGTGCTCGCTTTTGACCTCAAGGGCGTATGCAAGCGAAAGCAGCTCGCTTCGGGTGACTCCGTCCGAGGCGATAATATCCGTCACCACAGGCTCGCCCCTCGTTATAGTTCCCGTTTTGTCCAGCACCACAATCTTTGTTCTTCCCGCCGCCTCAAGCGCCGCGGCGGTTTTAAAAAGTATTCCGCCCCTCGCTCCTACGCCGCTGCCGACCATGATTGCGACGGGAGTGGCAAGCCCCAGCGCACAGGGACAGCTTATAACCAAAACGGCGATTCCCCGTCCGAGCGCCGTCCCGATCCCGCCGCCCGCAAGCAGCCATACCGCGACCGTGACTGCGGCAATGCCCATTACGGCGGGGACAAAAATACCCGAAACCTTATCCGCCGCCTTGGCTATCGGAGCCTTGGTCGCCGCCGCGTCGCTGACCATACGTATAATCTGCGACAGCGTGGTATCCTCGCCCACCCTCGTCGCCTCGCACCTAAGAAAGCCCGAGCGGTTTATCGTGGCTGCGGACACCGACGCGCCCTCCTGCTTGTCAACGGGAATGCTTTCTCCCGTAAGCGCCGATTCGTCAACAGCTCCGAAGCCCTCAAGCACAACGCCGTCAACGGGAATGCTCTCTCCGGGTCTCACTGTGAAAATATCGCCTTTTTTTACCTCCTCGACGGGAACGCTTATTTCCGCGCCGTCCCTCACCACCGTCGCAAGCTTCGGCGCAAGCCTCATAAGCCCCTTTAACGCGTCCGTGGTTTTTCCCTTGGAGCGCGCCTCAAGCATTTTGCCGACCGTTATCAGGGCAAGTATCGTAGCCGCCGATTCAAAATAGAACTCATGCATATACATATGCTCCGCCGCATGGTTTCCCACGTCCGCCGCGTGCGCCATCGCGAAAAGCGCATAGGTGCTGTATACAAACGCCGCCCCCGCCCCGAGCGCGACAAGCGTATCCATATTGGGCGAACGCCTTGCCAGCGAGCCGAAGCCGTTCACGAAAAACTTCCTGTTCACGACCATTATGATCACCGTAAGGAGCAGCTCTGTCAAGCCCGTCACAAGCGGGCTTTCGGCTATCGGAGCAGGCACGCGCCAGCCCCACATAACGTGTCCCATCGACACATACATAAGAGGGAGCCAAAAAACAAGCGACACCGCAAGCCTTCTTATAAGAACCGGCGTTTCCCTGTCCTCAAGTCCGTCGGACGCGTCAGTCGTGCCGGACGCCCTGCTTTTATCGGCGGCGCCCTTAAGAGCCGCGCCGTAGCCTGCCCTCTGCACCGCGGCTATGACCGCCGCGCTGTCCGCGCTTCCCTCCACTGCCATTGAATTGGTAAGCAGGCTCACGCTCACGCTCTCCACCCCCGAAACGGCGGACACCGCCTTTTCCACATGGGCGCTGCACGCCGCGCAGCTCATACCCGTGACCGAATAATGCTCCATAATTCAACCTCCTGACATTCCCGCTAGCTCATCAGCTTTTGCAGCGTCGCAACAAGCTCGTCTATCGCCTCGTCGTTTCCCGCCCTTATATCGTCGGCTACGCAGGTTCTTATATGATTTCCCAAAAGCTCCTTGCCAAAGCTGTTGAGCGCCGCGCCCACCGCCGACACCTGCATTAGTATGTCCACGCAGTACGCGTCGTTATCCAGCATATTTTTTATGCCCCTGACCTGTCCCTCTATGCGGTTAAGCCTGTTCAAAAGGCTCCTGTATTCCTTGTCCGTGCGCTCCTTTGTCTTTGCCGATGCCCCGCAGCAGCAGTCGCCGCCGCTTTTTTTATTTGATGACTGCATAAAAATATACCTCCCTAGGGTATTTATCCGTTAAAAGAATATACCCTACGGAGGTATTTGTCAAGCACTTATCAATTAAATAAATTCTCTTAAGAACCGCTCGCTCTGTATAACAATATCGCTTCTCCACCGGTTGTACGCAATTTCCTGCTCCTTATAGTCCGTACACCAGCAAAACGGCACCGCCCTGCCCCCGTCAGCCTCCTGCGTAAGCAAAACAAGCTCGCACTCCTTTTTCACAAGCTCCTTGTTTTCCTCATAGCCGAGGCTGTTTTTCGTCTCGATAAAGGTCGAGGGCACAGCCACATACTCCCTGCCCCATTTCGATACGTCGCCGCATATAGCGCCGCATATCTGCTCGGTCAGCATTTTTTTGAAAAGGGACATATCAAACTCCGCCGCCGCAGAGGAGCCGTCAAGATATTCGTAAAGCCTTATGAAGCAGCAAAGTACATGGCGCTCGTCAAGCGGCGCGTTCGCCGCGAGCCAATCGAAAGCCCTGTGCGCAAGCTCAAGCCCTTTTCGATAAAGCGCGCTTTCCCTGTCCGCGTATTTTAAAATAAAGCCCGCCAGCGCCGCAGTCGGGTTGTAGCCCGTATCGCCGTTTTCGTCATAGCTCCACCATACCGCATGGGGGTAATTATCGGTCGGCGCCGTCGTATTGCGCCATAAGCCGTGCTTACCGACGTCCGCGCCGCTTTCAAGGTAGTCAAGAATACCCGAAACAAGCGGGTGTCCCGCGTCCCTCCAAGCTATTTCGCGCAGAATCTCCGTTGCCCTCCAAACCTGTATCGGCGAGGAGTAAGGGCTCCAGTTGTCAGGCTCCAGCCCGTTCGCGAAGCCTCCGTCCTCATTTTGGTACGCCGCAAGCGCGTCAAGCACGCTCTCCGCCGAGCCTCCCTCAAAATGGTACCGAAAACGCGCAAGGTCAAGGGGTCTCGCGTTCCGATAGATGAATTTTCTCGACAATTCGTAGGTTTTGCTCATATTGCTTCTCCTTTGCGTCTGTTTTTTACAATATTAACAAGGACAGCCTTCTCCGTCTTGTAAAAAACCGACATTACGGCAGGCGTACCTTCTCGCCTCCGTCGGAGTCATCGTATGAAAACGCTTAAAATCCCGCAGAAGATGAGCTTGGTCGGTATACCCGTATCGGTACACCAAGTCCTGTATATCCGTATCGGGGGAGTAAATAATCTCGTTCCAAAGATACTGGTAGCGAACCAGCTCCGAAAGCCTTTTGGGCGGCATTCCGATATATTCCCCGAAAACGCGCTCAAGAGAGCGTGCGCTTTTGCACATCTCGTCCGAAAGCTCCTCTATCCTTAAAACGCCCCGCCGCTTCAGGATAAACCCCACCGCCTGCGGCAGAACGGCGTTACCGCGCTCCGCGTCCATATGCTCCAAAAGATACTTTTCCGCAAGCGCAGCGCGTCCGAAAATATCGTCGGTTTCATAAAGGCGCGGCTCAAGATATTTTTTCAGCCCGCCAAAATGCGCGCCCGCTTCAAGCCTCGCATTCCTAACATCACGCAGCGCGTCCTCCGAAAACAGCGCCGCGCTCCACGCATAAAAGCGTATTCCGAATTTCGACACAACGCCGCGCTCCCTCTCGCCCTCCGAAGCAAAGCTTCTGTCGTCTATGCCGCAAAAGCACGACACGATGCTTTCTTTTGTATGGTTTATGTCAAAAATCACGTCCATACAGGTATCGGGCGTGACGAGATTTTCCGAGCCCAAGTCGGCACTGCCGCCGCTTTGATACGGAACAATGCTTCCCCAAAAGCACCTGACATACGGCAGCAGCGCCTCGCAGGGCGCAAGCTCAACGTATTCCGTGCTTTTTCGGAAAGGCATAGCCGTTATGGGATTGTATATTTTGTAAAAGTCCATATGAATATAACCAAAACCGCCGCAGATTGGTAGCTGCGGCGGTTCGCCTTAAAATAAATCCAATTCCGTCTCCGCCTACTTCTCCTGCGCCTCAATCCTGCGGATCCGTTTCGTTCTTATTTCCTCACAGATTTCGCTTATGAACCGGGCAAGCGGCTTGGGACCCTCGTCGCCGAGGAATCGGCTCCTTACGGACACCTGTCCGCTCTCCTGTTCCTTTTCTCCGACAACAAGGATATAGGGCACTCTGGCAAGCCTTGCCTCCCTGATCTTGTAGCCGATTTTCTCGGAGCGCTGGTCAGTTTCGGCGTAAACTCCGTTTGCGCGAAGTTCCTCCTTGACCTTTTCGGCGTACTCGGAGTATTTGTCGGAAATCGGAAGCACGCGCGCCTGCTCGGGGCAGAGCCATGTGGGGAACTGTCCCGCGTATTTTTCGATAAGCCACGCAAGCGTCCTCTCATAGCAGCCCATGCTGGTGCGGTGAATGATGTACGGACGCTTCTTGTCGCCGTTCTCGTCGATGTAATACATATCGAACTGCTCGGCAAGAAGCGCGTCCCACTGAATCGTTATCATGGTGTCCTCCTTGCCGTACACGTTTTTGGCGTTTATATCGACCTTGGGACCGTAAAAGGCAGCCTCTCCCACGTCCTCGGTAAAAGGAATCTCAAGCTCCGTGAGGATATTGCGAATATCCTGCTCGGTGCGCTCCCACACCTCGGGCTCGCCGATGTACTTCTCGCTGTCGTTCGGGTCCCATTTGGACAGATGGTAGGTCACGTCCTCCTCAAGTCCCAAGGTACGCAGACAGTACTGCGCAAGCGCGATACAGTCCTTGAACTCCTTGACCATTTGGTCGGGGCGGACGATAAGATGTCCCTCCGAAATCGTAAACTGGCGCACGCGCGTAAGACCGTGCATCTCGCCCGAATCCTCGTTGCGGAATAGCGTCGAGGTTTCACCGTAGCGGCATGGCAGATCGCGGTAGCTTTTTTGGCTCGCCTTGTAAACATAGTACTGGAAGGGGCAGGTCATAGGACGGAGCGCGAAAACCTCCTTATCCTTCTCCTCGTCGCCCAGAACGAACATTCCCTCCTTGTAATGGTCCCAATGCCCCGATATTTTGTAGAGGTCGCTCTTTGCCATAAGCGGGGTCTTGGTCCTGACATAGCCGCGGCGCTCCTCCTCGTCCTCAATCCAGCGCTGCATCGTCCTGATTATGCGCTCGCCCTTCGGCATAAGAAGCGGAAGCCCCTGACCGATTACGTCCACGGTCGTAAAAAGCTCCATTTCGCGTCCGAGCTTGTTGTGGTCGCGCTTCTTGATGTCCTCAAGATGCTCGAGATACGCGTTCAAATCCTCTTTCTTTGTAAAGGCGGTACCGTAAACTCTGGTGAGCATCTTGTTCTTCTCGCTGCCCCTCCAGTACGCGCCCGACGACGAGGTAAGCTTTATGGCTTTGATCTGCTTTGCGTCCATAAGGTGCGGTCCCGCGCAGAGATCGACAAAAGCGTCCTCGCCGTCCCCCTGCCTGTAAAACGAAATGACCGCGTTCTCGGACAAATCGTTGATAAGCTCCACCTTGTAGGGCTCGCCCCTTTTTTCCATAAAGCTTATCGCCTCGGCTCTGGGAAGCTCGAATTTATCAAGCCTGCGTCCCTCCTTGATGATTTTTTTCATCTCCGCCTCGATAGCGTCGAGAGCCGCCCTGTCAAAGGACTGACAATCAAAATCATAGTAAAAGCCTTCCTCTATTGCGGGACCTATCGTCAGCTTCGCGTCGGGATAAAGACGCTTTACCGCCTCCGCAAGAACGTGGGACGCCGTATGCCTGTACGCCCTTCTTCCCGCGTCGTCGTTAAAGGTCAGAATGCTGAGGGAGCAGTCCCTATCGACCACCGTCCTCAGATCCACCGTCACGCCGTCAAGCTCGCCCGCGCAGGCATTCCGCGCAAGCCCCTCGCTGATGTCAAGCGCTATCTCATATACGGATTTGGCGCAGTCGTATTCCCTTGCCGAACCGTCTTTTAATGTGATTCTCATTTTGTAACGCCCCTTCTTTTATTCCTCTTCGTCGCCGAAATCGTAGGAATAGCATTTATTGTACTTCTTGATTGTGTTCTTTGCCGCAGTCGTTTTCCCGATAAAAAATCCGATTATGATTCCGACCACCGTGCATATTGCCGCGGCGATAAGCAGCTCCTTGTTGGTCCTCGTGGTCTCCTCGTCCAACAGCTTGATCACGTCCTCCGTCTTGTCTTTGATTCTCATAATATTTACCTCCGTTTTAATAAATTTATTATAACCGCGGTCCGCGCGCATATATACGCGGTTTTGCGGTAAAATACGGCTTATCGCGCAAAAAAAGCCCCCTGCGCTCGGCAAGGGGCGATATAATCGCGGTTCCACCCTAATTGCAGTCCGCATATTTGCGGAAAGCATCTCGTATGATTATAACGGAATCACCGTGCCTGATTGGGGCAGCTCGGAGTCGGTTTTCACATAATGTCCGGGAAATCTCGCACCCGCCGATTTCTCTCTGAACCTTATCATTACGCTACTCGTCTCGTCAACGCTTTTTCTTTCTTTTGGTTGATTTACATAACATATACCACAAAACGGAGCTTTTTTCAAGCCTTTTTATGAAAATTTTATATGGCTCCCGAAAGCTTATATTTGACCACGGCAAAAAATTCGCGCACCATGCTGTTTACGAATAAAATCCCGTCGGACGGCGCGGCTATCCCGTTGACGCAATACCCCATGCCCTCGCATATTTTGACTGCCCTGTAAACATGGAAATTGTTCGTGATAACGCCTATGCGCGGATTGTCCGTTCCCGCGTCCTCCCCGATGAGCCTCATTGAAAAATCAATATTTTCCTCCGTGTTCGTCGATTGGTCCTCCATAATTATCCGTTCCTCGGAAATTCCGTTTGCAATCAGATAATCACACATTGCCTGCGCCTCGGATATGTCCTCGCCGTCGCCCCGTCCGCCCGAAACCACCGCGCGCGTACCGGGATTGCTTTCGAGGTACCAAAGCGCCTTCTCAAGCCGCTTGGCAAGCGACTTGGTAATCGTCGTTCCGCGCACCCGCGCCCCGAGCACAATAACGTAATCAAGCCCGCTCTCCGTCCTGTAATTCATACCCGAAATTATAAATCCCTCGACCGTCGCGAAGAATATGACCGCCGCCGCCAAAAGAACCGCGAGCGCCGCCTTAAGCGCCGCGGGAAGTCTAATCTGCCTGCGCCTTATTATAAATGCCGCCGTCGCTGCGACGGCAAACAGGACGGCTGCCAAAAGCCATACCGCGGAAAACGACGAGGACGTCCCCGCGTAGCTTATCACGACAATATAATACGCCATGCATAAAACGGACAGTACACCGAAAACAACCGTTATGACCATTATCTCTCCTCCTCACTGACAAATATATAATACCGCATAAATCGGCGCGTGGCAAGCCCTCTTATTTTGCGCCCGGCAAAATCAACGGTTTACAAGAATTGACGGATTTGTTATTCTATAAGAGTTCGGATTGTTTTTAAAATATTTTTAAAAGAGGATACTGAATTGGCTAATTTAAACGACGAAATCAAAAAAAGAAGAACCTTTGCAATTATATCGCACCCCGACGCGGGCAAAACCACGCTGACCGAGAAATTCCTGCTTTACGGCGGCGCAATCAACCTCGCAGGCTCGGTAAAGGGCAAAAAAACGGCGAAGCACGCCGTTTCCGACTGGATGGAAATAGAAAAGGAAAGAGGTATCTCTGTAACCTCGTCGGTTTTGCAGTTCAATTACGACAATTACTGCATAAATATACTGGACACGCCGGGACACGAGGATTTCTCCGAGGACACCTACCGCACGCTTATGGCGGCGGACTCGGCTGTAATGGTCATCGACGGCTCAAAGGGCGTCGAGAAGCAGACCATCAAGCTCTTCAAGGTCTGCGTAATGCGCCGCATTCCCATTTTTACCTTTATAAACAAAATGGACCGCGACGCGAACGACCCGTTCGAGCTTTGCGACGAGATTGAAAGCGTGCTCGGCATAAGCACCTGCCCGATCAACTGGCCCATCGGCTCGGGCAAGGAGTTTAAGGGCGTATACGACCGCAATACCCAAATAATTTCAACCTTTACCGCCGCCATGAACGGTCAAAGGGAGGTTGCCCAAAGGGATGTTCCCTTGGCTTCCCCGCAGCTTGAGGCGGAAATC